>JAKLDR010000021.1 GCA_022703445.1 Planctomycetota bacterium | reverse complement strand
CGGATGGCCTCCGCCTGCGCCCCCAGCGGCGTGTCCGGATGGGCCAGGTACGGTCCGATGCCGATCATGTCCAGGTCCAGCTTCCTGAAAATTTCCAGGTCGCCGGCCAGGTCCTCGAAGGTCTGCCCGGGGATGCCGACCATCACCCCGCTGCCCACCTCGTAGCCCAGATCCCCCAGCCAGCGGAGGCGCTCCAGCCTGGCCTCCAGGCTGCCGTCGCCGCCGGAGTGGATCCGGGCGAAGAGCTCGGGGTTGGAGGTCTCGAAGCGCAGCAGATAGCGGTCGGCCCCGGCCTCGCGCCAGAGCGCGTAGGCCTCGCGCCCGCGTTCGCCGACGCCCAGAGTGACGGCCAGGCCGGTCTCGCCCTTGATCCGCCGGACGACCCCGGCGAGCCAAGACGGATCGAGCTCCGGGTCCTCGCCGGACTGGAGCACCACCGTGCCGTAGCCAAGGCCGCGGGCCTGCCGGGCAGAGTCCAGTATCTCCTCGGCGGTCATGCGGTAGCGGACCAGGCCAGAGTGCCCCGCGTTCATCCCGCAGTAGGCACAGGTCCGCCGGCAGTGGTTGGAGAACTCTACGAGCCCCCGGAGGTGGACCTCGTCGCCGACCGACTCCCGGCGGACGCGGTCGGCCAGCCGCCAGAGCTCCTCCAGGCGCTCGGCCCGCGCCTCGCGGAGCCAGCCCAGCACTTCGGGGCGGTCCACGCGGTCAGCCCTTCCCCGGGCGTCCGGCGCGAGCGGCCCGGGCGGCCTTCTCGGCGCGGAAGGCGTCGAGCGCCGCCGGGAAGGGCTCGAGCGAGCGCTCGAAGATCCCCAGGCTGTAGGCGATGACCAGACCGTAGTTGGTGATGGGCACTCCGGCCGCGCGGCAGCGCATGATGCGGCTGAGCATCTCCCGGCGGTTCCACATGCAGGCGCCGCAGTGGATGACGAGCTTGTAGCCGGAGACGTCCTCGGGGAAGTCGTGGCCCTGGACGGTGGTGAAGTCGAGCTCGCCGCCGACGTACTGGCGGAGCCAGCGCGGGATCTTCACCCGCCCGATGTCCTCGGCGATGGGGTGGTGCGAGCAGGCCTCGGCGACGAGCACCCGGTCGCCGGGCCGCAGGTCCTCGACGGCCAGCGCCCCACGGGCCTGCTCGACGAGGTCCCCGCGGAACCGGGCGAAGAGGATGCTGAAGCTGGTCAGCGGCACCTCCCGCGGCGTGTCCCCGGAGACCTTGAGGAAGGCCTGGGAGTCGGTGACCACGAGCTTGGGCGGCCGCTTGAGGCGCTCCAGCGCGTCGCGCAGCTCGCGCTCCTTGACCACCAGGCAGTAGGCGTCGCCGTCCAGCAGGTCGCGGATGGCCTGCACCTGGGGCAGGATCAGCCGGCCCTTGGGGGCCTCCTTGTCGACCGGCACCACCAGCACGGCCATCTCGCCGGCGCCGACCAGGTCGGAGAGGATGGCCGGCGACTCGATGTAGTCGGCCGGCGCGGCGGCGAGCAAAGCCTCGCGCAGGTCGGCCAGGCCCTCGCCCCGGCTGGCCACGGTGCGCACCGCCCGGAGCTTCCCGGCCTCCAACCGCGCAACAAGCTCCGCCGCCGGGGCGGCCAGGTCGGCCTTGTTGAAGACCACCACGGCCGGCACCTTGCGCTCGCCGAGCGCCGCCAGGATGCCGTCCTCGTACTCGCCCCAGTCGCCGGCGGCGACCACCAGGACGCCCAGGTCGGTGCGGTCGAAGACCTGGCGGGTCTTCTGGACGCGCATGGCTCCCAGCGCCCCAACGTCGTCGATCCCGGCGGTGTCGATGAAGAGCACCGGCCCGAGCGGCAGCAGCTCCATGGGCTTCTCCACCGGGTCGGTGGTCGTGCCGGCCACCTCGCTGACGATGGAGACCTGCTGCCGGGTGATGGCGTTGAGCAAGCTGCTCTTGCCGACGTTCCGGCGGCCGAAGATGCCGATGTGCAGCCGGAAACCCTTGGGTGATTTGCGCATGGAAGTCATCCTAGCCGCAAAGAGGAAATTCACCATGGCCGACAGAAGCCGAAGGCGCCGGGAGACCAGCCGCAAAGAGGCGCAAGAAGCGCAAGAGAGTGTGAAGGGGCGGCTGCTGGGCCGGGTTCCTTCTTAAGAACCCCTTGCGCCCTTGGTACGTCCTTGCGGCCATGAATCGCACCGTCTCACTCCCCTGCGGCGGCTAGCCTGCGCCTACTGCGACAAGACAAACTTCCGGATCTCCAGCTTCGGAGCTCCGAAGTTGACCAGGAGGCCGTGCTCCACACGGCACGCGCGCAGGTAGCCAAGCAGTTGAGCCGTGTGCTCGTCAGCCAGTGTCTTGCAGGCCTTCAACTCAACGATTAGCATCTTCTCCACGAAGATGTCTGCCGAGTATTCGCCCAGCACGGTGCCATCCTCATCGAACACCTTGAGCGGAGACTGCTGTTCGGCCGCCAGTCCGGCCTTGCGCAGTCGGTGAGCCAGGCCGTTTTCATAGACCTTCTCGAGGTGCCCGTGCCGAAGATGCGCATGCAGGGCCAAACTGATCTCCCGAATCCGATCGCATAGTGCGAACACCGGTTCTTTCATAGCCGATCCCCTTGCGCCTTCTGCGCACCTTTGCGGCTCGTGAATGCCGTTGCCTTCAGCCCCATCCCTTGCGTCCTACGCATGGAAGTCATGCCGGCCGCAAAGAGGCGCAAGAAGCGCAAGAGGGTGGGTGCGGTTGACTTCGTATGTAGCTCCAATCTCAATCCCCTTGCGCCTTTTGCGCATCTTTGCGGCTAACGCTTCTCCGGCATGCCCAGGCGGCAGACTGCCTCCGGACTGATCAGGGCGTCGAACTCTGCGGCGGTCATCAGCTTCCCGTCGAGGACCACCTGCCGGACTGTGCGGCCGGTCTCTCTCGCAGACTTCGCGACCCGGCAGGCGCCCTCGTAGCCCAGGGCCGGCACCAGCGCGGTGGCCGCGGCGGTCGAACCCTCCACGTGGGCGCGGCAGCGCTCGGCGTCGGCCTCCAGGCCCTCAACGCAGTGGCGACGGAGGATGTCGCAGGAGCGCGCGAGCAGGTCCACGCTCTCCAGCAGGCAATCGGCCACCAGCGGCAGGAAGGGGTTGAGTTCCAGGCTTCCGGAGCCGGCCGCCCAGGCGATGGCCGAATCGTTGGCCATGACCCGCATGGCCGCCTGGGTCACCGCCTCGGGGATGACGGGGTTGACCTTGCCGGGCATGATCGAACTGCCGGCCTGGCGCGCGGGGAGCCGGAGCTCGCCCAGGCCGGCCTCCGGTCCGCTGGACATCAGGCGCAGGTCGCCTGAGATCTTCACGAGCGTCGCCGCCGAGGCCTTGAGGATCCCGGAGACCTCGACGAAGACGTCGGCGTTCTGGGTGCACTCCACCAGGTTCTCGGCGCGGGCGAAGCCGATGCCGGTGACCTCCTTGAGCGTCTCCGCCGCCCGGAAGACGTATTGGCGCGGCGCGGCCAGGCCGGTGCCGATGGCCGTGCCGCCCAGGTTCACCACCCGCAGGCGCTCCTCGCACTTGTAGACCCGCCAGCGGTCGCGGCTGAGCGCGTCGGCGTAGGCGCTCATCTCCCGCCCGAGGGTGGTGAGCACCGCGTCCTGCAGCTGGGTGCGCCCGACCTTGACCACCCCGGCGAAGCGCTTCTCGGCGGCCTGGAAGGACTCCTGCAGCGCGACCAACTCCGCCTCCAGCCGGCGCAGCAGCCGCACCGCGGCCAGCTTCAGGGCCGTCGGATAGGTGTCGTTGGTCGATTGGTGGAGGTTGAGGTCGTCGAGCGGGGAGACCCGCGAGTACTTTCCGCGGGGCTCGCCCAGGATCTCGAGGGCCCGGTTGGCCAGCACCTCGTTGACGTTCATGTTGGTGCTGGTACCGGCGCCGCCCTGGAGCGCGTCGACGACCACGTGAGCGTCGAGCAGCCCCTCGGCCATCTCCCGGCAAGCCCGCTCGATGGCCTCGGCCTTGGCCGGGTCGGCGGCCCAGCACCCGACGGCGCGGTTGGTGAGCGCGCAGGCGAGCTTCACCGCCCCGTAGGCGCGGACCAGCTCCGGGTGGACCCGCCGCCCGGAGAGCGGGAAGTTCTCCAGCGCCCGCGCGGTGTGAACGCCCCAGAATGCCCCGGCCGGCACCTGGCGCTCGCCGAGCGAGTCGCCCTCGATGCGGAAGCCGGCTGCGCCGCCGACGGGTTCAGCAGTAGACATCGCGCCCGCCGCCCTTGATCTTGGCGATCATGGCCTCGGAGGCCCGGCGCTGGGATTCGGGCATGGTCGCGAGCGCCTCCGTGACCAGCCTCTCGCCGACCTCGCGGGTGGCCGGCGAGGCGTAGTCCAGCAGGTACTCGGTGAAGGTGGACAGCGCGTTGGGGTCGCAGTGCTCCTTGATCTCGCCGGGCCTGGCCAGGTCCATGAAGTCCCCGCCGGTGCGACCCAGCCGGTAGCAGGCCGTGCAGAAGGACGGGATGTAGCCCAGCGCGGCCACGTCGCGGATGACCTCGTCGAGCGAACGGTGGTCGCCCAGCGAGAACTGCCCGCCGGCCGCGCCGGCCTCCTCCGCCGGCCCGTCGGCATAGCCGCCCGGATTGGTCCGGCTGCCAGCCGAGATCTGCGAGACGCCCAGCGCGAAACTCTCCCGGCGGATGGCGGCCGTCTCGCGGGTGGACATTATGATCCCGGTGTAGGGCACGGCCAGGCGGAGGATCGCCACGATCTTCCGGAAATCGACGTCGCTGACCGGGTAGGGCGGGCTGGCGGCCATGTCCGAACCGACCGCCGGCTCGAGGCGCGGCACGCTGATGGTGTGAGGGCCCACGCCGTACTCGCGCTCCAGGTGGCGGATGTGCTGCATCAGCGCCAGGAGCTCGAAGCGCCAGTCGCACAGGCCGAAGAGCACGCCGATGCCCACGTCATCGATGCCGGCCTGCATGGCCCGGTCCATGGCCGTGACCCGCCAGTCGAAGTCGCGCTTCTTCCCGGCCAGGTGGACCCGCGCGTAGGTCTCGCGGTGATAGGTCTCCTGGAAGAGCTGGTAGGTGCCGATCTTCGCGGACTTCAGGCGCGCGAACTCCTCGGCGGTCAGGGGCGCGACGTTGACGTTGACCCGGCGGATCTCCCCCCGGCCGCTCCGGGAGCGATAGACCGCCTCGATGGCCTCCAGCACGTAGTCGAAGCCCTTCTGCGGATAGGATTCGCCGGCCACCAGCAGCACGCGCTTGTGGCCCTGCTCGACCAACTCCCGCACCTCGCGCTCGATCTCGGGGACCGTCAGGGCCCGGCGCCTCACCGCCTTGTTCCGCACCCGGAAGGCGCAGTACAGGCACTCGTTGGCGCACAGGTTCGAGATGTACAGCGGCGCGAAAATCACCAGGCGGCGGCCGTAAATGCGCTCCTTGACCTCGCGGGCGGCGGCGAAGACCTCGCCCAACAGCTCCGGGTCGCTGACCGAGGCCAGCTCCGCCACCTCGGGCATCTCCAGGCCCCGGGCCTCCCGGGCCTTGGCCAGGATCCCGCGGATGCGCCCCGCGTCGGGCCGGGCCCGCGCGGCCAGGACCCCGCCGATGGCCGGTTCGTCGACGATGGTCGGGGGCGTCCCTCCAACGGCCCTGTGGCTCACGGCTTTCCTCCTGCGCCCGGCGGGCTCACCTCGCGGAGCAGCACGGTGAAGGTGCTGCCCTCGCCCGGGACGCTCCGCACGGAGGCCTCCCCGCGGTAGAGCTCCGCCAGCTTCCTGACTATGGACAGCCCCAGACCGCTCCCGTCTATTCCCGAAGTCCGGGCGTTGCGGATGCGCGAAAACTCCTTGAAGAGCCGGCCGGCCTCCTCGGCGGTCATGCCGATGCCGGTGTCCGCGACGGCGATCTCGACGCCCTCGGGGGTGCGCCGGATGCGCGCGTCCACTCGCCCTCCGTCGCGGTTGTACTTCACGGCGTTGGAGACCAGATTGTTGACGATGATGGCCAGTTCGCCCCGGTCCGCCCGGACCTCGAGCGGCGCCGGGCAATCCAGATTCACCGTGATGCCCCGCGCCGCCGCCTGGGGCAGGACGTTCTCCACCGCCTCGCGGGCCACCGCGGCCAGGTCCACCGCGACCAGCTCGCGCTTCTTCTCGCCGGACTCGATGCGGGTGAGGTCCAAGAGGTCGGTGATCAGCTGGCGCATGCCGGCCAGGCGCTCTATCGACCGCGCGATCATCTCCCGGCGCTTCTCCTCGGAGACCCGCACCTCTGGCGAGACGCAGATGTTCAGGTAGCCCTCGATGGCCCCCAGCGGGCTCTTGAGTTCGTGGGCCAGCACCCGGACGAACTCGAAGCGCACCCGCCGCTTCTCCTCGGCCAGCTTGCGGGCCTGGCGCTGGAGCATGACCCGGATGGCCGCCTTGCGGACCATGCCCCGGAGTTCCTCCGGCGTGAACGGCTTGGCCAGCAGGTCGTAGGCCCCGCGCTTGGCGGCGGCCACCGCCGTCTCCAGGGATGCGTAGGCGGTGATCATGATGACCAGCAGGTCGCCGTTGATCTCCAGGCCAAGCTTGTCCAGGAAGTCGGTGCCGCTCATGCCCGGCAGGCGGTGGTCCAGGAGCATGATCTGGGGACGCTCGGCGGCCATCCGCGCGGCGGCCGCCTCGGCGCTGTCGGCCTCGTCCAGAACGAAACCCACCTCGCCGCCGCCGTCGGGCAGGCTGACCTGGAAGTCGCGCAGCGCCCGCGCTGCGCCCATGCGCAGGCCGGGCTCGTCGTCGACGATCAGGATCCTCAGGACGTCCACGACAGGCCTCCCGCCCCCCGCACCGGTCGGAACCGGGTCACCCCATCTCCGCCTTCCGGGGCAGGGTCACCCGGAAGGTCGTGCCGGTCGGGCCCTTGGCCGGGTCGGCGTTGGAGGTCACGGTGATGTTGCCGCGGTGCATCTTGACTATGCCGTAGGTGACCGCCAGACCCAGCCCGGTGCCCCGGCCGATCTGCTTGGTCGTGAAGAACGGCTCGAAGATCTTGTTGATGATCTCCGGGCGGATGCCCCGGCCGGTGTCGCTGACGTCGATGTGCACGCAGTCGTCGCCGCCGGAGACCGCCACGGACAGCTCGCCGCCCCAGGGCATGGCATCCTGCGCGTTGGTGAACAGGTTGGTCAGCACCTGGGCCATCTGGTCGCGGTCCACCTCCGCCCGGGGGTCCGGACAGTCGGTCCGCACCGAGGTGCGGATCTCCGGGGGCAGGTGCAGCATGCCCAGGGTGCGCTCCACCAGCTCACGCAGGTCGGTGGGCTGGGGCACGACCTTGTTGCGCCGGGCGAAGTGCAGCAGGCCGGCGACGATCCGTTTGCAGCGGTCGGCCTGTTCGACGATCACCCCCAGGTCGGCCTTGGCGGCCTGGTCGGCGGCCCCCTCCAGCATGGTGTGGGCGTAGAGCAGGACGATGCCCAGGGGGTTGTTGATCTCGTGGGCGATGCCCGCGGCCAGCTGGCCCATGTTGGCCAGCTTCTCGGCCTGGAGCAGCGCGGCCTGGGCGCTGGCCAGCTGCTCGTTGGAGCTGGCCAGTTCGCGCACCGTCACCTTGAGCTGCTCTATGGTGTAGGGCAGGCACATCTCGCTCTCGGCCAGGCCCTTGACGATGGCCGCGGCGTGCTCCCGGCAGGTGTCGTAGCCGCAGGCCCCGCAGTTGAGCTCGTCCTCCGGCCGGTGCTTGCCCATCCTGGCCAGCACCTCCTGCACCGCCCCGCCGTCGCCCACCGGAGACACCCGCCGGTCCTCCGCTCCGTAGGCGCGGGAGAGGTCCAGGTCGCTGAAGCGCTCCACGTTCCGCCGCCAGCGGTCCGCGTCGGCCGACTCCTGCTGACTGCGAACGTAGTCCCGCACCGCCGCCCGACGCTCGAAGAGCTGCGCCGGCCGGCTGTAGCCAGGCCCCATGACGCAGCCGTGGCAGCAGAGCACCTCCAGCAACCGGGCGTCGAGCACGCCCTCCTCGAACTGGGCCAGCACGTCGGTCATGCTGTTGCGGCCGTCGGCGGACACCACCCGGCCGTCGAGCAGGTCCTCGTGGATGTCGGCGGCCTGGAGCAACCCCCGGCTGATCGGGAAGAGCGCGCCCAGCCCGGCGCGCGGCTCGTCGAAGTCGGAGGGCTCGGCCGCGGCCGGGTCTATCCCGGCGTCCTCCAACATGCGCCGGAGCTCGGCGAAGGTGATGGCCGCATCGAGCTCGCCGGGCAGCTGCGGGTCGGCCACCTCCATCTTCTTGGCCACGCACGGGCCAACGAAGACCATGCCCAGATCCCGTCCGTGCAGGCGGCGCAGGGCCCGGGCCATGGCGATCATCGGCGAGACGATGGGCGCCAGGTCCTTGACCAGCCCCGGGTGATAGTGCTCCACGTAGGTGACCACCGCCGGGCAGCTGGTGGCGATCCAGCGCCGGCCGTCACCGCCCTCCAGTAGCCGCCGGTAGCGATCGGCCACCAGGTCGGCGCCGAAGCCCACCTCGGTGACCAGGCCGAAGCCCAGGCGGCGCAACGCTCCGACCAGCCGGCGGTGATCGACGTCCGGGAACTCGGCCGGGAAGCTCGGCGCCAGACAGGCGGCGGTGCGCCGGCCGGAGCCGAGCAGCGCGCGCACCGGTGCGGCGGTGTCCACGATCTGCTTGGCCTTCTGGCTGCAGACCTTGACGCAGTTGCCGCAGCAGATGCAGCGCTCGGGCAGGACCTCGGCCTGGCTGCCGGAGATGCGGATGGCCTTGGCCGGGCACTCCCGGATGCAGGTGTAACAGACCCGGCAGCGCTCCGGGGCGGTGGTCACGAAGTGCTTGGGCGCGGATTCGGTCACCTCAGCACCTCGCTTCCAGACAGCGCCGCGCGATCGTCGGCGGCCGCTAGTGGCCCTTCCCGGCCGGATGGCTGAGCTTGCCCGTGCGGACCAACTGGGCCTCGACCTCGCGCAGCAGCTGCTCCGGGCGGACCGGCTTGTCCAGGATCTTCTCGGCCTTGACCCATCCGGCCTGCTCGGCCGAGGCCGGCTCGAAGGACATCCCCGTGGCCGCCTTGACGGACGTGAGCAGGATCACCGGCGTGTCGGGATAGAGCCGCTTGATCTCGTGGCAGAGCACGAACCCTGAGTCCTGCTGCTCCATCATCAGGTCGAGCACCGCCGCGTCCGGCCGGAAGGAGAGCAACGCCTGCTCGGCCTCCTCGACGCCGCCGGCCGAGACCACCTCATACCCGCCCGAGTCGAGCACCAGGGAAACCTGCTCGACCACGTCGGGATCGTCGTCAACCACCAGGATCTTCGCCTTGCTCATCTCATCCTTCTCCTCGCGCCGGCCGGAGTCCGCCGGCGCGCATTGTACCCGGGTGCCGTCAAATTTCCCGCCAGCTGCCGCCGGCGGGCGCTTCGGAGGTCAGATCAGCACCTCGCGCTTCTGGTAGTGCGTATGCAGTAGGTGGTGGCTCTTCTCGCCAAGGGGCTTGCCCAGGAACTCCTGGTAGAGGCGCTGGACATGCTGGTTCTTGTGGCTGACCCGCGACGCCTCGTCGCGGTCGATCTGGTAGAGCGCCCCCATGCGCGCGCGCACCTTGGCCTGGTCGGTGCCGATGGGCTGGCCGCCGCCGCCCACGCAGCCGCCCGGGCAGGTCATGATCTCGATGAACTGCAGATCCTTGCGGCCGGCCCGGACCTCGTCGAGCAGCTTGCGGGCGTTGGCCAGCCCGCTGGCCACCGCCGCCCCGACCTCCAGGTCGCCGATCTTGGCGTGCAACTCCTTGATGCCCTTCTGGCCGCGCAGGGGCTGGATCTTGAGATCGCCCATCTCCTGGCCGGTGATCAGCACATGGGCGGTGCGGACCGCGGCCTCCATCACGCCACCGGAGGCGCCGAAGATCTTGCCGGCGGTGGTGCGCTCGCCGAAGGGCGTGTCCGCCGTCTCCGGCGCGATGGTAGCCACGTCCACGCCGAAGATGCGCAGCAGCTGGCCGAGCTCGCGGGTGGTCAGGACGTAGTCCACGTCGGCCACCCCGCCCCGGCCCATTTCCTCGCGGCTGCACTCGAACTTCTTGGCGGTGCAGGGCATGATCGAAACGCTGACGATGCTGGCCGGGTCGATCTTCTCTCGCTCGGCCCAGAAGGACTTGATCAGGGCGCCCATCATCTGCTGGGGGCTCTTGCAGGTCGAAACGTTGGGCAGCAGGTCCGGGTAGAACTGCTCGATGAACTTGATCCAGCCCGGCGAGCAACTGGTCAGCATGGGCAGGGCGCCGCCGGTCTGGACCCGGTGCACCAACTCCGAGCCCTCCTCCATGATGGTCAGGTCGGCGGTGAAGGAGGTGTCGAAGACCCGCTTGAAACCCACCCGGCGGAGCGCCGCGACCATCTGGCCGTCGACGTCCTTGCCGGGCTTGACCCCGAACTCCTCGGCCAGGGTCACCGAGACCGCCGGGGCGTGCTGCACTACCACGGTCTTGGAGGGATCGGCCAGCGCCGCAATGACCTGGTCGATGTAGGAGCGCTCGGCCAGCGCGCCGGTCGGACACGCCAGGATGCACTGGCCGCAGTTGACGCAGCTGGACACGTTGAGCCCCTGGTCGAAGGCGGTGCCCACGTGGGCCCTACTGCCGCGACCCACGAAGTCGATGGCCGAGACACCCTGGATCTCCTCGCAGACCCGCACGCACTTGCCGCAGAGCACGCACTTCTCCGGGTCGCGGACGATCGACGGGCTGGACACGTCGGCGTCCTGGGGGGTGCGGGTCGCCGGGAAGCGCCGCCCGCGGATGCCCATCTCCTGGGAGAGATTCTGCAGGTCGCACTTGCCGCTGCGGCTGCAGTACAGGCAGTCGTCCGGGTGGTTGGCCATGAGCAGCTCGAGCACCGTGCGCCTGGCGGCCAGCACCTTTGGCGACCGGGTTTTCAGCTTCATGCCCGCGGCCGCCGGGTAGGAGCAGGAGGGCACCAGCGCGGGCATGCCCTCGGCCTCCACCACGCACATCCGGCAGGCGCCGCTCGGAAGCAGCCCCTCCATGAAGCACAGGGTGGGAACCTGCACACCCTCCCGCCGCAGCACGGTCAGGATGGTCTCGCCCTCGTTGGCCTGTATCTTGCGGCCGTCGACTTCTATCTCAAACATGGTTCGTCTCTCTCCGTTGCTGTCTCCGGTTTAGTCCGGCTGGGTGAAATCCAGGTCGCAGCGCAGACAGCGCTTCGCCTCGCAGACCGCGGCGTGTTCGCCGATGCACATCTCGACCTCGGCGAAACTGTGCACCCGCTCAGCCACCGGGCGTTCTGGCGCCCTAACCCGAGCGGGAGTGAGATCGTTGTCGTCCAGCGGACTCTCGGGTGGCGGCACGTAGACCGAGGGCAGGATCGCCTTGGGGATAACGTGGAGGGCCTTGCCGCGGACGTAGCGGTCGATCATCATCGCCGCCCGACGACCGGCGCCGACGGCACCGATCACTGTCGCCGGTCCGGTCACCACATCGCCGCCGGCAAAGACCCCCGGCCGGTCCGTGGCCAGCGATTCGGGGTTCACCTTGATCGTGCCAGTCGAGCTCCTGCCGAGGGTCTCGATCCCCAGCGCGTCGGGCTCCTCGCTTATGGCGACGATGAGCGTGTCCAGGTCCAGGTCGAACTCCGAGCCGGGCAGGGGCACCGGCTTGCGGCGGCCGGAGGCGTCCGGCGGCCCCAACGTGTTGCGCTGGAATCTGGCGCCCACTATGTGCCCATCTTTCACATGCAGCGCCATCGGCGCCACCAGTTCCTCGAGCTCGACCCCCTCCACCAGTCCGGATTCGACCTCGTCCGGATAGGCCGGCATCTCGTCGCGCGTCCGGCGGTAGAGCACGGTCACCCGGGTGACGCCCTGCTGCCTCAGAGCCACGCGCGCTGCGTCCATGGCGGAGTTGCCTCCGCCGACCACGCCGACGCGGCCCTTGGCCATCTCCTGACGGTGCAGATTGTGCGCGGTAAGGAACTGCATCGAGGGGATGACGCCGACGGCGTCCTCGCCGGGCAGGTCCAGACGCCGGCTGCGATGGGCGCCGGTGGAGATGTAGATGGCCTTGTACCCCTTCTCGAAAAGCCCGTCCAGGGTCACATCCTTGCCGAGCGTGGTGTTGTAGCGCATCTCTATGTTCAGGTTCAGCAGCGAGTCCATCTCCCGCCGAACCAGGCCGCGCGGCAGCCGGTATGCCGGTATCGCCGATTCAAGCATGCCGCCCGGCCTGCCCTCCTTCTCGAAGATGGTCACGCGGTGCCCCATCAGCGAGAGGAAGTGAGCGGCCGTCAGCCCCGACGGACCCGCGCCGATGACGGCGATGCGGGAGCCGTCCGCGGCGGACGGCTCGGCCGGCGGCGCTCCGACATGCGGGTTGACGTGGTCGACCACGTAGCGCTTGAGCAGACGGATGGCCACCGGATCGCCGCCCGTGGTGCCGGCGCGGCAGGCCGCCTCGCACGGATGATGGCAGATGCGGGCGCAGGCCGACGGGAAGGGATTGGCCTGGCGGATGACCTTGTAGGCCTCCTCGAACTCGCTCCGGGCGATGTGGGCGACATAGCGCCACACCTCGGTTCCGGCCGGACAGGCATTCTGACAGGTGGCGCCCACGAGATCCTTGCAGGCTCCGGCAGGGCAGCGGCGATCGAAGATGTGCGCCTCGTACTCGTCGCGGAACCACTTGAGCGTGCTCAGCACCGGATTCGGCGCCGTCTGTCCGAGCCCGCAGAGGCTGGTGGCCTTGATGGTCTCGCCCAGCTCGCGCAGCTGCATCACACCCTTGAAACGAGCCAGTGCGTCGCTGGCGCTCTCCTTCTTGCGCGGCCGGGTGATGGCCTGGAGGATTTCGAGCATCCGCTTGGTGCCTTCGCGGCAGGGGATGCACTTCCCGCAGCTCTCCTTCTGGATGAACTCCATGAAGAACTTGGCGAAATCCACCATGCACGTCGATTCGTCAACCACTACCAGGCCACCAGACCCCATGATCGTCCCGAAGTTCTTGAGGGCCTCGTAGTCTGTGGGGATGTCCAGCTGCGCCTCGGGCACGCAGCCGCCCGAGGGCCCGCCGATCTGCACGGCCTTGCACTTGCGGTTGTTGGCGATGCCCCCGCCGATGTCGAAAACCACCTGGCGCAGCGTGGTGCCCATGGGCACCTCCACCAAGCCGGTGCGCTTCACCATGCCCGACAGGGCGAAGACCTTGGTGCCCTTGCTGCCCTTTGTGCCCATCGCCGCGAACCACTCCGCGCCGCGGCTGAGGATCAGCGGCAGATTCGCCAGCGTCTCCACGTTGTTGATCACCGTGGGCTTGCCGAAGAGCCCCTTGACCACCGGGAACGGCGGGCGCGGCCGCGGCATGCCGCGGCGTCCTTCGATCGAGTGGATCAGCGCGGTTTCTTCTCCGCACACAAAGGCGCCGGCGCCCATCTTGATCACGATGTCGATGTGGTTGCCGCTGCCCAGGACGCTGTCGCCCAGCAGCCCGTATTCCTTTGCCTGGGCGATCGCCACCTTCAGGCGCTCGATGGCCAGCGGGTACTCGGCGCGGATGTAGATGTAGGCCTTGGTCGCACCGATGGCGTAGGCAGCGATGAGCATGCCCTCAAGCAGCCGGTGCGGGTCGCTCTCACCCACCGCGCGGTCCATGAACGCACCCGGGTCGCCCTCGTCGGCATTGCAGACGAGGTACTTCTGGTCGGCCTCGGCCTGCAAGGCGAACTTCCACTTCTTGCCGGTCGGGAAGCCGCCGCCGCCACGGCCGCGCAGGCCGCTGGCTTCGACCAGGCTGCACACCTGCTCGCGCGTCATGGTGCTCAAGACGCGCGCCACCGAGGAGTACCCGCCCCAGGCGATGTACTCGTCGATGCGGTTGGGGTCCAGCAGTCCGCTGGTGGCCAGCACGACGCGGCACTGGCGCGCCAGGAAGGGATTCGCGTCCATCCGCGGGACCCCGGGCCAGGGTTCCCCGGCCCCGGAGAACTGGCCCAGCGGCTCCTTCCGCGGCAACGAGCCGCCCAGCACCGCGTTGAGAATCTCCGGCACCAGCTTGGGCGTGACACTGCTGAACGCCAGCCGCGGACGCCCCGGCAACTGCACGTCGACCAGCGGTTCCTCGGAGCACAGGCCGATGCAGCCGACCTGGACAACGTCGGCCTCGACGCGCTCGCGCTTGAGATAGGTCTCGATCGCCTGCAGGACCTTGCCCGCCCCGGCGCCCAGGCCGCAGGTGCCCGTGCCGATGTAGATCACCGGCCGGTCGACCTTCTCACGGCGCAGCCGCGCAGTCAGCTCGGCCAAGGCTTCCGGTTTCGTCGCCGCGTCAGCCCAGGGGCCGAACTTCAGAGCCGCAAGAAGCTCCGGCCCAATCTGAGGCGGCGCGCTCCAGCAAAGAGAAACGGCACCCGACACGGACTCAGTTGCTGACATCGCCACGCTCCTTCTGACGGCATTCCTGTATCATCTCGGCAAGCTTGCGCGGTGTGACCTTGGCGTAGAACTCGCCATTGACGCTTACGACCGGGGCCAGGCCGCAGGCCCCCATGCAGGCAACGACCTCCAGGCTGAACAGACGGTCTCGCGACGTCTGGCCCGGCTGCAGGTTGAGCAGCTTCACGATGCTGGACAGGAGGCGCTGCGACCCCTTGACGTGGCAGGCCGTGCCCCGGCAGAGCATGATGTGGTACTTGCCCTTGGGCTGAAACCGGAACTGATTGTAGAAGGTGGCCACCCCGTAGATCTTGCTGGCCGGCAGCTTGAGGTGTCGGCCGATCTGGACCACCGCCTCCTTGGAGAGGAACCCCTGCTGCTCCTGGACCTCCTGGAGGACCGGGATCAGCGCGTCGCGCCCCGCCCCCGGGTGCGCCTCCAGGATGGCGCGGATCGCCTCGGCCCCTTCCGCGCCTTTCGTCTTCTCAGTCGTTGCCGTACCCATCAAGCTCCTCCCTGTGGCGGCAGTCAACCGCCAGCCTTCCGCGCAAAGTACGCGACCTTCTCCAGTGACCTGGCCATGTCCAGGTTCTCCACGTAGACTCCCGGCGGCACGCGGAGCGCCACCGGGGCGAAGTTCAGGATTCCCCTGGCGCCGCCGGCCACGCAGGCGTCGGCGACGGCCTGGGCGGCCGGCGCGGGCACGCCCAGGATCACGATGCTCACCCTCTCGCTCCTGACCACCTCGGTGATCTTCTCCTGCGGGTAACAGCGCACTCCGCAGATCACCCGTCCGGACTTCTCGGGATCGATGTCGAAGAGCGCCACCAGGCGGAGCTTCGGGCGGCGCCCGGCGAAGTAGCTGGCCACCGCACGGCCCAGGTTGCCCACCCCCACCAGGGCCACGTTCTGTCCGTCCGGCGCGTCCAGGAAGTTGTCGATGCTCTCGATCAGCTCGGCGACGTCGTATCCGTGCTGCGGGCTGCCCGAGTATCCCAGAGTTATGATGTCCCGGCGAACCTGCGCCGCGCTGACCCCAGCCGAAGTGGACAGCTGATGCGAGAAGACGCCCTTGATCCCGGCCTGCTGGAGGCCGGACAGCAGCACGCGGTAGAGGCTGACCCTGCCTACCGTCTCCGCAGCGACTACAGCGCTTCCTGGCATCCCCCGCTCCCCAGCACGACACGCGCATCGTGCGCAAGCACACACTGTGAACGCGCTCACAGCATAGCCTTCAATAATGCCTTGTCAAGGAGAATTTATGAGAATCTCTAGAAAATGCGCCGGGCTTGGGACTCTCGCCCCAAGCCCGACCTAAGACTCGTATTTGCGCGTCTTACTTCTTGACGGGGACGGAAGCCTTCTTCTTGGCACTCTCGGCAGCCTTGGTGGCAGCATCAGCGGCCTTCTTGCGGCGCGCGGCGGTCACGTCGTTGACCTTGGAACGCCGGATGAAGAGAACTCCGCCATCCGGCCCGGGGACCGGCCCGCGGAGCAGAAGCAGGTTCTTCTCGGCGTCGATCTTGAAGAGGTCGCAACGGACGGTGACCTGGTCGTTGCCCATGCGCCCGGCCATGTGCTTGCCCTTGGCCACGCCCTTGGAGATGCTGCCCATGCGGCCCAGGGCGCCCGGCGCACGGTGGCGCTTGGAGCAGCCGTGACTGGCGGGCATGCCCAGGAATCCCCAGCGCTTGACCACGCCCTGGAATCCCTTGCCCTTGCTCGTGCCGATGACGTCGACGACGATCGTGCCCTCGAAGGAGCCGACCTTGACCTCCTCGCCCAGCTTGAGGTCGGGCGTCTGGCCCTCCGGATAGCGCATCTCGCGATGGACGCGCTTGACCGCGGTGTTGGCCTTCTTGTCGTGGCCGATCTCGGGCTTGAGGCACAGGCGCTCGGGCTTGTCATCGAAGCCGAGCTGCACGGCGCTGTAGCCGTCGTTCTCAGGGGTCTTGACCTGGGTGACCGTGCAGGGTCCGGCCTGGACCACGGTGACTCCGAAGCGGCGGTTGCCGTCGAACACCTGGGTCATGCCGAGCTTGCGGCCGAGGATGGCGGGAATCAACATGTCTCGTCTCCAAACCGCCGTGCCTTCGAGCGGGGGTGGCCGGTCAGTTTATGTGGTGAACTGAAGGGTGAAGCCGTTCCCTCGCTCCCCCGAAGCGAGACCGGCTGACAACAGGGGCGGGATCATATCCGGGCAGCGGGAGAAATCAAGCGCCGATTGGGCGCACTTGGCATCTCCCGCCGCCACGGCTACAATGCGCGCCGTCGGCGATGACGTCGCCGCAGGAGGAAGATCCCATGCCGCTCCCCGCCATGGCGCGCCCGCTGTCTCTGTTGGTCGCGATGGTCCTCGTCGGATGCCTGCCGCCGCCCAAGGAGCGGGAGGACCCCGTGGCCGAAACCATGCGCATGCTCGAGGAGGGCCGCCGGCCGGTGCAGGGGGCGGGAGGGGGCGCTAGCCCCAACATCCTGGTGCGCATCGAGCGCATCCGGGCCGCGGCGGCCGACGAGGCCGGCATGGCCGGGCTCTGGCGCTACGCCGACGAAAAGCTGGCCGTCTCCGGGCGCGATGGCCTGGCCGCCGGCGGGATCCGCCTGGGAGCGGCCGGCCCGCGCTTCGAGGCCGAGCTTTCCGCCTGGAGCCGGCGCGCCTCGCAGTGCGAGAAGGAGCGCGGCGAGATCGTGGTCATGGACGGACGCGACGGACTGCTCTCCGTTACCAGGAGCGCGCTGGTGCCGGTGCTGAGGGTGGTCACGCCGTCCGGGGAAGTGCGCGTCCTCGAGAACGTGCAGGTCGGCGCCGAGCTCGCCGTCAAGCCGCGCCTGTCCGCGGACGGCCGCATCGAACTCGAGCTCCATCCGGTTTTCTCGGCAGTCTCCGGCCAGGACCGGGGAGGCGCATACTCGCTCGATGCGCTCTCCACGAAGGTGACGCTGGCACCCGGACAGAAGTTGCTGCTCGGCGCGCACAGCTCTGCAACCCGCGATTCCGCGGCCATGGGTCTGTTCGGTTACGACAGCCGCGGGGCCAAGACCGTCACCATGATCAGCGTCAGCGCCGAACGGCTGTAGTGAATGCGCGGCCATCACTGACAACAATTGTCACCGCAGTGACTGCTGACGGCACCACAAGGCCGCCGAATTTTGCCAATAGCTGTCCGATAATTATGCCTTTATCCGCGCTGCTCTCGTAATACACTGAATTTTATGATGATAGACTCACATAACACATACGCCATATATATGCACAATGTGGCCCACACCTTGCTTAAGCAGCTGCGTCCGCCTGAGTGGCGGTTGGGAGCTACGCCTGGCGAAGTCAAGAAAGGAGGCAGGGTTGGTGACTGCCGGACGCTCGCTCGACAGCTCCTAGCAGGATCGACCAACGCGTGAAATGGGGCCGCGGCCCGTGTGGGCCCGGACCGAAGAGAACTTGAGGAAAGGAGAAGAGAGCCATGAGAAAAGGATTTACGCTGATCGAGATGATGATTGTGGTGGCCATCATCGCCATCATCGCCGCCATCGCCATCCCCAGCCTGCTGGCCGCCCGCCGCAGCTCGCTGGAGACGGCGGGAGGCGCCTCCATGCGCGCCTACGCCACCGCCCAGGTCAACTTCAAGAAGAACGACTGGGACGGCGATGCCGAGCTCGAGTACTCCCCGACTCTGCCGGCCCTCAACAACACCATCGACAGCGCCGGCAACCCGATCACGCTGATCGACTCGGCCTTCGCGGCTGCCTACCTGGGCACCGGCGTCCTGGCCGTGCCAAACCCGATCGGTGTTCCGCCGAAGCAGGGCTACGTGTTCAGCGATCTGGCCACCATCAACTTGGTCAACATCGACTGGATCAACGACTACGGTCTCTGCGGCGCCCCGTCGGTGCACGGCCGCACCGGCTACCGTTCCTTCATCATCGACACTGAAGGCACGGTGTTCGGCCGCGACCTCGGGCCGGCCGCGGGCGGCGGCGGCATCCTGGTTGCCGACTACCCGGGCAACCCGCAGGCTGCTGGCTGGATCGTCACCGAGTAAGTCAGGTTCATCCATCGCCCGGCTTAACGGCTGGGGCGGAAGGGCGGCGGCCGAATGGCCGCCGCCCCTTTTTTGGGACGACCTTTCGTCCCTTGACCTCCGGACCTTCCGAAGTTATGAGTTTCCCCGCGGATTCTTGCGAACAGCAGGAGGGAAGCAGCGGATTGAAGCCCCCGGATGAACTGAGCCGGATGGTCGAGCGGGCCGAGGCCGCTCTACGGGCGGTCTCGCCGGGCCGGGCGCCGGGACGGCCGGCGGGGCTCGCCGGCCAGCTCGACGCGGCGGCCGCCTCGCAGGGCGGCGCCAGACGCGCGGAGCTCGGCGCGCTGGCCGCGGAGCTGCGCGGCTGGTTCCGGGGGCAGTCCCAGGTCCAGGCCGAGAACGACGGCTTCTGCCACGTTGAGATCCCGGCCGGCGCCCTGGAGTGCCGCATCGGCGTATTCCCTCCGCGCAAGGGCGGCCGGCAGCTGTCCAGCGAGGACTGCTTCCGGGAGCTGGACGTCCACCAGGTCACCTCCGGAGTCGATTCCACCGCGGTGCGCGCCGCCGTGGCCGAGATGCAGTCGTCCGGCGAGCCGGTCGTCGGGGTGCTGGCCGCCGCCGGCCGCCCCCCCGGCGAACCGCGGGCGCCCAGGGTCGAGCTGTCCGTGCCTCACCTCGACAAGGCCGGCCTGCGCCTGGACACCAGGTGGCTGCTGACCAGCCTGCCAACCATGCTCCGGGAGGTCCAGGAAAACCAGGCCATAGGGCGAGTCCAGGCTGGCGCTCCCGGCGCTCCCGGGCTGACCGTGCGCGGCAAGCCGGTCCCCCCCAGGGAGGCGGCCGGCGGCGCCTTCCAGCCCGGCCAGGGCGTCGTCGTGCGCGAGGGAGGGGAGATCGTCACCGCCGCGCCGGGGGTGCCCGTCCTGGACGGCTCCCGCCTTGAGGTCATGCCGCTCTTCCTGGTGGAGGGCGACTACGCCCCGCCTTCCCCCGAGATCGTCTTCCGCGGTCTGGTGGTGGTGCTGGGCAGCCTGTCCGGACAGCGCGTCGAGGCCGACGAGCTCATCGTCGTCGGCAACTGCGACCGCAGCGAGATCCACTGCTCCGGCGACGTGATGGTCGGCGGTGGGGTGGTCGGCAGAAACGCCGGCAAGGTCTTCGCCGACGGCCGGGTGGCGGCGCGGCACGTCTCCGACGCCGAGATCGAGGCCCTCGGCGACGTGATCGTGACCAACACCATCACCCACAGCAACGTGACTTCCAATGCCCGCGTCAAGGTCACCGCCGAGCGCGGAGCCATCGTCGGCGGCCGGGTGGCGGCGCTCCGCGGCATCGAGGCGCGCTCCCTGGGCTCGGACTTCGGGACCTACACGGTCACCGCCGCGGGCCGCGACTTCCTGACCGACCGGCGGCTGGAGCGGCTGCGGGAGGTCATCCGCGTCCACGAGGAGAACCTCGCCCGGATAACCGCCCTCAAGGAGAAGATGGCCAGGGCCAACGTCGACGTCCGCAAGCTGGCCCCCGAGAAGCAGGACATCTACCTGGGCGTGCTCCGCAAGGAGGCCAGGAGCCGGGCGGAGCTCGCCAGCCTGACCCGCCGGCGCGACCGGCTCGACCGGGCGCTCGCCGACGTTCTCGAGGCCACCATCCGCATCCGCGAGGAGCTCTACCCTCCGGTGCGCGTGGAGATCGCCGACGCCATCCGCGAGATCGAAGAGCGGCTCAGAAGCGTGGTGGTCTACCGCGACCGCCGCGAAGGCATCGTCACCCGCCAGAATGCCGCAGAGGACCCCGGCGCGTCTCCGGCGCCCGGCGCCCCGGCAACCAGGAGCCCCTGAAATGACCCAGAAGAAGCCCCGCAACCGCGTCATCCTCGCCGCCGTCCTGGGCCTCGAGCTCGGCCTGCTTTCGTGGGGAATCTACCTCATCTACGAGATGGTCTCCAAGGGAGTCAGGGTCGGCCTGCTTTCGGCCGGCCAGCTGGCGGTGGCCCTGGCGGCCATGGTGCTGCTCTACCTCCTCTACCTGAAGAGGGAGAAGCGCGAGGTGGAGGAGCGGGTGGTCGGCGAGAAGTTCCGCACCGGCGCGCTGCTGGAAGCCCTGCCGGTGGCAGCCATGCTGCTCGACCCCGACGGCACGGTGCTGGCCGCCAACCCGCGCGCCGCCCAGGCCCTGGGGGTGGACGAGCTGGCGCTCTCCGGCGGGGAGGTCGGGGAGGCCGCCGGCGGGGACATCGGCCGCCGCCTGGCCGAGGGGGCCTCGGGCTCCTTCCTCTGCTCGTCGCGCGACGGGCGGAAGCTGCGATGCACGGTGACGGCGGTCGGCGGCAGCGCCGCTTCCCCCGGGGCGGTGCGCCTGGCCGTGATCGAGCCCCAGACTGCGTCCCCGGCCTCGCCGGCCCAGGCCGCGGCGCCGGCTCCGGCCGCCTCCTGCGGACGTTTCCTCGGCGACGTGGCCCCGCTCCTGGAGCGCACCGCCAACCATCTGGCCATGCTCTCCAACGCCGCCAGGGCCTCGAGCCCGCACGAGGCCTCGCGCGCCGCCCAGCTCGGCGGGGTGGCCCTGCGCCTGGCGCAGGCCTCCCGGCGGATACGCCTGGCGCGCGAACTCGAGCTGCTGGCGGCCGGGAAGCTGGCCGCCTCCCTGCGCCCCGAGGAGTTCGACTGCGCCGCGATGATCCGCTCCGCGGCCGAACGGGTCGAGGCCATGTTCGGCACCGCCGGGGTGGACCTGTCTCTGGAGACGCCCTCCGGCGGGCTGCCGCTGCGGGCCGACCGCGAGCGGCTGGAACTGGTGGTCAGGGACCTCATCGAGGTGGCCCTGGCCATGACCGCCCCGGGCGGGCGCGTCGTGGTGCGCGCCGCGGCCGGCTCCGGGGAGGTCGAGATCTCGGTGACCGACAGCGGCTGCGGGATGAGCCAGGCCGAGGTCGACCGGCTCTTCTCGGCCGACGGGCAGCCGCCGGTCCAGGAGGTCTACACCGGCGGCGTGCGCGACGGGCTGCAGGTGGCCAGGGAGATCATCCAAGCCTCCGGCGGCCAACTCTGGGCCGAAAGCGCCCCGGGCCGCGGCACCCGCTTCAGCATGCGAATCCCGACGAACTGAGCGGCCCGCCCGGCAGTGCGCCGCCCGCACCAGTCTCCGGACGCCCCCGCCGGCCTTCGCGGTCTGACCGGGTAGCGGCCGCCCCGATGAGATGATCGGAAGGCTCCTCTCGGTCCTGCTCGGGGCCGGCCGCCTGGGCACGGAGGGACTCCGCGCCCAGGCCGCATGGGAACTGGAAGTCAGCCGCACGATGCTCGGGCGGCGCCGGAAGGTCCTGCTGGTCGCCCTGCTGCCCGTCTTGGCGGTGCTGATCGGCGGCCCGGCCATGGCCGCGCTGCCCGCCAGCATCGGAGGGCAGAACGCCTGCATGCCGGCCGCCGCCACCGCCAGCATCTTCCTGGGCTCCATCCTGATCGGGTTGCTGGCCGGCCTGATCACCGGCGTGATCGGCGCCGGAGGCGGGTACATCCTGACGCCGGCGCTGATGAGCTTCGGCGTGAAGGGCATCATGGCGGTCGGCACCGATCAGTTCCATCTGTTCGCCAAGGCCATCATGGGCACGGTCATCCACCGACGGCTCGGCAACGTCAATCTCCGGCTGGCGCTCTGGTTCGTGGTCGGATCGATCGCCGGCGTAAGCGCCGGGGGCTGGCTAAACCGGCGGATCTACGACGTCAACCAGGGCCTGAGCGACGCGTTCATATGCCTGATGTACGTGCTCATCCTGGGAACGCTGGGGTTCTACGCGCTCCACGACTGGTGGCGGCTGCGCCGCCAGGCGGCCAGCGGCAGGCATCCGGCGGAGGCGACCACCCGCCTGGCCCGCTGGCTGCAGAGCCTGCCGCTGCTCCCGAGGATCAGCTTCGACCCTGACTCCGCACCCGGAGGCCGGAGCATATCGGTCTATCCGGTGATCGCCTGCGGGGCGGTCGTGGGCTTCCTCGCCGCGATCATCGGGGTGGGCGGCGGCTTCATGACCTTCCCCATGTTCGTCTACGGACTGGGCGTGTCCACCTTTACCACGGTGGGCACCGACATCCTCCAGATCATCTTCACCACCGCGTACTCCTCCATCTTCCAGTATGCAATCTACGGGTTCGTCTTCTATACGGTGGCCATGGGCATGCTGCTGGGCTCCCTGATCGGCGTGCAGATCGGGGCCATGGTCACGGCCACCGCCAGGGGTTCGACCATCCGGGCGTTCTACGCCGTGACCATCTTGGCCGGCTTCGCCAACAGGCTGGCGGCGCTGCCCGGCAAGCTTGGCGAGGCCGGCCTGACCGTCCTCAGCCCCGGGCCGGCCGCAGCCGTGGAGATGGCCGGCATCCTGCTGTTCTTCGCGATGATCGGTCTGTTCGGAATATGGGTGCTGTGGAGCTTCTTCCGCAACCTGCCCGCGCTGCGGGCGGCGGACGGGGCCGGATCCGCCGGGAGCGCCGGGGACTCCGCGGCAGGAGGGGCCGCCCGGTGATCGTCACGAACCGCCGCAGGTTCGCGCTGGGCGCCGCCGGACTGGCCGCATTCCTGGCCGTCCTGGCGTTCTGGATTGCTCCGGGCGCCGGCGGCACCTCGTGGTTGAGCCGGGCCGACGGGTTCTTCAACCGGCTCAGCAAGGATTCCGCCTTCCGGGGCTTGCCCGAACTGCGCGCCAGGGCGGAGTCCTTCCGGGGCACGGCCTTCTCCGTAAGCGTGGCCACCGAGAACCCGGAGGACGCCGCCGCGCTGGCCGCGGTGTTCCGACTCGCGCTGGCCGGCTCCGCGGGCACCGGGGCCGGGGCCGAGGCCGATGGCTGCCGGGCTCGGCTGGCAGGGGATCTGGGAGCCGCCGCTTTGGCCCTGATGGACGACGCCGAGGAACTGCACAGGGGCGGCGACGAGCGGCTCCTGGCCAGGTTCGGCCTGTCCGGCCGGGAGGTCGTCTACCGGTACTGGCAGGCCCTCGGCGCGATCCGCGGCGACTGCCTGCGGCGCGGCGAGACCGCCGCCGCCGCCTTGGCCGGAGACCTGCGCACCCGGGTCTGCGAACCGGCCTACAACTTCCACGGGATAGCGCCGGCCAGCGCATCGGAATCCTGCGGGACGCTGGCCCTGCTCCTGGGTTTCTACGTGGCCTACACGGTCTGGTTCGGGTTCTCCATCCTGCTGCTCTTCGAGGGGCTGGGCATCGGCCCGAGGCTTCGGAAGTGCCGGGAGACCTGACGCCGAAGCGTCCGGTGAGGCAGCGCCGCTCCTGGTGCCGCCTACTACCGGCCGGCAGGGCGGGGACTGGCGGTTCGGAAGGGGCCACCTATAATCCCGCTGCACACCGGAGGGGTCATGACCACTAGCGGCATTCCATCGCCGGCGCCGCCGCGGGGCCCGCATCCCGCCGCACGGCGCCGCCAATGGAAGAGGAACCGGCTCCAGTGAATGCCGGGCATTTCGACTGCCTGGTGGTCGGCGCCGGCCCGGCCGGCTCCTCGGCGGCCGAGGCGCTGGCCGCGGCCGGTCTTTCGGTGTGCCTCGTCGAGAAGCAGCGGCTGCCGCGCCGAAAGGTCTGCGCCGGCGGGCTGCCCCCCAAGACCGTGGCGCTGCTGCCGCCGGACCTCGGAGGCATTCCCCGCCGCGAGGTCAGTGCCGTGCGCTTCACCCACGGCGGCACCGGCGAATTCGTCCACCGGTCGCCGTCGGCCCTGATGACCGTGGTGGAGCGAGCGGCCTTCGACGAATGGCTGGCCCGCCGGGCGGCCGCCGCCGGCGCGGACCTCCGCGAGGAGTGCGGGTGCCGGGCGCTGCGCGGCGACGACCGGGGCGTGGTCGCCGACACCGTGGCCGGGACCGTCACGGCCCGGGCCGCGGTGCTCGCCACCGGGGCCTGCGGACAGGTGGAGGTGCCCCGCCGCATCCAGGGGCGCGGCCGAGTGGCCACGGCGCTCCAGGCCGACGTCGACTTCGATGCCGCCGGCCCCCTGGCCGAGGCCGTGGGCTGCGACTTCGGCATGTCCCCCTGCCAGATCGCCTGGAGCTTTCCGGGCCCGCGGACGCTGGCCGTCGGCGTGCTAACCTTTGAGCTCAAGGCCCACGGCCTGATGACCTGCCTGCAGCGCCAGATGCGCCGACTGGGGTTCGCCGACAAGGACGGCGAGGTCCATGGCGGGGCACTGGCCGTCTGGCGCGGGCAGCGCCGGTTCTCGGCGCCGGGCATCCTCCTGGCCGGTGACGCCGCCGGACTGGTGAATCCGCTGACCGGGGCCGGAATCCGCCGGGCGATTCTGTCGGGGCGCCTGGCCGCCAGGACCATTGTCGAGAATCTGAATCTCGGCCGGCTGCCGGAGCGAGGTTTCGACCGGGCCATGCGGCGGAGCTTCTCACCGGGTTTCACCCGCGCCTCACTCCTGGCCAAGGCCTTCTACGCCGCTCCGGCCCTCTGGTACCGGCTGGCCGTGACCTCCCGGCGCGGCACCTCCCTGATGGAGCGCCTGCTGACCGGCAGGGCCAGCTACGACCGGATCTTCCGGGACATGCTGCGGGAGAGCGGGCGGTGACCGCGGCCGCGCCGGCTGCGGCTGCGGATCCGGCGGCCGGACCGGCCGCGGGATGACGACCATGCCGGAGACCGCCCCGCCGGCTCCCGAAGGCGAACCCCGCCGCCAGGAGCGCGGCCTGCTGTGGTTCTACCTGCTCCTCGGCCTGGCCGCCGCCGTCTTCGCGGCCGGAGCCCTGGCCTGGAGGCCGCTGCGCGCCAGCCAGTGGGAGGGCCGGGCCCGCGCGGCCTACGAGCGCGGTGACGTGAAGGCCGCCGGCGACGCCCTCGACGCCCTCGACGCCCTCGGCCCGGCGGCGGGCCCGGCGGTCGGCCGCCTGCTCGAGCCCAACCGGGCCTGGTACCGCGGCCAGGTCATCCAGCAGCTCGGGCGCAAGGAGAACCGCTGGATGCTGCCGGCGCTGGTGCGCCTGGCGCGGCACGACACCGATGCGGCGGTGGTCAGGCTGTCGGTATCGGCGGCCGAATCCATGTCCGGGCGGATCTTCTTCCCGCTGTCCACGCCGCCCGGGGCCGCGGGCGGCGCGGCCGCCGGGCTGGACGAAGCCCGCCGGCGGCTCATCGACTGGTGGGAGGCGGAGGGCAGCCGCCGGCACCGGCCCTAGCGGCCCGTTGAAGACCTCTCGCGCCGGCCTATAATGCCGGCATGTTCAGCATGGGCGGAGGGCTCGCCTGGGCGCCGCGGATCGCCGTGATCCGGGGCATGCCCGTCACCGTGCACTGGACCATGATGGCCGTGGCCGGGTACTGGATCGTCTCTGGCGCCGCCCAGGGCGCGTGGGACTTCGGCTGGCCCGGCTTCGTCCAGGGCCTGGGCCGGGCGGCGATTCTCACCGGAGCGCTGCTCTTCGTGATCGTCTGGCACGAGCTGGGCCACGCCTGGGCGGCACGGCGCAGCCGGCTGCGCGTGGACGGCATCATGCTCTGGATCCTGGGCGGCGAGTGCCGGATCGTCGGCGGCATGCCCTCGCCCCGCACCGAACTCTTCGTCGCCCTGGGCGGGCCGGCCGCGCACCTGCTGCTAGCGGCCGGGACATTCGTGCCCATATTCCTGCTCCTGCCGAGGATCGACCTCCTGGATCTTCGCGACCCCGTCGGGGTGAAGTCCGGGCTCTACGCGGCCTGGAGCGTGGCCGCCTTCATCCTGGTTTTCAACCTGATCCCGGCCTTCCCGCTGGACGGCGGACGGGTGCTTCGCGCCGCGCTCGCCTTCCGGATGGGCGACGTCCGGGCCACACGGGCAGCCGTGCGCGCCGGGCAGGTCATCTTCGCGCTGCTGTTCCTGCTGGGCCTGGCCGGAAGGGGCGGAGGCGTGCTGCTGGGCTTTCTGGCGGTCTACATGTTCTTCGAGGCCGAGCGTGAGCTGCGCGAGGTGCTGCACGCGGGCGGCGTCTACAACCCGGAAGCCCGGAACATCTATGCCGCCGAGCTCGGCCTGCGCCAGGATTGGTCGCGCGAGGCCACCGACCGCTCCGGGCCTGGAGGGAAGCCCGGCTTCTTCGCGCGCTGGCGGACCCGACGGCAGCTTCGCAAGCTCCAGCGCGCCACCGAGCGCCACGAACGGCTGCGCGCCGAGGTCGACCGCATCCTCGACAAGGTCAACCGCGAGGGCCTGCCGGCGCTGACGGCCAAGGAGAAGAAGATCCTCAAGCAGGCGTCGAAGGAGTACCGCGAGGGACGGCGATAGGTCCTACAGCGGTTGAGGGTGGAAGGTGGAGGGTTGAGGATTTCGCCGGCCGGCCCTTCTTCCTCCTCCACCTTCAACCTTCCACCCTCCACCCCGTCTCAGAACACCTCCGGCGGCATCGGCACGGGCCCTGGGCCCGGTTCGGGCTGCGGCCGCGGTTGAACCTCGGGCGGCTTGAGCCCTGGATCCTTGTCCCGACGGACCTCGTAGGCCGCCAGCGCCTTGATCACCTCCGGCCGGGAGACGAACGGCTCCCGATTAAGGGCCATCGAGGCACTGAAGACCACGTGGCGGTCGCCCCGCTCGAGGATCCGGACGAGAGCCGGAACGGCCCGCTCGTCTCCCAGGCGGCCCAGGGCATCGGCGGCGAGGGTGGTCTCGGCCGCCGGCCGCTTCTCGTCCTCGAGCAGCTTGAGCAGCGCCTCGACCGCCCGCTTGTCGCCGAGCTTGCCGAGGCATTCGGCGGCGGCGGCGCGCGTCTGGGAGTCGCTAGCCGCGAGCTGCTTCAGGGCGGGCTCGACGGCCTTCCGGTCGCCGATCTGTCCGAGGGCCTTGAGCACGTCCGGAGCGATGCTGACCGCCGGCAGCCCCGGGCGCTCGACCTTGGGCTTCTCGTCAAGCATGGCCAGCAGCGGCTCGAACGTTTCCGGCGACCGAAGCGCGCCAAGCGCCTTGAGCGCCGAGGTGCGGACCATGTACTCCTTGTCGGCGCCGGCCTGTGCCAGAATGGCCTTGGCCGCGCCCGGCTCCTTGGGCAGGGCCGAGAGCAGCGAACACAGTTGATTCCGGATGCTCCATTCGGTTTCCACGGCCAGCCGCTCGACCGCCGCCGCCCCGGCGCGCGGGTCGACCTCATCGGGTCTGGCCCCGAGCGCGCCCAGGGAAAGAACCGCCGCGCGGCGCTGCTCGACCTTCTGCGCCGTGCCGAGCAGTCGGAGCGCGCCCGGCACGCCCTCGGGGCCCTTGAGGCCCCACTGGCCCAGGCCGTTGACCGCCAGGGCCTGCAGGTCGGGGTCGTCCTTCGCGAGCAGGGCCAGGAGCCGGTCGGCCAGCTCCGGCGAGTAGGGCTTGGAGTAGAGGAAATTCCCGTTGAAGAGCCAGCTCTTGGGCCCGTCGGTCGCGATCGCCCGGTCGAGCACTCCCTCCCTGTCCATGACCGTCTTGATGCCGCTGTAGGCCACGGCGCGCAGCGAGCGCTTGTCGCCGGGCTTGTCCTCGGCCAACAGTTTGAAGAGCTCGTCGACGGCCTTGGCCGTGCCGAGCTTGCCAAGGTCGGTGGCGGCGGCCATGCGCACGAACCACTCGTTGTCCCTGCAGGCCTCGGCCAGCGCGGGGACGGCGCGCTCGTCACCGAGCGCGGCCAGGGCGTCGGCGGCGGCGGCGCGCGTGCTCTGGAACTGATCCCTGGTCGGCGTCTTGAGGGCGGTGACCAGCACGCCGAAGGCCCGGTCGCGGACGCCATCGCCGGTCAGCTGCGGCAGCAGCCGCAGCGCGCCGGCGCTCTCCCGATCCTGGCCGGCCGCCGCCAGCTTGAAGACCGCCTCGTTGGCGCGTCGGTCGCCGGCCCGCGCCAGGGCGATCAGCGCCTGGCTGCGGACCTCCTCACGCGCCGCCCGTCCCGGATCCTGGCCGTCGGGCCCGCCGACCAGCCGGAGTAGCGCGTCGCGCGCCTCGGGGGTGTCGGCCGTCTGCAGGCGGCAGACACCTGCCCAGGCCGGGCCCATGTCCTGACTCGCGGCGTCGCGGGCCGCGTCCGGCACGCCGATCAGCTTGGTCTGCCCGATCCGCTTGAGGGCCGCGTCGGCAGCCCACGAGAGCGATTTCTCCTTTCCGGCCCTGGCGATGACCTCCGTGGCCGGAGCCCACCGGAGCTGACCGAGTGCGTTGATGGCGTTGAGCCGGGCGGTGTTGCTCGGCCCGTCCTGGACCTGGCGCATCATCCGGTCGGGGAAGTCGCCCAGCCCAAGCCGCGCTATGGCCCGGACCGTCAGCCCGGTCGCTCCGCGCCGGACACTGCTGCCGGCCTTGGCGACCAGGGCATCGCGGGCCGAGGCCGTCCGGCATCGGCCCAGGACCCAGGCGGCCAGGGTGCTGGAGTCGTCGGAAGGGTCGTCATTCTCCAGAAGCGCAACTAGTGAACGACCTTCATCGGGTGGCAACCGCCAGACCCCCGCGGCGCAGATGGCCAGGCGCCGGAGAACCCTGTGGTCCGAGGCCATGGCCCGGCGCACCCAGTCGGCACGATCTATGCCGGCCGGCTCGAGCGGGAGGAGCACGGGGGCGCCCCCGGCACACTGTTGGGCGAGAGCCCTGGCCGCCCAGTGGCGCACGGCCGGGCTCGGGTCGTCAAGGGCCGGCTTGAGAATGAGCCCGATCGCGTCCGGGTCGGTCAGGCAGCCCAACCGCCACACGGCCACGCAGCGCTCCTGCTCGTCGTTGGAGGCCAGCCGCACGGCGAGCGCCTTGATCTTCTCCGGATCGGCCGGCCGCCAGAAGCGGACCAGGCCGGCATCGAAGGACACCCTGACTTTGGCGGCCTCGGCCAGCTTCTCCAGGCACTCGCGGAGCGTGCCCTGGTGGCTGACGGTCAGCGCAGCGTCGACGCCACACAGGCCCTGCGGCCAGGCGCAGTCCAGGTTGTGCCGGTCGCAGGTCTCGTTCAGCCACGAGCCTGCCGGCTCCCCGCGGAGATTGATGCTGGCCGGTCGCGCCAACGCCTCGGCCAGCTCCTTCTCGGCGTCGGCGGGCACCTCGGCCGTGGCCGGGGCTGCCGCCGGCAGTACCGGCGGGGCGGGCCTGTGCAACAGTCCGTAGGAGCCGGCGCCCAGCGCCGTGGCCAGGGCGATCCCCGCCGCCACCTTCCAGCCGAGAGACAAGCCGCCGGCCGTCGCTGCTCCGGCTCCGGCGGCACCCTTGACCGCGCCGGAGACGGCCAGGGTCTTGATGAAGGCCACCAAGCTCGCCGGGACAGTCACAGCCGGAGTCTGGGAGAGCGCCGCGGCGAGCGCCGCTGGCGCCGCCAACGAGTATCCAGCGCGGCTCATGGACTCACGCAGTTCCTCCAGCCCGCGGCGGATGTTGGTGGCCACCGTGCCCTCGGGCAGATCGAGAGCTGCCGCGGCCTCCGCGTAGCTTAGGCTCTGCTCATAGTGCAGGCTGATGGGCAGCCGGTAGCGGTCGTCGAGCCGCTCCAGAGAGAGCTCGATCTGCCGCCGGAGTTCGGCCTGTTCGGCCGGGTTGGCTGTCGCAGTCTGCGGTGCGCGTTCCATGGCCAGGCTCTCCTCGCGCCGGCGCCGGGCGCGCTCGGAGTCCAGGCGGTCTCCGTGCGCGTGCCGGACCAGGCTCAGGAGCCAGGATCGGAAGCTGCCGACGGGACGGTAGCCGCCCGCATCGCGGGCGGCGCGCAGGAAGGCGTCCTGGCAGACGTCCTCGGCGTCGGCCGCGCGGCGGGTCAGGCGCAGCGCGAAGGCGTAGCAGACGGCCCCGTGGGCCTCGAGCAGTTGCCCGAGCGCCTCCCGGTCGCCGGCCTGGGCCTTGGCTATGAGCGCGGCTTCGTCCATGAGCGGGCTTCCCTCTCCTGGCTCATTGTCCGCAGGGAGAGCGGCGCCGCAAGGCGGCGACTTTCAGAATTCCGACGGGAAACGCGGCGGCCCGCCGCACAGCATCCTCATTTCCTCCAGAGGCGCCGATGCCGACGGACGATGAGGTGTCAGGTTTCGGGTGTCAGGGGCCAGGGTTCGGCCTGACGCCTGACACCCGAAACCTGCGCCCGCCCCGCTGCCGGCTACTCCGGCTTCTCGATCAGCTTGGCCGTGGCCGGGTCGAGCCGGATGGTCCAGGCCTGCCCGTTGAACGTGAAGCAGTGGACCAGCTTGCGCCGGGCGTCATAGCTCCAGCCGGCGCCCCAGCCGGTGCCGACCGCGCCGGCGTCGAGCAGGAACCACTTGTTCTTCTCGCAGTCGTAGACCCGCAGGTAGGTCTTGCCGGTCTTGGGATCGCCGTGACGGTAGAGCTCGCTGACGATCATCCAGTCGGCGTGGGCCACGTAGGTCAGCTCGCGGGAGTTGCCGATCTTGGCGACATCGGTGTTCTCCGGGGTCACCGGCTCAACCGACTTGGTCTTGAAGTCGAAGGCCAGGAAGGTGCCGTTGCCCTGCTTGCCGTAGGTGGCGCCGACCGAGCCCATGAGCATGCGGTCGCGCTTGGAGTCGTAGGCCATGCCGTGGGAATCGCAGTACGGGCCGAAGAGCGCGCCCTTGGGATCGAGCGGAGTCCAGCCCTTCTGGCGGTCGAAGAGCCAGAGGCTGGCCTTGTCGTTGGCCACCGCCCAGGCCACCGCACCGTGCGGGCTCGAGGCTATGACCACGCCGCCCCAGGAGTAGCGGTACGGCAGCTTCGCCGGTTCCTCGCGGACCCAGTCCATGCGCTCCGGGTCGTAGAGGAAGCCGCGGGCGTTGACCATCAGCTTGCACTTGGGGTCGTAGGCGTAGAGGTGGTAGGCGTGGGTGTCGATCCACGGCTTGTTGAGCAGCGATGAGGCTGGGCCGCACCAGCCGTTGTAGCAGTAGGGCTCGTCGGCGTCGTAGCCTTCGACGATGCGGTTCGACACCGGCGAGTAGTGCAGCGGCACGCTCGAGGACCGGACGCAGTGCCCGCCGCCCCACATCAGCACCTGGTCGCGGTCGGAGTCCCACGCCGTGGTGCTCCAGTCGCGCTGGCGGCAGCCGCGGGTCGGCACGCGCGGGCCGGGCTTGAGCTCGACCCACTGGTTGGCCGGCAGTTTGTCCAGGTCGGTGGGCTTGGAGTCGTCGGCCACCTCGGAGTAGTCGGCCCGGAAGTAGGGGGCGCGCAGCCGCCGACCGTTGGGCGCCGTGCCGAGCTTGTCGCGGCCGGCGGCGTCGAGCTTCGCGGCATCAAAGGAGAGCGTCCAGGTCGCGGCCGGGGCGTTCTTCCCGGCGCGGACGGCCACGCAGACCCGGTCGTCACCGTCGGCGGCCATGGCCGGCACCTCGTACCAGGTGGCGCTGTAGCCGAAGAAGTTGCCCACGGGCGGCGGGGCATCGCCCTGGGCCGTGCCGGCTTTGCCCCAGCTTCCGGCCAGGTCCCAGCGATCGGCCTTGGCGTCGTAGACCCACAGTTCGCGCGGATCGAGCACCTGCCAGGGGTTGGCGCCGTAGTCGCCGCTGCCCGAGGGCGCGTAGCCCTCATAGACCGCCACCCGACCGCTCTTGGGCAGGTAGCAGGCCGCGTGGCCGGCACGCGGGGCCGGGGCCTTGTCCGGGTTCATCCGCTTCCAGGCCTTCTTCTCGAGGTCCAGCGTCCAGGTGTCGTTGACCTGGAAGTCCTCGTGGTCGCCGCCGAAGAGCACGAAGAGCTTGTTCTTCTCGTCGTAGACCAGCGGTGCGTTGCGGCGCGAGTGCGGCACCGGGTACTGGGCGAAGGCGGCGTCGTCCAGCCTGGGCTGAATGGCCCGCGCGGCCTTGAGGGCTTCCAGAGTGGTCTTGGCCTTGATGAGTTCATTGACCTTGGCCAGGTCCGCCTTGAAGGCGTCCACGCCGGGATGAGCAGCGAGCTTCTCGCAGCGCTCTACGAGGGCCTTGAGCTCCTCGTCGGTACCGACGCCCTTGGGATCGCGATACCAGGCCAGCCGGATCCTGCCGACCAGGTCAATGAGCGCCTCGCTCCCGGCCACCAACTCCTTGTGGCGCTTGACCACGTCGTCCGGAGGCAGGGGCAGCGTCGCCCACGTGCCCGCGGCAGCCTCGTAGACCACCGTGCGCGTCCAGCCGACGTTTTCGTACTTCTTGTCCGAGCCGACCGCGACGAGCCGGCCCTGGCCGTCGCCGGCGAGCATGTGCCAGCTCAGGTTGTCGAGGAGCGGCTCGGGCGGGTTCGCCTTCCAGGTCTTGGCTTCCAGGTCGAAGACGTGGAGCACGTTGCCCAGCGACAGGCAGTAGACCTTCTTGGTCTTGGCGTCGTAGGCCGTCTGGTAGCACGGCTGGATGCCGTCCTTGCCGCCAGGCTTGGCCGCGGAGAACTCCGCCCAGGAGTTGGCCGCCGGGTCGAAGGCCTCCACGCCGTCACCGACCAGCAGGATCTTCTTGAGGTCGGCCGCCCAGACCAGGGTCGCGCCCTGGCGGTGCTTGCCGTGGCCCTCGGCGGCCTTGGTCCAGCCGCCGCCGGCGGCCGGAGGAGCGTCGCCGGCCAGGGCGCCGCCGGCGCAGAGCGAGGCCAGCAGCGCCGGCAGGACCGAGAGTCTTGAAGTGGCAGCCATGGTTCCTCCTTGGCGCGCGTTCCGCGTCCAGTTCCCGAGTCTATCTACACCGCCCGACCTGCGCCAGCGCGCTTACGGCACCGGGACGGTCGCGCTCTCGGCGTAATCGAGCTTCACCCGCACCACCCGGCGGTTGAGCCGGTCGCCGACGTAGGCGGCCTCGTCGCCGACCGCCACGGCCTGGACCCAGCAGAACGGGATGGCCGGCGTGGGCACCGGGCTCCCCGGCCCCGCCGAGTCCTGGTTGCCGTAGCTCCCGAAGGTGCAGAGCTCGTTGCCGTTGGTGTCGAGCACCCCCACGCGGAAGCGGCCGGCGTCGGGGTAGAAGCTGCGGCCGAAGCCGTCGACGTCGAAGCGCGGCGACTCGCACTGGCAGATGTCCGGCGAGAAGTTGGGCGAACGCCAGGACGGGACGCAGCTGGCGCCCGGCGTGATCCACTTGGCGCCCTTGACCTCGGTCGTGGCCCCGCCGCTGTAGCTGCACTCCGTGCCGCCCGCGCCCTTCTTGATCAGCCCGCCCTCGGGGCCGAACTTGGCGATGCTGCCGTACATGTAGACGTAGTAGTTGACGCCCATAACTCCGTCGGGGTCCTTGGGGCCGTCAGGCAGCTTGCCCTTCAGGCCGGCCGGCAGTGCGTCCTTGCCCGGGCGGAGGCCGAGCGCCAGGTAGATGTTGCCCTGGTAGTCGGTGCGCACCGAGTTGAGGCTGCGGATGTCGGCGTCGATGAGCTTCTCGTTCTTCGCCTTACCGTCCGGTCCGTAGACCGCCAGGGCGCTGAACTGCTCCTTCTCGGGCTTCTGCCAGATCAGGTGGACGTTGCCCTGCGCGTCGGCGGTCACCCCGCGGGCGTGCAGGCGCAGGCTGCCGTCGTTCTTGATGCTCATCGGCCCGCCCTCGCCGAACGGGAGTTGCTTGAGGTCCGGCCCGAAGCGCGACACGCCACCGCCGTGGTTGACGTAGAGGAAGCCGTCGAGCCCCACGGCCAGGATCGCGGCCGCCGGATAGATCTTGGGCGGCATGACCGGCCGGATGTTGTCGTTCTTGCCGGTGCGGCCGTCGTAGCGCGTCGTGTAGCCGACGTAGAGCGACTCGCGCTCGCGGTCGAGCGAGAGCTCACGCAGCGGGCCGATGCTCTCGCCCTTGTTCTCAGGCAGGCCGGGGACGTCGACCTTGTCGCCGAAGGCCGCGCCCTTGTCCTCGATCCGCAACAGGCTGTACCGGGAGTAGCCGCTGTCGTGCGCGCCGAACCAGAGCACCGCCGGCTCGGCCGAGTCGTCCAGGGCCATGGAAACGCGGTGGCCATCGTGCCGGAAGGTCGGGATGGTGGTCTTCGCGACCGGCTCGGCGTCCTTCCAGGACTTGAACTTGAGCACCTCGGCGATGCCCGGGCCGCCCAGGACATAGAGCGCGCCGGTCTTGCGGTGAACCGCCACGCGCTCTGGCTTGGGCGTCTTCAGGCTCCCGAGCAACGAGCCGTCGGGCTTGAAGACCGCCACGCGGTCATTGGCCTTATCGGCCACGAAAAGATTGCCGTCCTTGTCGGTGCAGATGCCCTTGGGGTCGTTGAGGGCCAGCTCGCCGGCAGCGTCCTTGCCGCCCAGGAAGGGTTTGGCTTCCTTGTCGTCCCACGCGAACTTGTAGACCACGTTGGTCGGCGCGCCGTAGTGGGCCTTGGATGTGCGCACGTCGGAGGCGTAAAGCGTCTTCTCATCCGGCGACATGGCCAGGGTGGCGGCGACTCCCGTCCCAATCCTGGTCTTCACCGGGCCGTCCGCCGGGGCGCTGCCATCGGAGTTTATGACCAGCAGATGGATGGGACCCTGCTGGGCGTAGCGGGTCCACTCCATGCGCCCGACGAAGGCCACCCGGCCGTCGGAGGTGGCCAGGGCGTCGTGGTTCTCGTTATCGCCGGCCCCTGGGATGAAGGAGCGGGTTTCGGCCTGGTAGATGAAGGGAACCTTGGCCCCGCCATCGAGCTCGATGCGCTTCAGGCCCTTGAGCTTCTCCTCCGGCACGTTGGCCGGATAGGGCATGATGGTCCGGAGGTACTTGCCCTCGCGGCTGAAGACGCTGCAGGCCATGGAGTTGTCGATGGGGTGGATGGTCCCGAAGCAGAAGAAGACGAAGGCCTCGCCCTTGGGCCCCACCGCGATGGCCCGCACCGAGGCCGGCACCTGCCCCGGCGCGAAGCCGATCATCCGGTCGAAGGCGGGCTTGAGCCCCAGCCCCACGCGGACCTTGAAAGGACCGCCGGTCGCGGGCTTGCCGAGGTCGTCCCTGCCGTCCCACTCGACGGACTGCTCCAGCGCGCCGGATTTGAGCGGCTCCGGCGCGTTCTTGCCGAGCAGACCGGCCACCAGGTGCCGGACCACCTTGCCCTTGGCGTCCTCGACGGACACGGCCACGTCGGTCTCGCGATCGACGGCGAAGGTGACGGTCGTCTTCTCACCGGCCTTGGCAACCGCGGGCTTCTTGGTGAAGGCCGGCGGCTTGGCCGGCTCGCCGGCGAAGGCCAGCGACGCGACTGAAAGCAGCCCGATCAGTGACAGTGACATCCTCACAGTATCGCTCCCTTTCTGCGGCACGTCCGCAACAGCCGCTATTTCTTCCAGCGGTACGCCCAGGTCCGATTCCCGGCGATGAACACGTAGGCGTTGTCCACCGGGCTGTAGACCAGGCAGTGGAAGGTCATGGTGCCCGGCTTGCCGCCCTGGATGGCCTCGGCCGTCCAGGAGTTCTTGGCCGGGTCGTAGACGTAGAACTTGTTGTCCTTCACGCCGCCGCCGATGACCTTGTTCTTGGCGTCGTAGGCGAACGCGCACTCGCTGCCCGGGCACTCGCCGGTCGGGTTGAGCACGGTGATCTTCGACTTGTTCCAGTTGGTCCGGTCGAGTTCCAGCGACCAGATCTTCTTGCTGTCCGGGATGCAGTACATCTTCTGGTCCGGCGGGAAGTAGACCATGGTGCCGGAGTAGCAGTTGACCTTGAACTTGTCGGAGATGTCGTCCAGGATCTTCGCCGACTTGCCGGTCTCCGGCTCGTAGGTGAAAACGCCCTGGCCGGCAGAACCGATGATCTTCTTGGAGACCGGGTCGTACTCGGCGGCGCCGCCGTATCCGCCGAAGGGCGCGGTGGGCATGATCTTCCACTTGTTGGTCTTGAAGTCGAAGCTCCCGGCGCCGCCGCCCCAGTAGCCGAAGCCCGGCGCGACGCCGGACGGGCCGCAGCCGTTCATGAGCAGGAGCAGTTCCTCGCGGTCGTCGGGCACGACCAGCAGGTCGTAGGTGTGCCGCCCGACCGGCCGCGGGTAGTCGCCGGACTCGCCGGCCTTCCAGAAGCCGCGGTCCATGTTCTCCTTCTTGTAGAACTTCTGCGGGGTCGGCGCGTAGAGCGCGCTCCACTTGAGCTCGGCGAAGCTAAAGGCGTAGACCGCGTCCGTCCAGGTGGTGGCGTGGCCGCCGCCGAAGAGCAGGATGCGGTGGTTGTGCGGGTCGTAGGCCATCCCGCTGTAGTCGGTGACTGAGCCGGTGTCGCCCTCGCCGGCCGGCTTCTGCCACGTGAAGGGCCCGAGGTCGGCCGCGGTGTTGTCGGCCAGGTCCAGCTTGGGGTTGGGCGCCGGCGCTCCGGCCAAGGCTGCGCCGGTGGCCAGCAGCGTCATCGCGATCGTCAGCACTGCGCGCATCATCAGCTCCTTTCCGGGCCCAGGTGTCAGGGGCCAGGTTTCAGGACCGGACTTCGCTACCGTCATCCCTGACACCTGAAACCTGACACCTTCGTTACTCGTCCTTGATCTCTTCCAGCTTGGCGGCCCCCTTGTCGAACTTCAGGAGCCAGACCTTCCGGGCGCTGGAGTTGTTGAGCACGCAGAGCTTGAGCCCCGGGTCGTAGCTCAGCGAGTCCGACCAACTGAAGACACCGGGCTTGAGTTCGACCGGCTTGTCGTTCTCCAGGAACTTCAGGTCGGCCCAGTAGAACTTGCGGTCGTTGGGGTCCCAGACCACGTTGCCGACCTTGCCGCCCGGCCGGGCGAAGAGGTTCATGAGCAGGACGAGGTCCGCATCCGGCAGGTGGATGGCCTCGCTGTAGAAGAAGAACTGGCCCAGGGCCTTGGGCTTGGCCACCTCGACTTTCTCGGCCTTGCCGCTGGCCAGGTCGTAGCGCATGACCACCTTCTCGTTGGAGAACCACAGGCAGTCGCGCTTGGAGTCGTAGACCATGTCGTGGCCGTCGGCGTAGATGCCGCCAAAGGCCGGGCCGTTCCAGGGCAGCTTCTCCCACTTGCCGGCCTTGGCGTCGAAGCGGAAGAGGCCCTTGCCCGAGTAGCAGACCATGCCCTTGGGCGTGGCCGCCTGGAAGCTGCCCAGCGACCCGGCGTGGTCGAGCCCCGGGAAGGGCTCGCGCTCCCACTCGCGGACCGCCGGGTTGTAGGCGCGGTCGAAGTAGAGCATCTTGCCGAGCGTCGGGTCGTACTCGTAGGCCTTGTAGGCGTGCATGGGCACGTGCACCCGGTCGTGGAAGGACAGCGGCGTGGGCACCGAGGCGTAGATGATCTCGATGGGGTCGTCGGGATGGTAGCCGAGCGTCCAGAAGCCGCCGAGCACGCTGAAGTGGGCGACGTCGTCCTCCTGGCTGGTGGAGTGCCCGCCGCCCCAGAAGAGCAGCTGGTGGCGGTCGACGTCGTAGGCGGTGGTGCCCCAGCGGTTGGTGGCCCCCGGCGCGTACATCGGGAACTTGAGCGCCGTCCACTGGTTGGCCGGCAGACCGTCGAGGAAGGCCTTGGTCTTCTCCGGCTCGGGCTTGGCGGCGTTCTCCCAGAGCGCGGGGTCGATGCGGTTGAAGGTGTAGGTGCCGGAGGTCGAGGCCTTCGCGGCCGTGCCGGCCTCGTCGGCCTTGGCCGGGTCGACCTTGCAGGCCCAGGTGACCAGGCCGCCGCCCTGAGAGACCGGGCAGACCAGGACGTCGTCCTCGTCGACCGCTCCGACCATGTTGGAACGGGCCGTCACCCGCGGGCAGTTCTGGCTGTACTTCTGCCGGCCCCAGTCCTCGGCCACCAGCGGCACGTGGAGCAGCAGCTTCCAGGCGTCGGCGGCTACGTCGTAGGTCCAGATCTCCTGGGCCAGCCAGTCACGGCTGTAGCCGCCGGCCAGCACGACCTTGCCGGCCTTGGGCAGCCAGGCCAGGACGTGGCCGGCGCGCGGGGCCGGGCACTTCTCGGGGAACTTCTGCTCCCAGGTGCGGGTCGCGCAGTCGTAGAGCCAGGTGTCGGAGAGCACGCGGTCGAGCCCGTCGCCGCCGAAGAGCACGATCTTCTTGCGCACCGGGTCGTAAGCGGTCTGCGAGCGCGCCCGGCCCGGCGGCTCGGCGGCGAGCGCGTCGATGGCCTGCTCGCAGAGCACGCGCACGCCGCGGACCGCCTGGACGTTGGCCGCGGCGATCTTGCCGGCGAGCCCCGGCCCGGCGGCCTTGAGCGCGGCGACCGCCGCGTCGAGACGCCGCGCGGCGACCTCGCCGCCGGTCTTCTCGACACCAGTGAGCCCCGCGGCTTTGACCTCGCCGACGAGCTTCTCGGCGGCGGCGGCGAGCTCCGCGGCCCTGGCAGCGAGGTCCGCCTTGGCCTCGGCCGGCGTCTCGCTGATGGCGAAGCGGTTGGCCGCCGCGCCCAGAAGCGCCTTGGCCTGCCAGCAGAGGGCCACGGCCTTGGCGGAGAGATCCTTCTGCTTGGCCGAGCCGAACTCGAGCCGGCGCCACTCGTTCTTCTCGAGGCTGTAGGCGTAGGTGCCGACCGTCGCGGTGCCGCCGTCGCCGCCCGAATGCAGGATCTCCTTGTTGACCGGATCGTAGCACATCGAGCCCCAGATCCGGCAGCTGGGACGGGGCTTGGCGCCCAGGTCCTGCCAGAGGCGCGTCGCCGGATCGTAGGCCAGGGTCTTGTCGTAGAGATAGGCGTAGACCTTGCCGTTCTCCGGCACGTAGGCGAACTCGTAGTTGAGCTTGGTGGTCTGCCACTGGCCGCCGGCGCCCGGACGGATCAGGTCGCCGTCCTTGTAGAAGAGCTCCGGGCCGTTGTGGCACATCCTCTCGCGGGCCTTGGAGTAGTCCTCGCCCACCGGGCCGGACTCCGGCCGGCCTGCGGCCACGGCCGGCGGGTAGGCGTTGGTCCACTTGCCGGCGGCCAAGTCGAACTCCTCGGTGTCGTAGTGCCGCGGGGGCACGCCGCCGGTCGACTGCATGCCGCTGGCCATCACGAACTTCTTGACGCCCGGCACGTAGACGAATACCGGCTGCTCGCGCCAGCCGGTCTTGCTCTCGGCCACCTTGACCCAGGTGTTGGCTGGCGCGGACTTGAGCGCGTCGGGCGACGCGGCGGGCGGCGGGGGCTCGGCGGCGGGGGCGGCAGATGCCAGAGCGCAGACCACGGCACAGCACAAGGCGAATCGCATGGTGACTCTCCTTTTGAGAGGGTAGGGGCGAACACGCAACATCCAACATGCCCCTCGACACACTTCCGCTCGGGGCCCTGAGCATGGTCGAAGGGCAACACTCAACACGCAATGAAATTGAGGAAGTATCTTCGATTGAAAGACAACGGGCAGTGTCCGAAACAGGGAAGTTGGCTCAACATGAAGATGAATCGGCCCCTTCCGCTGATTCGCTGCATGTTGGGTGTTGCATGTTGCGTGTTGCATGTTTCCGCTTCGTTGTCCTGCCGACACCGTTCCCCTCCTCATCCCGGCATCCTTAGAGTGCCTCCGCAACCCTGGGTGGGGCGCGTTGGGGACGCCGCCCGGCCGCCCGCCGGCGCGCCCCGCCCAGAGTTACGGACGCACTCTCAGCCGCGTCGGGATCTTGATGCGCAGGGCCGCCCTGGCCGGATCGGAGCGGCGCAGGCTGATCCGGTCTAGCGCGGCCGCGGCCATGGCCGCGGCGCTCCAGACCACCGTGGGCGGCACCTCGCCGGGCCGGAAGCGCGGGGCGTAGGACTCCGCGTACTCCTCCTCGCGGCACCAACCAACCATCTCGAAGTCCTTGCCGAGAACGAGGCCCAGCTCGGCCGCCGCCCGGGCCAGCGCCAGGGCGTTGGCCTGCCAGAGGGCCAGAATCCCGGAGGGCCGGTCGCGGCCCGAGAGCAGCCGGCGGGCCTGCTCGGCGATCACGCCCTCGTCGTCGGTGGTGATGTGCTCCTCGGGGGCGGCGAGCCCGGCGCGGCGCAGCCCCGAGAGCGCGCCGCCGAAGCGGTCCAGGCTGTGGCCGGTCTGGGCCATCGGGCCGAACCAGGCGACGCGTCGGTGGCCGCGGCTCGCGAGGTAGGCGGCGGCCTGCAGCCCGCCCTGCTGGCCGTCCTGCATGACCGTGTCCATGGCCACGTCCTCGCGCCAGCTGTTGACCAGCACGGCGGGCAGGCCAGAAGCCAGGAGCGCGTCGATGAGCCCGAGGTCGTGCATGTCGAGGACCAGCCCGCTCGTGCGGGCAGCCCGGAGTTTCTCGAGCACCGTCCCCGCCTCATCCGGCCCGGCCACGGTGGAGAGCAGCGTCCAGCCCCGCGCGGCGGCCGCGTTCTGGAAGGCGGCCAGGAGCGAGCGCTGGTACGACGAGGCGAGCGGCTCCTGCTCCTCGGTCGACGAGAAGACGTAGGCCACCGGGCAGCCGCGCAGCGGGTCACCGGCGCCGGGCAGGACGCGGTATCCCTGGCGGTTCTCGGCGGCCACCAGCCCCTCGTCGACCAGCGTCTGGAGCGCCCGGTGGACAGTGCTGCAAGCCAGCCGGTGGCGCCGGCTCAGCTCCCGGACGGTCGGCAGGTACTCTCCGGGGCCGTAGTCGCCCTGGCTGATGGCCTCCCGGATCCTGGCGCCGAACTCGGCCACAGAACGCCCGCCATTGGCCTTGCCGCCTGTGCGCCGACTGTTAGCTGTCGTGTGCTGCATGTGTACGTATACACCTCTGGGGGCTGCTTGTCTGCCATGATCTCAACGAAGCAGACACGCGCCAAGTGGAGAACACGGCGACACGGTGACACGAAGACAAACGACGGGACGACGCCGAGACACGTCACCTCACCATGTCACCGTGTCCCCGTGTCCCCGTGTCCCCGTGTCCCCGTGTCGCCGCGCCGTCGCGCCTTCGCGCCGCAGGCGCCTTGATCCTGTCCGCGGTCGGGGTACCATTCCGCCGCGGCGCGTGGTCCCGGTCAGGAGGAGTAGCTCACAGTGCTTTTCGACTCGGACGACTACCCGTCGGCCAAGGAACGACGGCAGCCACGGGAGCCCTTTTCGCTCTCAGAGGTTAGCGGGGGAATCCTGGTCGCAACTCTTGTGATGGGGATCATCTATGCCGTTGTGCTGGCCAGGCCGGTCGTCGCCGCCTGGTGCCGTGGGGAGCGCTGCGCCCCTCTCTTTGAGGTCGTGCATATGGGCATGGCTGCGGAGCTCCTGGCTTTCGTGCCCCTGGCGATCATTGCGCTGAAGAGGGATGCCGAGCGAGGTCTGCCCCGGGAGGCGCGCCTGGAGCGCATTACCGCCGTCACCCGGTGGATGCTCGTGGGGCTGGGGGTCTTCATGATCAGCTGCGTCGCGGCCCTGTGCGCCACCGGGGAGAAGATCTTCCTGCCCGGATCCTGGTCCGTCGTTACCTTCGGCATCACCTGGCAGGATCTGAGGTCCTGGCGTCGTTTCCGCAAGTACCTGGACAAACGCGAGGGCCGTTCGGTTGAGCCGGTCCGCGATCAGACGATGCCAGGCGATGTGAGGAAGAACGCCAGGCCTTAGTGCTCTAATTCACAAATTCGTGTAGGGTTGGTTGCGCCCCTACCGGCTCTTCTCTTCGAGCGTTCTGCGCAGGATGGGCAGGACCGCCTTGTCCTTGGCGCGAGCCGCCGCTTCCTTCTCTCGGATGAGGGCGGCCAGCGTAAGGGCCCGCACGCGCAGGTCCTTGGACACCGTCACCGTGACCGTGTCCGGCAGCAGCTCCGGGTAGCCGTGATGCCGCCCGATTTCCCCCAGCAGGTCCAGCGGCCCGTGCCTGGTCATGAGCAGCTGATGCCCGGGCGACAGGAGCAGCGCCTCCGTCGGCCTGATGGTCCTCCCGCCCGGATCGCGGTGGCGCGCGTCCAGTTCCTTCAGGGCCGCCAGCAGCCGCGCGACGTTCCCCGGCTCTCTGGAGTGCACAAGATCCAGATCGAACGTGGTGATCGGCGCGCCGTGCAGGACGCCGCACACGCCGCCGACGACGATGAACTCCACCCCATGCTCCGACATGGCCTGGAGGATCAGAAGCGGATCAGGTTGCGACGGTTCCATTCCTCAGCCTCATCATGGCGCGCATGTTGTTCCGCAACACCTTGAGGCGCTCCCCCGGCGTCAGGGAGAGCATCCACCTGATGAGCGTGAGGTCCACGCCGTCCGCGCTGTGGGTGCGGCGCTTCCGGCGCGACTGCGGTGCGCGGTCTGAGCGCTGTCTTTTCGCCTTCGCCACGGATGCGATGCTCCTGGGCCGTCTGTCCAACGCGGCAGCCGATTGTTGCCGGGGGGCGGGCCTTGTCAAGCGCGGCACGCCGCCCGCTCTATCCTCTGCGCGGTCATCATCAGAAAGCGCGGCAGGTGGAAGAAGCCCTTGTGGTTGCCGCCCTTGCAGGTGTGGGTGCAGTTGCCCTGGCGGTCGAAGTAGCCGAACCACTCGCCATGCTGCCGGTCCAGGAGGATGAGTTTGCCCTCGATGTCCATCAGGCAAAGCACCCCGCCGAACTCCTTCTGGAGAACGGCGTAGTCCTTTGCGAAGTCGCGGATCATTTTACGAAGTCCTGGTTGACGAAGCAGTAGGCCACGCCCTCGCCGTTGCCCGCGTAGTAGAGCCGCCCGTAGGCCGGGGCCGGCGCGGGGCAGCCGCGGCTAATGACCACGTGGCGCCAGACCTCGCCGCCGTCCATCTTGCGGGCGGACAGGACGTGCGATGAACAGCCCGGCGGCCCGTAGAAGAAGCCGTTGGCCCAGACCGTGTCGGTGCAGTACCCGCCCAGGCTGCCCTTCTGGCACTGGCTGGCCAGGAACTCGTCGGTCAGCGGCATGGTGTGCCAGCAGCCGGGGCCCGGTTGGTTGACCCCGTGGCGGCGGTCCCACAGCGTCTTGCCCGTCTTGGCGTCGAAGGCGATTAGCCCCCGGCCGAACGTGTGGTAGGCGACCACCACGCCGTTGCGACAGTTGACCCCGCCCCAGCCGCTGATGCCGCCCTCCTCGTTCTTCCAGAGCTGCTTGCCGCTGGCCGGGTCGATGGCCATGGTGATGCCGCCGAGAGCCCCGCCCTCGCCGCCGTTGCGGGAGGCGCCGGCCGAGACGAACCAGGTCTTCTCGCCGAGCGCCCCCTGGCAGACGCGCACGGAGACGTTCTTGACGCCCGCCGGCGCCGTGGGCACAGCCCACTCGTGGCTGGTGTGCCAGACTTCCTTGCCGGTGTTGAGATCGAGCGCCGCGGTCTCGATGCCCGCGCCCTTCTCCTGCCAGGCGATGAGCACCTTGCCGTCGACGACCACCTGGCCATCGCCCTGCGGCGCTCCGCCCGGGACCGGCAGAATCGGCCGGGGGTTCCTCCAGAGCAGGTCGCCGGTCCGGGAGTCGTGGCACCACAGGCCGTTGCGGCGGATCATCAGCAGCCTGCCGTCGGCGTAGGTGACCGGCCCGTCGTTGCCGTACTCTCCGGAGCGGCGGATGCCGGCCTGGTAGGTGCGCCAGACGATCTCGCCGCTGGCCGCGTCGATCGCCTCAAGGTGGCCATTGAAGCTGGCCACGAAGACCATCCCGTCGGCGACCACCACGTTGTTCTGCCCGCCGCAGCCGGCCAGCCGGGTCTTCCACAGGGTCTTGAAGGGCGGCTTGAGGCTCTTCTCGGGGGAGAGCCCGGCGTAGCTCATGTCCCCGCCGACCGTCGGCCACTCCGGGCCCTTGAGTTCCTCGCCGGGCCGGGGCACCGGCGGCCTGTTGACTTGCGGGCGGACGGAGCCGACCGGGGCTTCGGCCCCGCGGCCCAGGCCGTAGAGGATCCCATCCTCGCCGCCGATGTAGACGACCCCGCCGGAGATGGCGGCCGTTGCGCTGATCCCGCCGTTGGGCTTGCCCAGGCGGCTCGTCTCGTAGCTCCAGAGCGGCTTGCCCGCGAAGTTCCTCTCGGGGATCAGGTTGAAGAAGCTGACCCGCCCGTCGGCGTCGCCGACGACGGCGTGGTCCTTGCCGAGCGCCGGCTGGGAGACGTGCCCGCTAACCGCCGCACGGCCGCCGCCAGGACAGGCCCAGTTGAGCATGTCGAGGTCCCGGAAGACGCTGACCGCCCCGCGCCGCGTGGCGCCGAGCTGCGGCACCCAGCCGTCGCGCTGGTAGAGGCCGGTATCCGACTCCGCCGGATTCTTGGGCAGCTTGACCTTGCCGCCCTCGAGGTCTCCGCGGCGCAGGAACTGCCGGCGTTCGGCCTTGTCGCCGAGATCCTCCAGAACGTGCCAGGCATAGGGCTCGGCCGGACCCTTCTCGTCGACCGGGCCGGCCTGGAAGCTCACGAGCTTCCCCTGGACCATGAACTCGCCGTTGGCGACCTTGCCGCCGTCAAAGGCCCAAACCAACTTGCCGGACATGTCCACCTTGAGCATCTTGCCGTTGAAGGTCAGGCAGTAGACGGCGTCGTTGGCGACGGCCGGCGCGGCAATGACTCCGCCCTCGGCCGGGACTTTCGCGACCTCCTTGCCGGTGGCAGCTTCGAGCACCACGAGATGCCCGGCCGTCGAGCCGACGAAGACCTTCCCGCCGGAAACTGCCGGTGAGGAGCGGTTGGAGACGCCGCCGATCTCGGCGGTCCAGAGCAGCTTCGGCCCGGCGATCTCGATGCAGGCCACCAGGCCGCGCTCGTCGACGGCGTATACCCTCCCGCCCACCACCGCGGCCGAGGCGTAGATCGGCGACGGGAACTGCATCGCCAGGACCCGTTGGAGCGGCAGAGTGAGCGCCTCGTCGGCGGCGTCCGCGGTGCGGGCCGCGTCGCGCTTGTACTGCGGCCAGTCTGAGGCCGGAGCGGAGCCGGCCAGACCGACCATTAGCGCCAATGCGATGGGCAATATCCGACTCATGGAGTTCCTCCATTTGCGCCGGCCGGCGGCAGCGCGTCCGCCGGCCGCAGCCGCGCCTCGACGTTGATGCGCGCCGGCGGCAGGTGCGGATTCGCCCGGCGCTCGGCCAGCCGGGCCAGCGCCATCTCGGCCAGCGTCTCAATCCTCCAGGTCACCGTGGCCGGAGCCCGGCCGCCGGGAAAGAAGCCCTGGTAGGATTCGAACTCCTCCTCGGTGGCCCAGCCGACCAGTTCCAGGTCGCGGCCGAGCTCGAGTCCGAGGTTGGCCGCGGCGCGCGCCACGGCCGTGGCCACGTTGGCCCACAGGGCGATCACCGCGGTCGGACGATCCGGCCGGGCCAACAGCGCCTGGGCGGCCTCGATGTTCCGCATGTTGACGTCCCCGGCCACGAGCTCCGCCGGGATCTCCAGTCCGCGCCGGCGCAGCCCGGCCACCGCGCCGCCCCAGCGCTCGACCGCCTGGATGGATTCGATGGTCGGGCCGGCCCAGCCGATGCGCTTGTGGCCGCGCGCGGCCAGGTGCTCGGCGGCCTGCAGCGCGCCGCTGAAGTTGTCCTGGATCACCGAGTCGACCCCGCGGGCCGGGTCCCAGCTCTCGGCGACCACCATGGGCAGACCGAGCTTGCCCAGCGACTCGAAGAGCGCCGCGTTGGGGCTGTCGAGCACGATGCCGCCGGCCTCGGCCTTGCGGAGCTGCTCGACCAGGGGCCCGGGGTCGCCGCCGCTGTCGCCGAGGCCGACCAAAGTGGTCCCGCCGCGGCCGGAGGCCCGCTGGAAGGCGGAGAGCATCAGCGCCGAGAAGCCGTGCGGCTTCTCCGGGTCCCACTCGGCCAGCACGTAGGCCACGGCCGGAGCCTTGGCGTCCTTGGGCCGGCGGATGACTTGGAAGCCGTGCCGCGGCTCGGCAGCAATCAGGCCCTCGACCTCCATGGCCTTCAGCGCCCGCCGCACCGTCTCGGCCGAGACCTTGTGCTGGCGCCCGAGATCCCGGGTGCAGGGCAGAAACTGCCCGGTAGGGAAGCGCCCGGCGCCGATCGCCGAGCGCAGCTCGCGCGCCACCCGGGACGAGTCCGGGCCCGACCTGAATCTGCGACTTGCCATGCGGTGCCTTTCGTGCCTACTGGTGCCACACACAACTATACACCGCTCCCGGCTGGCCGCCATGGGAAATCCCGGTAAGATTCCTTGGCCGCAAAGATGCGCAAAGAAGGCGCAAGAGAGAGCATGCGGCATCCTTGGTGTGGACGCTTCTCAACCCTTTGCGCATCTTGCGCCTTCTTGCGGCTATACACGACTTAGCCTCGGCTCCGTGGAACTGGCGTCCGCGGATGGGCCGGCCTATAATCTCCGGCCATGAGCCACCTGCGCATCGCCCTGGACAGCGGCTACTCCTGGTGGCTGCTGCTGGGCCTCGCCGGCCTCGCCGCCGGTGCGGTGATCTTCTTCTACCGGCGAGCCGCCGTGCGCAGCCATCGCTCGGCACTCGTCGCCATGATCGCCCTGCGCATCGGGCTCATCCTCATGGTGGTGGCCGTCCTCTTCCGACCTTCCTGCCGCTTCGAGACCGGCCGGGCCGAGCGCGACGTGCTCCTGGTGTGCCTCGACCGCTCCCGAAGCATGGGCATCTCCGACGCGCCGGGGCTGCCGGCGCGCTTCGACCGGGCCAGGGGGCTGCTCTCCGGACGGGGCGGGGCGCTCGATGAGCTCGGCTCGGACTTCGACGTGCGCCTGTGGTCCTTCGACGGCGCTCCGCACAGGCTCGCCGAGGACAAGGACCTCCGCAGCGAATCGGCCGGCGGGGAGGCCACCAACCTCGCCGCGGCCCTGGCCGGCGCGGCCGCCGACCTCCAGGGCGAGCGCCTGGCCGGCGCCGTGGTCATCACCGACGGCGAGGACAACTCCGGCGCCGACGCCGCGGCCGAGATCAGGAAGCTCGGCTTCCCGGTCTACACCGTCGGCGCGGGCACCCGCCTGTCCGAGAGCGAGGACTTCAAGGACGTGGCCGTCAACTCGGTCGAGGCCCCGCGCTTCGCCGCCGTCGACAACGTCTGCGAGGTCCGCGTCGGCATCGACGCCACCGGCTTCCGCGGGCGGCGCATCCCGGTTTCCCTGATCGTCGAGGACGGCCAGGGCGAGCCGGTCAAGGACCAACAGGAGTCGCCGCCGCTCGACGGCCGCAGGGGCGACCAGGAGCTGGTCCTGCGTTTCACGCCCAGCAAGGCCGGCTCCTTCCGCGCCAAGGTCTCGGCGCGCTTCGACGAGGCCGAGCGCATCCGCGAGAACAACGTCCAGGAGTTCCTGCTCAACGTCACCGAACCGCGGCTGCGGGTGCTCTACGTCGAGGGCCGGGTCCGGCCGGAGTACGGCTTCCTGCGCCGCAACTGGGCGCTCGACCCCACCGTGGAGGTCACCGGCGTCTACCGCCTGAAGCCCGGGACCTTCGTGGAGCAGCCGCCCTCCGGCGCGGCCCGCTCGAGCGTCGCCGGCAAGTTCTTCCCGGAGTCCTACGACGAGGCCCGCAAGTTCAACGTGTTCGTCCTCGGCGACATCGAGCGCGACAGCTTCTCCGACGCGCAGCTGGAGGCCCTGCGCAGGGCGGTCTCGGAGGGCGCGGGGCTGCTGTGCCTCTCCGGACAGGCCAGCTTCGGCGCCGGCGGCTGGGCTGGCTCCAAACTCGCCGAACTGCTGCCCGTGGACATCGCGCCCCCGGAGGCCCGGGCCGGGGCCTTCCCCCTGCAGCTCACCGCCGCCGGCCGGGCCCACCCCGTCTTCACCGGCTGCGGGGACTTCTTCGCGGCGGCCGACGCGGGCAAGCTGCCCAAGCTCGAGTTCCTGAACTTCCTGGGCGCCGCCAAGCCCGGCGCCGAGGTGCTGGCCGTCGCCCCCGACGTCCCGGACGCGGCCGGCAAGCCCCGCACGGTGCTCGCCGTCCAGCGCTACGGCAAGGGGCGCAGCGCGGTCTTCGCCGCCGGCCCGACCTGGAAGTGGGAGCTTCTGCGCGGGCAGGGCCGGCAGACCCCCTACGCCCGCTTCTGGGGCCAGCTGGTCCGCTGGCTGGCCAGCGAGGAGGTCAAGCGCCAGAGCGAGTCGGCGGGCGTCACCGCGCACATCGACCGGAACCTCTACCAGCCCGGCGAGAAGGTCCGCATCTGGGCCGAGGCCCACGGCGACGGCGGGCGGCTGGCGCCGAACGCCAGAGTCGAGGCGAGGATAGAGGGGTCAGGTGTCAGGTTTCAGGTGTCAGGCAAAGAGCCCGTTCCTCCCCTGACGCCTGACACCCGAAACCCGACACCCGGCGGCAAGGTTGTGCTTGCCGCCGTCGCCGAGAGTCCCGGCCAGTTCGAGACCTCCTGGACCCCGCCAGGACCGGGCAGCTACAAGCTCCTCGTTTCGGCCGCCGACGGCGGCAGGGCGCTCGGCGAGGTGACGCTCGAGTTCCGGGTGGGCAAGCCGAATCTCGAGTTCGAGAAACTGGACCTCAACGACCGGCTGCTGCGCCGCATCGCCGACGAGACCCGCGGTCGCTACTTCGAGCTCGCCCGGCTCGACGAGCTTACCGCGGCGCTGACCGGCGAGGTCCGGGCCACCCGCACCGCGCAGGTCATCGCCTTCTACCCGGACCAGGCCTGGAAGAACTGGCTGATGGTCGCGCTCTTCATCGTGGCGGCCGGGGCGGAGTGGATCATCCGAAAGCAGCTCAGGATGTCGTGACGGGGGCTTTTACCGCAGAGGACGCGGAGGGACGCGGAGTATGAGCCAAACGGCGCTGCACGAATGGCTTGATTGGCTCAGGCCGGTTCGTGGTTGGCTCAGTTGGGTTGCAGTGGCTCTCATAGCGTTCCTTGTAGTTCTTGCTGTCTATCACTTCCTGGAGAACTTCCTCTATCGGCGCAGAAGGAAGCGAGCCGAGGCCAACTGGCGGGCGTTCGCTTCGGCCAGGGGCTTCTCCGTGCGAAACGCCAAGCCGCGCTGGGCCTACTCAGGCACGTTGCCCATGGTTGAGGGAACGCATCGGTTAAGATCGTTTGAGCTCTGCTGGGAATCTGACGATGAGTGTTGGCCCACGTCCTTGGCGTGGCTGAGCGTGAAATGTTCTGGCCCGGCAGGGCAGTTCGTCCAGGTTGTGCGCCCATCGTTGGGCGAGCCCCGGTATCTCGCAAGCGCGCTACGACATCTGCCGAAGGGCAAGGATCTCTACATCGAGGATTCCTTCGGCCCGCATCATCTTCACGTCGCAGCCTCTTCCAGGGAAATTGCCGAGATGACAGTCGGCAACTCGGGGCTGGCCGATAGAATCGGCTCGGTCGTGCAGGACTTCGCGACGAGCGTTCTGATGAACGAGAAGCATGCCGGCTGCGGCGCGGATTGGTTGATGGCCGAGCCCGGGCGGGTTCTTCAAGCGCTCGACCTCCTCTGCGACCTGGCCGACGCCGCCGAGCGGGCAGCGACCGGGTCGGTTGAGAGGTTGCCAACCGGCGGGGATGGGTAGAATATGCGGATTCGGCCGGCCACGGCCGATAACGGAACCGGGACCCTGTCGCGGCGGCTGGGCACCGGGGCTCGCGGAGGACGGATGGCGATGAGCATGGCTGCGCGCGTGACTGCGGTGGCGATCCTGGCCGGCGTGCTCCTCTCCGGCTGCTTCCGTCGCGATGGTGCGACCGCGCCCGGGACATCCCCGGCGGTGTCGTGGGGTTCGGCGTCAGACGGACTGCAGGCCGGAATCGGCCGCAGTCTGGAGGCCGGGCGCGCGGTATGCTCGGAAGCCTGCGCAAGGCAGCTGGAAGCCCGCGCGTTCCGTCCCGGCGGTACCGCCAAGTGCCCGTCCTGCAGCGAGAACCGGTCCCAGACGGCGGGGAAACCCTGCGGAGCCTGCGCCCGGCAGAAGGGACTCTGCGAGATCTGCGGCGCGGCCATGGGCGGCCGGATGCGGATCTCGGCCGGGCGCCCGCTCAGTCTGGAGCTGTGGCTGCGCCCCGCCGGGAGCTCCGAAGTGAAGGTCATCGGCGTCGACCCGGAAATCGGCTGGACGGTCCGCTTCGCCGCCTTGGACTCCGGCGGAGTCTCCTGGATCGCCGCACCGGCGGCGAGTGACGGGACCACACCGGCGAGCAGCTGGCCGGTGCTCCATCTCGAGGCGCCCAGGATGGTGCCGTTCTCGGCCGACGCCAAGTGGCACTTCCGCCCGCTGGGCGCCAGGGGAGCGGCTCCGTCCCGCACCCTGCCGCCGGGGCGCTACACGGTCACCGCCACCTACCGGCACAACCTGTGCCCCGCCATCCGCCCGTGTCCATACTGGCATGGGCAGGCGACCACCGGACCGGTGGAGGTGGAGATCAGCGCTCCGCCTCCGGCTACCCCGGTCGGCCCCAAGGAGCCCGGCCCGGTGGCTCCCAAGCCCGTGACGCCCGCAGTCCCCAAGCCGGTCGTGCCCGAGCCGCCGAAGCCGGTGGTTCCGGAACCTCCGAAGCCTGTCGTCCCGGAACCGCCCAAGCCCGTGACGCCCGCAGTCCCCAAGCCGGTCGCGCCCGAGCCGCCGAAGCCGGTGGTTCCGGAACCTCCGAAGCCGGTCCTACCGGAGCCGCCCAGGCCGGTGACGCCTGTCACCCCTGAGCCGATCGTGCCGGAACCTCCGAAGCCCGTTGCGCCGGAGCCGCCCAAGGTCGTGCAGCCAGTGCCGCCTGACGAGTTCGACCCGGAGGACTTGGGGATCCCCGTGCCTCCCAAGCCCGTCACGCCGGAGCCACCCAAACCGGTCGTGCCGATCATTCCTGAGCCGATCGCGCCCGAACCGCCGAAGCCGGTGGTCCCGGAGCCTCCGAAGCCCGTCACGCCGGAGCCACCCAAACCGGTCGTTCCGGTCACTCCCGAGCCGGTCGTGCCGGTCGTCCCGGTCGTCCCCGAGCCGGTCGCACCAGAGCCGCCGAAGCCGGTGACCCCTGAGCCTCCGAAACCCGTCACGCCGGAGCCACCCAAACCGGTCGTGCCAGTCGTAC
>JAKLDR010000209.1 GCA_022703445.1 Planctomycetota bacterium | reverse complement strand
CCTGGCCGGCCGGGAGTGCTCGCTCTCCGGCGCCACCCAGATCCGCGCGGGCGTCCTGCGCCCCGAGGTGGTCGTGCCCATCGACTTCTCCGAAGGCGCCGTCGGCGCCGCCAGAGCCGGGGGCGGAGGCGAGCTCAATGTGGGGACGCCGATCCGCGTGATCCGCGTGCCGTACTTCGGGATGCTCGGGAACGTGACCGCGCTGCCGCCGGAGCTCGTGACTCTCGAGAGCGGCTCGCACGTGCGGGTGCTCAAGGCCAAGCTGGCCGACGGCCGCGAGGTGACGGTGCCGCGGGCCAATGTCGAGATCATTGCGGGGTAGGAGACCGCTCACCGCAGAGGACGCTGAGGGGCGCAGAGGACGGTAGGAGCTGCCCCTTTCAGCGACCGGATAGGATCTGACCGCAACCATGGCCAAGCTGGTCCTCGACCTCCACGACATCTTCAACCGCGGCGCGAGCATCGAGGCCGAGCTGCAGCGCGTGGTCCGCGATGCCGTCGAGAAGCGTATCAGTCTGGTCGAGATCATTCCCGGCAAGGGCAGCGGCAAACTCAAGGACCGGGTCCTGAAGTTCCTGAACCGCTCCGAAATCAAGAGCCAGTACCACCGGGTCGAGAAGGACAGCCACAACTTCGGCCGGGTGTTCGTGCACTTCCGGCACTGAGGGCGGGGAGGTGCGGGGCGCCGCTGCGGCTCAGTCGACAGGGGCGGCCAGGGCGGCGTCCAGGTTGTCGAAGAGCGCCACGGTGCGGTCGATGCCGGAGGCGGAGAGGATGCCGCGGATCCGGGCCGAGGTGGTCACCGCCATGATGCGTTGCCCGGCCTCAGGCAGGGCCTTCCGCTCGGCCACAATCTGCCCGATGACCGCGCTGGAGATGTAGTCGACGCCCTCCAGGTCGATGATGATCCTGGGCACCTTCGTGCCGGCCGCCCCGCGGATGGCGGCGGCCAGCAGGCCGCAGTCGTGCTCCTCCAGCCGCCCGGAGACCCGGATCAGGGCGTGGCCGGTCTCCCGGGAGACGGAGATGTCGCAGCGGGCACTCAAGGCCGGCCCCCGGCGGACCCGTCCCGGCAGAACAGGAAGAACTCCCGGTCCTGGTTCAGGATGTGGTCGGTGATCCAGTCGTAGACGAACTGCCTGAAGGCGCGGATGTTCTCGTCGCTGTCCAGGGCCCTGGCGCTCAGCGCCTGCAGCTTGATGGCCAGTTCGGTGTGGAGCTGCCTGTGGGCTGCGGCGCCGGGGTAGCCGAACTGCCTCATCAGGCGCTCCTCCGCGGCGAAGTGCTCCTCGGCGTGCGCGAAGAGCTTGGCGATGATGGCCTGCGCGGAGGCCTCAGTGCACTTCTCCGGGAGCGTGTTGGCCAGCATGAACATGCGCCGGTGCTGGCCGTCGATCTCCTCGTTGCCGACCAGGTAGGCGTCGCTCCACAGGAAGACCGGCAGAGCAGTCATGGCGCGGTCCCCTTGACGCAAAGGGTGCAGGGCGGTGCACACCGCGCACTGCGCCCCCTAATTCCGGAGTGGTGGAGATGAAGGGATTTGAACCCTCGACCTCCGCATTGCGAACGCGGCGCTCTCCCAGCTGAGCTACATCCCCACTGCTCAGTAGTCTATGTCGGAAAGGGGCGGAGTCAAGGGCAACGTTGCGCGCCCCGGAGGCAGATCCGGGGCAGCCTCCGGCCGGGTGCGGCGGTTTCTGGGTGTCATCCCTCGGCCCGGAGGGGGCGCAAGGGGCATGATGGGATCAGAGTGTCGATCGAAGGGAAGATGAGCACTTACGTGTCTGCTCCTGAAGTTGGCGGCCGGCAGTTGCCGGGGTAGAATGGCCTCACCATGCCCGTGACCGTCGGCCATCGACGAACTCCCGGCCGTCTCCCGGCCCTCCGCGCCGAGCTTCGCCGCCTGGCCGATCCCCGGCAGGCGAAGAACCTCCAGTGGTTCTTCAAGACGGCCCCGGGCGAGTACGGCGAGGGCGACGCATTCCTGGGGCTGCGCGTGCCGGACCTGCGCCGGCTGTCCCGCGCTCACCGCGACCTGCCGCTGGCCGCGGTCCGCAGCCTGCTCGGCTCGCGCTTCCATGAGGAGCGCATGCTGGCACTCTTCATCCTGGTGCTCGGCTACGGGCGCGCGGACGAGGCCGGGCGCGAGACGATCTTCCGGCTCTACCTTCGCGCCCTTGAGGCCGGCCGCATCAACAACTGGGACCTGGTGGACTGCTCTGCGCCGTACATCGTCGGCCGGCATCTGCTGGACCGCGACCGCCGGCTGCTCTACCGGCTTGCGAAGTCCGGATCGCTCTGGGAGCGCCGCGTCGCCGTCCTGGCCACGTTCTGGTTCATCCGGGAGGGGCAGTTCGCCGAATCGTTGTGCCTGGCCAGGTTGCTGCTTTCCGACCGCGAGGACCTCATCCACAAGGCGACCGGCTGGATGCTCCGCGAGGTCGGCAAGCGCGACCCGGAGGCCGCGGCAGGCTTTCTCCGGAAGCACTGCCGGACCATGCCGCGGACCATGCTGCGCTACGCCATCGAGCGGCTGCCGGCGGCCGGACGGAGGATGTATCTGGCCGGACGAGTGTGACGGGCCTTGGGCTTTAGGCTTTGGGCGTTGGGAACGACAACGGCCCAGGCTCCCAAAGCCCAATGCCCAAGGCCCAAAGCCAGCTGTCGTCAGCCGAACCGGACGTGGTTCGTGAAAACCCAGGCCTTGCCGTCGAGCCGCGCCTCGGCGCGCACCGGCGCCGGTCCTTCGAGATCAGCCTCCAGCCGCCGCCCCCGACCCGACGCGACGGTCCGGCCGCCGGCGACCACGGCCAGCTCCGCCTCGCGGGGGCTCTCGACGGCCGCGCGCGCCCCGGCCGCGAACGCCGCGGGGTCCCCGGGCCGGAAGGCCCTGCCGTCGGGGGACTCGACCCGGAAGTCGAATCCGGCGGCGGAGGCCAGTTCCTGGCGGGCGATCAGCGAGCGGCCGGCGCCGAGCGCCGCGAAGAGCTCCCGGACCGCCGCCGGGCCGTCGGCGGGCAGCGGCCGCTCCAGGCGCACCCGGCAGACCAGCCGGCCGATGAGGGCGTCGTGGGGGAAGAAGGTGGTCGCGGCCAGCGGCGGCTGCTTGGCGTGGTTGTCGTTGCCGCAGATCGCCGGGAAGGGCCGGCGCGCGGCCTCGAGGTCCCAGCGGTCGAGCAGCCACTGCGGCGGGCCCTGGATGCGCGCGGCTATCTCCTCCAGGCGGTAGCTGGCCGGCTGCCACCAGCGGAAGCGCTCCGCCCAGTCCTGGAGGTAGTTCCAGAGCTCCAGGCCGCCGAGCCGCGCGTCGCCCCAGTGCGGCCAGTCGTCGAGCAGCCGGCGGAAGCCGTGAAGGCCGCGGCCGTGCGGGTGGGCGGCGTAGACCCGGCCGCCCTCGGCAGCGACCCAGCCCAGGACCTCCGGGACGCCGAGCGCGCCGCGCGCTGGTGCCGAACTGTTGCCGTGGGCCAGCAGGTGGCAGCGGCTTGCGGCGGTCACCTCCGTGCCCGCGGCGATCAGCACTCGCCCGTGCCAGCCCTCGCCGCCCGCGGAGCGCACCGCGAGAGTGTCGTGATCGTTGACCACCACGAAATCGAGCCCCGCGCCGGCCGCGGCCACGGCCAGGCCGGCGGCCTCGGCGGTGCCGTCGGAGTGGCGGGTGTGCAGGTGCAGGGCGCCGACCACCTCGGTGCGGTTGCCGAGGGGAGCGGCGGCCGGAACGCTCATGCCGGGCCAGTCCCACAAGCGGCCGACGGAGAGAGCCGAACACCCAACAGGCAACACCCAACATGCCCCTCGACGATGCTCGGGGCCCTGAGCCTGTCGAAGGGCAACATGCAGAGACTGGCGGAAAGGGGCGCGTCTTCTTCGATGATCGTTCTCCTTCCGCCATTCGTTGGCTGTTGCGTGTTGCGTGTTGCGTGTTGCATGTTGCCGCCGCCGCTCATCACCGCGCCCCGCCGGAGGCGGTCCGGGGGTCCAGCGCGTCGCGCAGCCCGTCGCCGGCCAGGTTGAAGCCCAGCACCGCCAGGGTGATGGCCAGGCCGGGGAAGGCCATCAGCCAGGGGCACTCGGCGAAGAAGGCGCGGCTGTCGTTGAGCATCGAGCCCCACGACGGGAAGGGCGGGACCACGCCCAGCCCCAGGAAGGAGAGGCCGGCCTCGCCCAGCAGGTTCGAGCCCACCGCCAGGGTGGCGGCCACCGCCACCGGCCCCAGGCAGTTGGGCAGGACGTGGCGCAGGGCGATCCGCGCGGGCGACAGGCCCAGGGCCCGCGCCGCGTTGACGTACTCGGCCCCGCGCACGGTGAGCACCTGGGCGCGGATCAGCCGGGCCAGCCCCGTCCAGCCGGTGGCGCCCAGCGCCACGAAGAGCAGGATCATGGACTTGCCCGCCGCCGGCAGCCAGCCGCCCTCCGAGGGCCGGTCCACGGCCGCCACCAGGACCATGGCCAGGAGGATGCTCGGGAAGGCGAAGAAAGTGTCGGTCAGGCGCATCAGGGCGGCGTCGATCCAGCCGCCGGCGTAGCCCGCCGTCAGGCCCACGGCCAGGGCGATGACCAGGGCGATGGCCGTGGCCGCCAGCGCGATCAGCAGCGAGCTCATCCCGCCCCAGAGCAGCCGGGCGAGCACGTCGAAGCCCAGCCGGTCGGTGCCCAGGGGGTGGGCCGCCGAAGGCGGCGAGAGCTCCTCGCCGGGGAACTGCGTCTGGTAGGTGGTGTGCGTCGGGGTCACGGCCCACAGGATCGGCGGGCCGGCCAGCGAGGCCAGGGCCAGCGCGGCGACCAGCGCGAGCCCGCCCACCGCCAGGCGGTTGGCCCGGAAGCGGGAGAGGCCGGAGCGCGCGCCGCCCTCAGGCATAGCGCACCCGCGGGTCGAGCCAGGCGTAGAGCACGTCGACGGCGTAGTTGACCAGCACGAAGATGGCGGCCACGAAGAGCAGGGCCAGGATCAGCACGTAGCGGTCGCGGGCCTGGATGGCGTCCCACATGAGCTGGCCGAGCCCGGGCAGGCCGAAGACCGTCTCGGTGAGCACCGCCCCGGTCAGCAGGCCGGCCAGCTGCGAGCCCATCACCGTGACCATCGGGACCATGGCGTTGGGCAGGGCGTGGTCCAGGAGCACGCCCCAGCGGGAGGCGCCCTTGGCCCGCGCGGTCCGGCAGTAGTCGCGGGTCAGCTCCTCGAGCAGGGCCGCGCGCGAGACGCGGGCCAGGCCCGCCGAGTAGACCAGCCCCAGGGCCAGGCAGGGCAGGACCAGGCACGATAGGTCGCCCGGCCGGTAGCTGCCCAGCGGGAAGATCGGCAGACGCACCGCGAAGACGGCCAGCAGCAGCATGGCCAGCCAGAAGACCGGCACGCTCACCCCGGCCACCGCGGCGGTCCTGGCCAGCCAGTCGAGCCAGCTGCCCGGCCAGCGCGCCGAGACCAGCCCCAGCCCGAGGCCCAGGGCCACGGCCACGAACATGGACCCCAGCGCCAGGCGCAGCGTGACCAGGAAGGCGCCGCCGATCAGCTCCGGGATCTCCCGCCCCGTCTGCCGGGAGCGCGGCAGGTCCAGGGCGGCCAGGTTCCGGACGAAGACGGCGAACTGGGCGGGGAGCGGCCGGTCCAGCCCCTGGCGCTGGCGCTCGGCGGCCAGTTCCGCGGCGCTGGCCTTCTCGCCCAGGGCCATGGCCGCGGGGTCCCCGGGCATCAGCCGGACCAGCGCGAAACCGACGACCAGCACCAGGGCCAGCACCGGCAGGCACTCGATCGCGCGGCGGAGCAGGTAGCGCTTCATCGGCTGCGATGGTAGCGCCGCGGGGCGGTTTCGCCAATGAAACTCCGGCGGCCGGACGCGCCCCCGGCGCTCCGGTTCAGAAGTCCATGCGGGGTCGGCCGTCCCCGGCGGGCCCGGCATCGGCGGCCGCGCGGGCCTCGGCCCGGAGCGCGCGCGCCACCCAGGCCAGGCCGAT
>JAKLDR010000208.1 GCA_022703445.1 Planctomycetota bacterium | reverse complement strand
GACGAATCCAAGGCCCCGGTCGATGCTCCGGCAGCGCCAGCGCCGGCCCCGACCGCCAAACCGGCGTCGCCTGAGACCACCCAGCCTGGCCCGACCCCGACCGCCAAGCCGACATCGCCCGAGACCACCCCACCTGTTCCGACCCCGGACGCGCCGGAGGCCGCCGGACAGCCCAAGGACGAGGCCCCGGACAAGGCCGGCGCCCAGGGCGGCTAGCGCCAGCACACCCACACCCCGCTCATGCAAATCAGGCGGCGGCAGGGCATCACCCTGATCCGGCTTAACGGGGCCGACCTCGCCGACCCGCTCCGGCTGCACCAGCGCGTGGAAGCCGCGGTGGTGGCCGACGGCGACCGCAAGCTGCTGGTCGACCTCTCGGCCGTGACGGACATGAACAGCACGCAGATAGGCGCTGTGGTGGGCCTGCACGTGCTGGCCTACGAGAACCTGGCGGTGGTCAAGTTCGTGGGCATGCGCGAGCGGATCGTCACGCTCTTCAGGCTGCTGGGCGTGGACACGCTCCTGGACATGCACTACGCACGGGCGACCGGGGCGCTGGCCAGCTTCGGAGTCTACAACCCGGAGGACTGGGACGACGCCGCGGACGAGGGCGCGGGCACGGACAGCCCGGCCGGCGCCGCCAACCGCCATGCGGGCGGCCGCACGAACTAGGGCTCATGCCGACCAATTTCCCCGAACCGCCCTCCGATCGTCTTCTTCCTGAAAATTGCCGCAACCTCCGCGCGGAGGTTCGCGTCGAACGTGTGCAGGCCGAGGGGAGACCCTCATGAATCAGGCAGACGCAGCACTGGCCCGCCGGTGGGCCGAGAACGGGGACCGCGAAGCCATGCGCGAACTCTACGAGCGGCACAGCCGCAGGGTTTTCGCCTTCGCCCGGTCAATGACCGGCAGCGAGGACGCCGCGGCGGAGGTCCTCCAGGAGACCTTCCTCCGTGCCGCCCGGGGCATGAGCCGCTTCAAGGGCGAGAGCGAGTTCTCCACGTGGCTGCTGGCGGTGGCCAAGAGCGCGGCGGGCGACCTGGGCCGCCGAGCCCAGCGCCGCGAGCGCGACCAGAAGATGGACCCGCCGGAGCGCGTCAATCCGGAGCCGGCGGATCATCTGGGCTCCCGGGAGCTCACGGAGGCAGTGCGGCAGGCCGTCCTGCGTCTGCCTGAGGCCGAGCGGCTGGCCGTAACGCTCTGTGAGCTCCAGGAGCTCCCCCTCCAGGAAGCCGGCGCGGTGCTGGGCTGGACCGAGGGCAAGCTCAAGAGCACGCTCTGGCGCGCCCGGGGGCGCCTCAAGAAACAGCTGGAGTGCTACGCAAGCTAGGACGCTGTAGAGAGCTGGAGAACTGACCATGCAGCCAGACGATCAACCCCGCATGGACGACCGCCGACTGGACGAACTGTTGGGCCGCCTCCGGGACGAACCCGTCCCCGAGGGCCGACTTAAGGCCTCCTGGCACGCCATCGACGCCGGGATGGAATGGAGGGCACCCTCGATGCATCCACTCGCTTTCACCCGAACCCTGATTCAGCCCAAGTGGGCCGCGGCCGCCGCGGCCGCCGCCCTGCTCTGTCTGACCTTTGCGGTTGGCAAGGCCCGGCTGGGCGGCCAGGCTCCGACCGACATGTCCGAGGAAGAGGAATCCGTCGGCCTGGTCAACGGCCCGGCCACCGCGGGGGCCGAACACGAATTGGTCGGGTCCGCCGATGGAACGGTGACAACCCTGGCAACGGGAGAGGCTGCCGTCTCCGGCGCCGTCAGCCGCGAAGCCCGCCGGGCCAGACCGCAAGAGGACGCCATCAGCGACGTCGCGCTGGGCGGCGGCCGTCCTGCCGGCGGGGCCGGCGGCAACTGGGCCTACGATGGCAAGGAAGGTTACCGCGATGGCAACCGGAAGGCCGCCGACAGAGCGGCGCCTGCGGCCCCTCCCCCGCCCCTCGCCGCGGCGCCGGCCGCAGCCAAGGACGCCCCGGGCAACTGGAAGGGCAAAGCTGAGGGAGGCAAGGCCGCCTCCAGCACCGGCCGCGGCCAGAGCGGCCAGTACGGGGGCCAGGGCCCCCTGGCCAGCCCCGACCTCCTACCCGTCCCGGGCAACGCCGACAAGAACCCGGGCGCACCCGCCAGGGGTGACGCCGGCCCGGGAGGGTCGCAGCCCCCCGGCCAGAGCAGCCAGAAGATCATCAAGACCGCCGAGCTGTCGCTCGAGGTCCGGAAGTCCGAGGAGGCCAGCCGCGAAGTCGACAAGCTGGTGACCCGCTACCGCGGCTTCTACGCCGACAACCGCGTTACCCAGAATGACGACGGCACCGCGACCATCACCGTGGTGGTCCGCGTGCCCCAGGCCAACTTCGAGGCGCTCTACGCCGAGCTCAAGAAGCTGGGACGGGTCAAGACCGAGAATGCCAAGGGCGAGGACGTCACCGAGAAGTACACCGATCTGGCCGCCCGCATCCGCAACGCCGAGCACCTCGAGAAGAGCCTGCTGGTGCTCCTCGACGAGAAGAAGAAGAACGGCAAGATGAGCGAAATCCTTGAGGTCCAGCGCGAGCTGGCCAAGACCCGCGAGGAGATCGAGAAGATGCAGGGCTCCATGCGGGTCATGGAGAACCTCATCGAGTTCGGCACCATCTATCTGACCCTGGCCGAGCGGTCCCGCACCGTGCCCTCCGGTTCACTGAACATCGAGGTGAAGGACGCGACCGCCTCCGACCGGGAGCTGGACCGCGTGGTCGGCGAGGTCGCGGGCCAGGTGGTCAGCCGCACTTCGGTAAAGCGCCCGGACGGCACCCTGATGATCACCGCGGCAGTCAAGGCGCCCATGATCCGCTTCGGCGAACTGGTCGAGAAGCTCAAGGCCCTGGGCGTGCGCACCGACCGCGAGGACATCCGCGGCTACAACCTGGCGGCCGTCACCGAGGACGCCGGCGCCAAGGACGTGCTGGCCACGGTCAACCTGATCCTCTTCGAGCCCAGCCTGCAGAAGCCGGGCGGCAACGCCCGCATCCAGGTGGAGACTCTGGACAGCGCGGCCCAGGTCATCGGCGCGATCCTCAAGGAAGTCGACGGCACGCAGGTCAGCCGCCACGAGAGCCGCGTCAACGACCAGGCCACCGCCACCTACCAGCTGCGCGTCTCCCGGGCCAAGTTCCCGTCGCTGGTGCTGTCCCTGCCGCGCATCGGCACTGTGGAGACCAAGCAGGTGGTCGGCGCCGACGTGGTGGGCGTCGAAGGCCCGGCAGCCAAGGTGCAGTGCGATCTTGAGCTCCAGATCCACGAGCGCGACCGCGAGACCCCCGGCGGCAGCGCCACGCTGTCCACCACCCGGATGGCCGAGGCTGCGACCAAGCTCGCCGAGCTGCTCAAGAGCGTCGACGGCCAGGTCACCTCGCACACCGAGAGCAAGCAGGCCGACGGCACCGTCAACGCCCAGTACCAGGTCCAGGTCAAGCGGGGCAAGTTCGCCCAGCTGGACGCGGGACTCGGCACCATCGGCCGCCTGCAGCACAAGGAGGTTCACGGCACCGACCTGGCCGAGGTCAAGGGCGCGGCCGCCGACACCTTCTGCTCCCTGAGCCTGGAGATCCAGGAGCGGCGCGCGCCCATGCCCACCGCCGACCTGAAGGTGATCGTCTCCAACGCCAAGGATGCCGGCGACAAGCTGGCCGCCATCTGCAAGGCCGCCAAGGCCGAAACCGGCGTGCCCGAGATCATCAAGGGCGACAACCTGTCCGAAGTCCAGATCTGGCAGCCCCAGCTGCCGGTGGAGGCCTTCGACACCTTCGTGGCCCAGGTCCAGCAGCTGGGCAAGGCCCGCGGCACGATCAAGCCGGTGCGGGTCGGCGAGGAGGAGAAGCCCGACCCCAAGGCAATGACCGGCGTCGTGGTGCGCCTCGTGCAGCAGAGCCCCTTCGAGCGGCAGGAACCGCAGCAGGACTGGGGCTCCCTGACCGGCGCCCTGCGGGCGGCAGGCGACGGGTTCGTCAACATCCTCCGCTACCTGATCGCCGGACTCCCCTACGTGCTGGTGCTGGTCATCGTGGTGTTCGGCGCCTACAAGCTGATCAGCCGCGCCGGCAGCCGGAAGAACGCCGGGGAGAAGACCCCGGGACCGGAGACCCCCAGGAAGGAGTAGACTGACAGCCTGCCACAAGAGCACCGCGGGGCGGCCGACCGGCCGCCCCGCTCTCTTTGCAGCCGCCAACCAACAGCCCGACCATGAAGAAATCGGGGCGGCCTTTCGGCCGCCCCGGGGTTGCGTCTCTCTCGTAACGACGCGCTATCTAGCTGCGCACCTTCCCAAAGCACAGAACCGCGTTGTGCCCGCCGAAGCCCAGCGAGTTGCTGAGCACGACCTTGACGTCGGCCTTGCGGGCCGTGTTGGGCACGTAGTCCAGATCGCAGTCCGGGTCGGGCGTCTCGTAGTTGATGGTGGGCGGAAGCACCCCGCGTTCGACGGCCAGGGCGCTGATCACCGCCTCGATCCCGCCGGCGGCGCCCAGGGCGTGGCCGGTCATGCTCTTGGTGGAGCTGACCGCCAGCTTCCGGGCGTGGTCGCCGAAGGCCAGCTTGATGGCCGCGGTCTCGATCTTGTCGTTGTAGGCCGTCGAGGTCCCGTGGGCGTTGATGTAGTCGACATCTTCAGGCCGCACCCCGGCATCCTCGATCGCCATGCGCATGGCCCGGCACGGGCCGTCGGCGGTCTCGTCCGGGGCGGTGATGTGGTAGGCGTCGCAGGTGGCCCCGAACCCCAGGAACTCGCAGTAAATGTGCGCGCCGCGGGCCTTGGCCTGCTCGTACTCCTCGAGCACCAGCACCCCGGCGCCCTCGGACAGCACGAAGCCGTCGCGGTTCTTGTCGAACGGGCGGCTGGCCTTCTCCGGGGCGTCGTTGCGGACCGACAGCGCGTGGAGCGCGTTGAACCCGCCCACGCCCAGGTAGCAGACGGTCGCCTCGGCCCCGCCGGAGACGATCGTGTCCGCCCAGCCCTCTTGGATGAGGCGCAGAGCGTCGCCCAGCGCGTGAGCCCCGGAGGCGCACGCCGAGGCCACGGCGTGGTTGGGGCCCTTGAGCCCCAGCTCGATGCCGATCTGCCCGGAGGCGGCGTTGGCCATCATCTTGGGGACTAGGAACGCGGAGAGCTTGCCGGGCCCCTTCTCCCTGAAGCGGTCGTACTGCTCCTCGACGGTGGTCAGGCCGCCGATGCCCGTGCCGATGACGCATCCGCCACGCTTGGCATCCATGGCCTTGAAGTCGATCTTGGAGTCAGCCACCGCGATCTTGGCGGCGGCCATGGCATACTGGGCGTAGAGGTCGATCTTCTTGACCTCGCGCTTGTCGATCCAGTTGGTGGGGTCGAAGTTCTTGACCTCACCGGCGAAGTGGGTGTCGAAGTCCTTGGAGTCGAATCTGGTGATCGGGCCGATGCCGCTCTTGCCCTCGACCAGGTTCTTCCACGGCTCCTCGACGCCGACGCCTACGGACGCGACCATGCCCAGGCCGGTGACCACCACCCGGCGGCGGTTGGCGTGTCTCATTTCAGAAACCGACAGGCGCGGCGGGCGCTAGGCGCCGGCCTTCTGCTTGAGCTGGCCCTCGATGTAGTTGACCGCATCGCCGATGGTCTTGATGCCCTGCTGATCATCGGGGATGTTGAGGTCGAACTCGTCCTCGAACTCCATGACCAGTTCGGCGATGTCCAGGCTGTCGGCGCCCAGATCGTCCACGAAGCTGGTCTCGGCGGTGATCTGGTCCTTGCTGACGTCCAGCTGCTCGGCAACGATGTCGGTGACCTTCTGGGTGATCTCTGCTCTGTCCACTGTACGCTCCTTCTGAACTGTCCGCGGCGGATGCCGCGGCACGGGTCCTACATGACCATGCCGCCGTCGACGGTCAGCACCTGGCCGGTCACGTAACCGGCATCGTCGGACGCCAGGAAAGCCACGGCGGCGGCGACATCCGCGGCCTCGCCCATGCGCCCGAGGGGCACGAGCTTGAGCATCTGATCCTTCTGGTCCTGGGTGAGCTTGTCGGTCATGGCCGTGCGGATGTATCCGGGGGCCACGGCATTGACGGTGATCCC
>JAKLDR010000207.1 GCA_022703445.1 Planctomycetota bacterium | reverse complement strand
AGCCGTAGGAGCGGGCCTGGTCGCCGGGCGCGGCCTTGCAGCGCCGGGCGGCGCCCTCGGCGCTGGCCACGGCGCACTCCCGGGACATCTCGTCGCCGGTGAGCATGTAGTCGAGCACCAGCCCGCAGGCCCAGTGGTGGCTGGCGTTGGGCTTGCTGCGGCCGTCGTCCACGTCACCGTGGGTATCCGCCGAGTTGCGCTCGTAGTGGGTTACATCCTGGAACATGTCCATGTCGCCGCGCCTGGCCCAGTTCTGGTCGACCTCGGCGCGGTGCCGGGCCATGGCCGTGCCCATGTCGAAGAAGCCGCGCTCGCCGCTGCGCAGGTAGTCGAGCAGCATGATCCAGGTCCAGTCGTAGTGCAGGCAGCAGGCGCCGTTCTCCCAGTAGAGGTCGCCGAAGTCCATCCAGCCCCACCAGAAGCCGAAGCCCTCCTTGGCGCCCTGCGAGGCGGCGATCAGACCGTTGGGGTTCTTGGGGTCCACGCTGTTGCGGGCCAGCGCATCCCAGGCCTTGAGCTTGGCGTCGTACTCGGGCTTGCCGACCTGTACGTCCATGGGCGCGAACCAGCCCGGCGCCGCGCGGCTCGTGGCGTAGTAGGCGGGGGTCGCCAGGGCCATGAGCGGCTGGCTGAGCGTCGCGGCGCTCGCGGCCGCGTCGCGTCCCGAGAAGTCCAGGATGGTCTCGTAGCCCTTGCGCGAGCCGCCCATCAGCGCGTAGAGGCCGGGCTTGCGGTACGGGCCGAACTCGTCCATGCTCCGGCCGCGCTTGACGCCCTGCCGGGGCCATTCGCCCTCGGTGGGCCAGAGCCAGATCTTGAGCGCCGTGCCATCGAGCTCAATAGCCTTCTCGTAGTTCTGCCAGAAGTGGCGGACGGCCACGTTGAGCTTGCCGGAGGCGCCGGAGAGCGCCACGACGCCGTCGGTGCGGTCGCCCTTCTTGAGTTCCTTGTCGCCCCCGGTGATCGAGTAGTTGAGGTCCTTGAAGGTGTGCTGGCCGCCGGACTTCTGGATGACCCTGAACTTCGAGCTAGCTTCGACGCCCTCGCAGGAGGCCTTGACCGCACCGCCCAGCGCGATCGGCAGCTCCAGCGCCAGGCCATCGAAGTTGGTCCAGCCGCAGTCGCGGTTGTAGCCGAAGGCGCCCTCGTTCTGCAGCCAGGCGCGGACCTTGACGAACTTCTGGCCGGCGTAGGCGGTGATGCGCACGGTGTAGGACAGGAATCCCTTGACGTTGGTGAACTTGCCGCGGACGCACACGGTTGCGCGCATCGGCCCGGCCTGCTCCATGGTGATCTCGGCGGGCACGTCCGAGGCCGCGACCGTGCCACCGCCCTCCTTGTAGAAGACGATCCCGGCGCCGCCGGCGGGGATGAGCTCCTTGCCGTCGACCTTGAGCGACTCGAAGAGGTTGAACTTGGCCTTGGCGACCTTGAACTCGAGCGGTCCGGTCGAGACCTTGACGCCGTCGGCGGCCTCCTCGACCTTGACCGCGGCGGCCGGCGCCGGGTTGCCGCCCTTGTCGCCCACGACGAGCTTGAGCTTCCCGGAGGCGGGCACGTCCACCTGGCAGTCCATCAGCGCCCAGCGCACCGAGCCGTCGTCCCAGGGAACGGTCTTGAGGAACTGCGCCGGAAGCGCCTTGCCGCTGCTCGAGACGGTCAGGGCGGCAACGTCCTTGAGCGCTCCTTTGGGGAAGGGCACGCCAGTGGTAACTGGTTCCGCCTTGCGCTCCTGGCCGGCGGTCTCGGTGACGGTGAGCTCCACCTCGGCCCCTCCGGCAGCTCCGATGGCGAAAATGGTGCCGACCATGACAACGCAGATGGAATGCAGGTGCTTGGCCATTTCTCTCTTCCTCCCACTAGTTAGGTTGGCGTCCCAGGAGACATGTCTAGGCCGCTTAGTATACAGTACACCGCCGGCTGAATATAGTTGCACGGTTGTCCGAGCAAGTGCCGTGATCGTGTATCTTGTGCTTCAGGTCGGGGCATCTGGAGCGTGTATGCGTCATGGCATCGAGATTCAGCGCTTTTCCCGTTGGCAGCGCATTACAGGGAAGTACAATTCGCTTCCGTCGTCCGTCCGGATTGGCTCCGGATTGGCGCTCAGGGAAGAAGTCGAAGGAGGCTGCCTATGAGGTCAATGCTCGCTGTCCTCTCCGTTGTAGCGTTGTCGGTGACGATTGTGGCAGGCTGTGGCAAGGAGCAGCCACCGTCCCAGCCGCTGCCGCCCAAGGGCAACCCACCCGCCAAGGCCCCGTCCGGCACAACGACTTCGCCGGAGAAGGCGCCGGCGCCCAAGCCGCCCGAGACGGTGCCGACCACACCCGCCCCGACGCCGACGCCGGTCGCCCCGATTGACGCCCCCAAGCCTCCTCCGCCTCCGCCCACGACCGAGAAGCCCGTCGATAAGCCGGCTGATCCCGCGCCCGCCGCCGCCGGCGACGCATTGCTATGGTGGAAGCTCGATGACGCCAAGGGAACGATCGTAGCCGACGCCTCCGCCAAGAAGAACGACGGGACGGTGACCGGCGACGCGGCCTGGGGTCAAGGGCAGGTCGGTGGGGCGCTGACCTTCCCGGAGGGCAAGGAGAGCTACGTGAGCCTGGCAGCGGTCAAGGACCTGGCTGCCGGGAACACCGCGCACACCATCGCCGCGTGGGTCAAGGTGACCAAGCTCCCCGAGAACCGCGCCTGGATTCTGCTGCTGGGCAGCGAGGGCGATGGCAGCCACCACTGGCTGATCAACAACGCCGGCGAGACCCAGTTCGGCGTCTGGGGCGGCAACCAGGCCAAGCCCGCCCTGGAGGTCGGCAAGTGGAAGCACGTGGCCATAACCTTCGACGGCACCACGCTGACCGGCTACCTCGACGGCAAGAAGACCGAGAGCACCGAGGCAACCTTCAACCTCCAGGGCGTGGGGCTGACCCTGGCCCAGGCCCACAACGGGGAGAACGCCTTCGAGGGCGCCTTCGACGACGTCCGCCTCTACGGCCGGGCGCTGACCGAGAAGGAAGTCGCGGAGCTCGCCAAGCCGGCTGGCAAGTAATCCGGGACTCTGCCGACTCAGGCAGCCATTGAAGAAACAAGGGGGCGGCTCGCAGCCGCCCCCTTGAGTAATGCCGTAGTGAACCGTTAGCGGTACTTGGCCTGGAGCGCCGTTCCCTTCTTCGCGCTCTGGCAGGCCAGGTCCAGGATGTGGATCGGCCGGCGGGACCACTCCGGGGTGATGACCAGCCTGGCATTCTTGACCAGGTGGTCGGCGACGTTCTGGTAGAAGCGCCAGCCCTCGGAAGCCGGGTTCGTGCCCTTGGTGACGACGGTGTTGCCCTCGGCGTCGTGTGCCGTCTGCTCCCAGATCTTGCCGTCGAATACGTAGCTGCCCTTGGTGCCGGTGATCTCGAGCCAGCCCTTCTTGGGGTTGGAGTCGAGCTGGCTGATGGAGAGCGTCACCCAGGCCCCGTTCCTGAAGCGGACCACGGCGAAGCCCTCGTCCTCGTTGGTGTCCTTCTTCCAGGCGGTCTTCGGCGCCCAGAAGCCGGTGTGGTTGAAGCCGCTGACCTCGGCGATCTCGGAGTCGACGAGCTGCAGCGAGTACTCGAGTAAGTGCACGCCCCAGTCGTAGAGGATGCCGCCGGATATGGTCTGGCTGGTGCGCCACCAGTCGCTGGGCTGGGCCCAGGCGCCCATGTGCGCTTCAATGCGGAATACCTCGCCGATCGCGCCGGCGCCGATGCGTTTGACGGCGTTCATGATGCAGCCGTCCCAGTGGCGGTTGTGATAGGTGGAGAGCACGGCGTCGCTCCGCCTGGCGGCGGAGATCATCGCGTCGCACTCGGCGGTGGTGATGGCCAGCGGCTTCTCGCAGACCGTGTGCCGGCCGGCCCTGAGGCACTTCAGCGCCAGCGGCGCGTGGGTGTTGTGCGGGGTGATGATGGTGACGAGGTTGACCGGCGACTTCCGGAGCATCTCCTCGACAGAGGCGAAGGTGCCGATGCCCGGGAAGTCCTTGGTGGCGGCCTCCAGGCGCTTCGGGTCGATCTCGGCCACCGCCGTCGGGGTCATCCCCGCCTTCTGCATCTCGTTGAGGTGCGCGCGGCCCATGTTGAAGGCCCCGCCGTAGCCGACCACGCCGACCTTGATGTCCCCGGGCTTGGCAAACCGCTTCATGGGATTCACTCCTCCAGGGAGCGGCCGATCCATTCGGCGCTCCTGCGGGAAGTGTAGCGTTGGGGGCGGGCAGGGCAAGTGCGGGGAGCACGAGAGGGCTTCCGGCTATCGGCTTTCGGCATGCGGAACAACCAGGGTGGGGCCGTTTTCGGAGCCGTTCCGATAGCCGAAAGCCGATAGCCGAATGCCGGCTGCAATCCGTCCCCTTGTGTCGTTCGTCAGTGTCCCCTAGAATCCCGGTATGGCCCTGATCATCTCCGGCATCGAACTGCCCGTAGACCACCCCGAAGGCGCGGAACTCTCCGCCGCCGTCAACCGGCTGCTGATCGGCCGGGATGACGTCCAGGCCTGGCGTGTCGAGCGCCGCTCGGTCGACGCCCGGGAGAAGGGCAACCCGCGACTGGTCTGCTCGGTGTGGCTGGCGCTCGCCGACCCGGACACCGAGCCGGATCTGGCCAAGCGCTATGCCCACCGCCAGGTGGCCCTTGTCATGCCGGGTCAACCCTGGATGCCCGAGCCCGGGGCGGGCGAGCTTCGCGGGGCGGTTGTGGTGGTCGGCGCCGGTCCGGCGGGGCTGGCCGCCGCCTGGCGGCTGGCTGCGGCCGGTTACAGACCGCTCGTACTCGAGCGCGGCGAACCGGCCGAGAAGCGGCCCCTGTCGATAGTCGGGATCGAGCGCGAGGGTCGGCTCGACCCCGAGAGCAACTACTCCTTCGGGGAGGGCGGGGCGGGGTGCTTCTCCGACGGCAAGCTCCACACCCGCCGGTCGGACCCCCGGACGCGGGAGTTCCTGGAACTACTGGTCTCCTGTGGCGCCCCGGAGGAGACTCTCACCGACGGCCGGCCGCACGTCGGTTCCGACCGGCTGCCCGGAGTGGTCAGGAGGATCCGCGAGAAGATCGCCGGCCTGGGCGGCGCGTTCCGCTTCGGCGCGCGGGTCGAGGACTTCGAGGTCGCCGGCGGACGCCTGGCCGCCCTGAAGCTGGCCGGCGGAGAGCGGATGGAGGTCGGTTCCTGCATCCTGGCCGCAGGGGCCAGCGCCCGGGACACGTTCGCGGCGCTCGCCCGAGCCGGGGTGGCGCTCGAGGCCAGGCCGGTCCAGTGCGGCCTGCGCCTGGAGTGCCCGCAGGAGGAGATCGACCGGCTGCTCTACGGCCGCTGGGCCGGACACGAACGGCTGGGCCCCGCCGAGTTCTTCCTGACCTCCGCGGCTGGAGTCGGACCGGGGGCTGCTGCGGCCCACACCTTCTGCATGTGCCCCGGCGGCCGGGTGGTGCCGGTGGCCACCGAGCCGGGTATGCTCTCCACGAATGGCGCGAGCCACACGGCCCGCGACTCCGGCTTCGCCAATGCCGCGGTGATCGCCGCGGTCGCGCCGGAAGACTTCGGCGCTTCAGGACCGCTCGCCGGGATCGAGTTCCAGCGCGCGCTCGAGCGGCGGATCTTCGAGCGCGGGGGAGGGGACTACTCCTTCCCGTGCGCGACGGTGAAGGACTTCCTCGGCGCGCGCGGCGGCTCGGCGCTGCCCGCGGCGCCGCGCAACGTCAGGCGCAAGGCGGCGGATCTGGCCGGGCTCCTGCCGCCGGCCGTCGAGGCCGGGGTCCGCCGGGCGCTCGAGCGCTTCGCGCGGCTCATGCCGCCCCTGGGCGGCGCCGGCGCGGTGCTCTATGGCGCGGAGACCAGGGTCGGCTCGCCGGTCCGGGTTCTCCGCGGCGAGGACGGCCAGTCACCCGCCGCGGCCGGGCTATATCCCGCCGGCGAGGGTTCGGGCTATGCTGCCGGGATCGTCACCAGCGCGGTGGACGGGATGAGAGCCGCTGAGTTGTTGGTGGCCGCACACCGGCGGCCGTAACGGCGCAGGAACTACTTCCCCGCCCCGTTGGCCGCGAGCGATTCCTTGTCCGCCGGCGCCGCGCCCTGGGC
>JAKLDR010000206.1 GCA_022703445.1 Planctomycetota bacterium | reverse complement strand
TCCGAACCGGCGACAGATCAGTAATCTTCATTGTGGACGTTCCAACCGCGGCCATTGCGCTCCACGCGCTACCGGCGCGACCCTCCCCGCCGTCCACGCCGCCATCGGCCGCCAGGTGCGGAGGGGCTTGGTGGGCTGGTCGGCTGACAAAGTCACTTCGGAGGCTCCTTGTCACGGATCTGCTTCAGAGCCTTGGCGGCGGCCTTTCTCGCTTCCTCGTTCTCGTCACGAAGTGCTTGCTCAAGGGCAGGGATAGCGGCCCGGGCCTTGGCACCGTGAGTGCCCAGCGCGAAGGCCGCCGATGACCTAACCTGTGCATCACTGTCGGTCAATGCACAGGTCAGCGCTGGGACGGCAATGCGCGGGTCGGACGCTATTTTCGGAAGCCGCGCATTCACATCCAGGATCGCAACCAGATAGATGCAAGCCTCCCTCCTCAGAATGGGGTCCCGGTTCCGCAGCACTTCGACCATCGCAACGCTACCAGGCTCGTCGCAAAGGGCCAGGAGCAGCAGAGCATCATTCTTATCCGGCGCCAAGGCTCCGGGAAAACCCAGGTACTGGGACAGCTTTGTAGCCGCCTGCGCCGGCCCGCCCAAGCGGCCTATGGCCTCGCTGTAATTGCGCCCACAGAACACCTTCAGTGCCGCCCGCACTTGAACCTGGGTGACCACCACCGCCCCGCCGAACCAGGCCAGGCCGAGGGCCAGGAGAATGGCTCCCGTCCACGCCGCCATCGGCCGCCAGGTGCGGAGGGGCGGGGCGGGATGCTCGGTCACTTTGCCGCTCCTTTGCCCGAGCCCCTTTTCATCGCGGGGCCGTCTCAGACACAGGTTGCTCGGGGTAAGTCCAGCACATCCAGTTTCCGATGACGCCGGCAGCGTGGATGAAATTGTAGCGCTTGCGATCAACCATCGTCCGTCTTATGGAGGTGTTGTCGAACGTCACCAGGATCACCGCTTCCACTTTCCAGGGGAGACCAGAATGAGCGGCTTGCTTCTTGGCGAAGCCCTGGTTCATCTCTTCCCGAAAGGCAGCGCGCTTCACTTCAAACGAACCCCGCATGACCCCGTCAGCAATCCTGGCATTCTTCAGAGCCTGAGAGCAATCGATCACGGTCTGGCCGCATAATCTGACGGTCTCGTCGCCTTCGGCCCCCCATGCCCTCCAGAGGATACACGCCAGCAGGCCGGCAACCGCCTCAGCCTCGGTTTCCCTGTTCCCGCCCGCACAATCGACGATCACTTCCTGCCTGAGTGGCAGCCAATGCCTGTTGCCGGAACGGCCCAGGTTGATCCGGAACTCTACAGTCTGCACGCCGACTTGGTTGCCGGCCCCCTCGGTGACGGTCAGCTCGATGGGAGTGCCGGTGGTGACTCCCGGGGAGCCGGAAGCAAATGTCCGCCAGCGTGCGTCGGAGAAGATATCCGGGGCGCTGCCAGATCGACATCCGGCAGCCAGGAGTGCGAAGGCGGCAGCGAGAATCACGATCTGCCGCATAGAGACTTCCTCCTTCCCTCCGCCATTCTCCCCGTGCCCTTGCCCGGCGCAACAGCAGGGCTGGCCTACTTCACCACCCCCACGCCGCCATCGGCCGCCAGGTGCGGAGGGGCGGGGCCTGATCGATTCGCTCAGTCACAACTTGGTCCCCTCATCCCACATCTTCTTCAGCGCAGCGGCAGCGGCTGCGCGGACGGTCTGGTCGTTGTCTTGAAGTGCCGCCTTCATTGCCGGGAGAACCTCGCTTTGCTTCCGCGTGGCCAGTGCTTGAGCCGCCTGGTCTCTCACAACTGTTTCGGGATCAGCCAGTGCTCTCACCAAGAAGGGGATGGCCTGGGGTCTATCCACACGGGAGTTCACCACGCCAAGCCACCAAGCGGCAATACAGCGGATCACCGGTTCTCGATCACTCAGAGCCTGGACCAGTGCCTGGAGGCCCACCTCGGCATCCTCTGAAGGAAGCTGAGCCAGCATCCCGGCGGCACTGAGGTGGACGTTCCAGTCGTCAGCATTGACATGCGCATTCCAGCCCTTGTCAGCAAGGATGCTCTTAAGAAACGGCACGGCCTGATCGCCACAGTGGAAGGCGAGGCAGACGGCTTCCCCTTGGTAGGGTGCGATCCTGTGAGGAAGGTGCGTATAGAGACGCAGCTTCCTCAGTGCCGGGCCTGGCCCACCAAGGCGGTCGATCAAATGTCTGGCGTCGATGCGTTTGGATATCGCGTCTTTCGAGTCAAGAACTGCCGATCTCGTCTCGCGGAACCAGAGACATGCTACGGCTACCAGCCAGATGATCGCCAAGGCTCCCACAATCCCCGCCGTCCACGCCGCCATCGGCCGCCAGGTGCGGGGTGGCGGGGCGGGTTGTTCGGCTGGCGAGGTCACGGCTTGGGCTCCTGGCCTTTGATCTTACTCAGCGCTGAGGAGGCGGCGGAGCCGGGGGAGCCGATGGCGCCTCCGGTGGCTTCTCCCGCCTCATGGTTCTTATCGCCGCCTCGCGCTCCCGCTGAGCTTTGAGGTCGTCCTGGAAGATGTCGAGCGTCGTCCAACCCAGCAGGAAGTCGAGCAGTTCGCCCGGGTTGAAGCCCAGCCGCAGAGTACCGCCGGCGCCGATGGCGACTTCGACCTGGGTGTAGTAGTAGGGGCAGTCAGAGAAGGTCAGTGCCGGGAGCACCGGCATGATGGCTGCAAATTTCTTGCCACGCTTGGTCGCAGCCGGGTCGATCTTCTCATCCGGCATGTATCCCGACTCGAAGTCCTCGGCCGAGGTGACGGGCAGCGGGAAGTCGCCGCACCTCTCGGGGAGAGGCCAAGGGATGGTGCTGGCAAAATCGAAAACTGGCCGGGCTCGGAAATCGCCGCTGAGACTGAACGAAGCCCCGCCCCTAAGGCCGGCGATGTCCGAGTTGTAGAACTCCCCGACTTGGACAAACCCCACTCGGGCCTTGACTCCCCCGCCGGTGCCGACGGTGGCGGTGAATATATCCTTGGCGTCGGCCCAGCGGTCGGTGAAGTAGCCTTTGGGGCTGCAGCCGGAGGTTACGGTTGCCAGCACGGCCAGGAGCAGAATCGCCGCGAACCGCATAGGGTTCATCCTCCTTGCCGCCATTTTCCCCGCCCCCGCGGCGCCTACTTCCCCTCGGCCTTGGCCGGGGTTTCTGACCCTACAACAGGCTGGTGAACAGGCACGGCCGGCACAAGTCGAATTTCCCCTCGTGACGACAGCCGGATCTTAGCCAGTTCAATGGGTTCCAGTTTATTTGTAAAGGAGGAGAATGATATCACGCTACCCTGATAGCCGTCAGCTTTGCAGGTAATTGTGCTCGTCTTGCTTGTGTCTGCATTGAAACCATCTACGAATACTCCGCGCCAGCCCATCCCTTTCCAGCCTTCTCCAGAATCAAAGCATATTCGGAAGCACCCACGATCATTGGTCATGGTTCGCCAGTGAACTCCCGGGATGGATGGGTTGTTGATCTCAATCGCTGCCCAACCTATGGGCGCTTTGGTGGTGCTGTCAATCACCGTCCCCTCGACAACGTCTTGACGCAAACCAGGCTGGCAGCCCGTCAGGATTCCCAGCGCCACGACGACACTGGCTATTCTGAGCAGAAAGGTGCGTCCGGCCTGACATTCCGCAGATGACACTTTCATTGTGCACCTCCGTTCTCGTTTGCCCCGCCATTCTCCGCGCCGCGGCGCAGCAGCTTCTACAACCCCAAGTCCATCTCCATCTTCAATTCCCCCTGGGCGTTGGCGGTGTGCTCCTTGCCGGAGGGAGCAGCGGCTCCTCCCGCGGGCCGATCACCGGAGCGGGCCGGCAGGGATTGGAACAGCATCCCGATGGCCTCCGCGGCGCGTTGCATCCCCTGGCCCATCGCTTCGCTGGGCTTGCCGTCGGTTTCGCCCTCCACGTTGATGGAGTTGGTCAGGTAGGAGCGCTTGCCCTCCGGGTCAGTGACACTGAGGTCAACCTTGCCGATGAGCCGGGAACGCTTGGGATCCGAGTCGAGCGCCTCGGCGCGAAGATCGATGGTCAACTTCCCCACGAAGCGAGCCGGCAGAGCGTATTGCGCGGCGGTCTTCTCAGGGACATCGAAAGTGAACTTCGCGTCCACCTTGATAAAGGCGGGTTTCGGCGGTGGTGGCAGTCTCGGCGGAATCGCCTCGACCCGCCTGACCGGGGCCGGCTCGTCCTCCGGAATGCAGGACGGCACGGCCAGAACGGGCAGCACCACCAGGACGCGCAGCAGGAACATAGGGTAGTTCATGGTCTTCTCCTGTCGGACCGCCCCATTCTCCCCGCCTCCGCGTCCGGCGCATGGCGGTTGTGGCCACAAGCTGGCCTACGGCAGTTCCCGTGCACCCCTATTTGCCGGCGTCGATCACGCTCTTGATGCGCGCGGTCTGAATGTGGAGGAAATCGTCCGGGCCTATCAGCTGACTTCCAGGGCCAAGCGGCACAAGCACTCCCTTCCTGTCGGGGGCCTTCTTCACGTACTCCTCGCAGAGCTTGCATGGCCTGTTCGAGTAGGTGAGCCCCGACTTGGCCACATGCGCCATGAGCGCGTCGTACAGGGCGTCATTGCTCCAGCAGTCGCTGACATTCTGCATCTGAACCACGGCGTGCAAGGCCAGGAAGGGACAGCGCTTCTGCAGGAAGTCCAGCAGCCTTATGGCTTCGTCCTTGTCGCCGGCAATCATAGCCGGGGCGATCAGGGCATAGGCGCAAAGCGCCGCATCGCCATCGTTCCGGGCCATTCCACCACGCAAGTCGGCCAGGGTCTTGGCCTTGAGCAGCGGAGCCTCCAGGGCCGGGACCCGGACATCACCGTCCTTGCATGGGTAGGTAAGATGTTGATAGTGCTCCGGAGCCAGGAGCGAAGCCTTGACGTGGTTGAGAAGGTCGGCTGTATTGCCGGCCTCCTCGGACCGCGCGACATAGGGCTCCGCCATCTGCTTCCTGTGCCAGATGTTCAGGTAGGGATTGGCTCTCGTGGCGGCCAGAAGCTTGCCGAACCGGGTGTCGCTGAACGGCAGGTCACCGAGGCCCGGCCAGGTGTATTTTGGATACGGGTAGTTGGCCAGGTAGAAGTCGATGCTTTCGCCATGGGCCTTGGGGTCGGGAAGCTGCTCGCCATTCGCGTTGCGGGCCGCCAGGGACACGTAGAACTTGGCCAGCCGGTTGAGATACGGAATGGGAGCCTCCCTCGGAGCTTTGGCCTTTCCGTATTCCTGATTCACCATGTTCAGGTAGAGCTCCACATGTTCTTTTAGCCATGCGGGGGCGCCCTGCCTGTTCTCGGGCCTGGCTTCGATCCACATCGCTATCTCGGCCACGGCCCGGGAAGGATAGATGCCCAGGCTCTGGGCCATCTCCGGCTCGAAGCCGATCCCCAAGTCCTTCAGGATGGCCGGGAACCGTTCGTACTGCGGGTCGTAGTAGAACCCCGTCCGCCTGGTCTTGGCCAAATCCTGGATTTGCACCGGGAAGATCCGCCCCCGGCGGGACACGAGCAGGTCGAGCGAGGTCTTCGCCGGCCCACGACTGAGCGCCAAGTTGTACTCGCCCATGCCGTAGACGCGCAGGCCATCGGCCGCAATTATCAGGTCGCCGCCCCTTATGCCGTGCTTGGCAGCCGGCAAGTTCCCCTCCACACGCTCGACGATCAGCCCATCGAACTTCCCCGCCTCCAAAGCCGCAGGGGCAAGCGACTCGCCCGTGAGCAGTTCCGCCACCTGGAACGACTGCTGCCCGGCAGGGGGGACGGCTGGCGCCGGGCCGGATGCTTTCGGCTCCAACGCCAGGACATCGCCAGACTCCGCAATCACCAGGGTGCGGCCACCAACCGCCTGGATCTCCCTGATCCGCTGCAGGTCGCCACCCTCGGGGATCTGGTCGAGACGCTCAGGGTCCTTCCCCCCACTTTCGTAGATGGAGATACCCTTGCCGCCGGTGACGGCCCTTTCGCCCAGAAGAATGCTGGGCCACAGCCTGTCCCCGATGCGCGGGGTGCCGAGAAGCGGCTCGGCTGCGCAGTCGGCCGAGGGCGCCCACCCCTTGGGGCCGACCAGTAGTACCTTCTTCATGGAGTCCGGATCGACGGTAACGAGCCCATTCTGCGCGGCGCTGGACCAGACCAGCAGCTTGCCATCGCTCCAGCGCATGTCCCGAACAC
>JAKLDR010000205.1 GCA_022703445.1 Planctomycetota bacterium | reverse complement strand
CGCGGCTGCTGTGGGGCGCCGAGGACGCCGCCGCGGAACTGGGGAAGCTGGCCGAGGCCGAGAAGGACCGCCGGGTGGCGGTCGCCCTGCACCGCGCCAGGGGACGGCTCGGTGACGGCCCGGCGGCCGCCGACGCCCTGCTGGCCATCATGCGGGACAGCACCGGGCGGATGCGCAAGGAGGCCGCGCTGGCCATCGGGGAGATCGGCCAGGGCTCCCTGCCGGAGGTCCGCCGGGTGATCGCCTCGATCGCCCTGTACGACCCCACCGAGCTGGCCGATCGGGCCCTCTCCATCTACCGCAACAACATGTCCCGCGACCCGCTCTTCACCGAGGTGATCGAGCTGGTCTCGGAGTACTCCGATGCCGAGAAGGACAAGCGCGACCGCGACAAGCTGGTGCGCGCGGCGCTCCACGGCATGGTCGCCAGCCTCGATCCCTTCAGCGAGTACATGGAGCCGGAGGACGCCAAGCAGCTCACCGAGCAGCTGGCCGGTGAGTACGGCGGCATCGGCGCCTACGTCAACCAGGTCGACGGGGTCTTCACCATCATTTCGCCCATCTACGACGGGCCGGCCCACAAGGCCGGGCTGCGCTCCATGGACCGGATCCTGGAGGTGGACGGGATCAAGACCGCCGAAGAGCCCATGAACAAGACCATCTCGCGCCTGAAGGGCCTGCCGGGGACCGAGGTCAAGGTCAAGGTCTTCCGGCGCGGCTGGCGCGAGCCGCAGGAGATGTCCATCCGGCGCGAGAAGATCAGCGTGCAGAGTGTCTTCCAGGACATGCTGCCCGGGGCCATCGGCTACGTGCGCCTGTCGCGCTTCGGCCCCAAGACCGGCGAGGAGATGGCCAAGGCGCTCGGCGAGCTGCGGGCCGCCGGGATGAAGGGCCTGGTCCTGGACCTGCGCGACAACCCCGGCGGCTATCTCCAGGCGGCGGTGAGCGCCTCCGAGGAGTTCCTGGCCGAGGGGCAGACCATAGTCTCGAGCAAGGGGCGGCGGGTCCGGACCCAGAACTTCAAATCCTCCGGCGCGGGCGGCAGCCGCGACGTGCCCATGGTGGTCATGGTCAACTCCGGATCGGCCAGCGCCTCGGAGATCCTGGCCGGCGCTCTGCGCGACAACAACCGCGCCGGGCTGGTTGGCAAGAAGACCTACGGCAAGGGCTCGGTCCAGCAGCCCATAGTCCTGAAGAGCGAGCCGGGGGCCATGCTCAAGCTGACCATCGCCAAGTACTACCTGCCCGGCGGGGAGTGCATCCACGAAAAGGGCATCGCCCCGAACGTGGAGATAGCCGCCGAGGACGAGATCACCCCGGGCTGGAAGTACGAGGAGGTGGCCAAGGTCCTGGCCAAGGTGGAAGAGTATGCCGGCGCGCTGTACCGCAAGGACCCGGAGGGCATGAAGAAGCTGGCCGACGACGACGGCGGCGATCCGGCCAACTACCCCGGGCTGGCCGAGAAGCTCCAGGAGCTCAAGTGCCACCTTGAGCCGGAGGACGCCCGCCCCTACGTGCGCCGCGAACTCCGGCGGCTGGCCTCCGACGACCGCGCCAAGCGCTATGTGGCCAACCTGGAGGACGACCGCCAGCTGCGCAAGGCCTCCCTGGTCTGCCTCGAGCGCATGAAGGTCGCCGCGGCCGACCTGCCCGCGCCCTACGCCCGCTACGCCGCCAAGTTCGCCGTAGAGGACAAGGACCGCGACGCCCAGGCGGCGGCCAAGGCCGGCCTCCCGGAGGGGCTGAAGTAGAGGGCCGGACGGCGGGACCGGAGATCGATGATTGCAGGTTGTTGATTTCAGAAGGGCGAGGGAGGCCCGGGATCCGACTTCGGCAGTCGATAATCAACGATCAACAACCTGCAATCCACCGTTGGTCGCCCCGCCCCGAAAGGCCACTCCTGCGCTTGTCTCCTGAGCTTCGTTTGAATACACTCGCGACTCCAGGAGGCAGTCGGGACGGCTGCGCACTGCATTGGCTTCAGCGCCGGAAGGAAACCATGAAACTCTCCGCCTACCATAGGAAGGCCGGCAGGCCCGGCGTGCTCTTCTCCGCCGCGCAGACCTGCGGCGCGCTCGAGATCGAGATCCTCGCGGGCCGTGGCGAGTTCGCCGGCGGCGGCGAGGCGCTCATGGTCATCGTGATCAGCGGCCGCGGGACGGTCGCCGGCGAGGAACTCCGCACCGAGGACATTCTCTACCTGCCTGCCGGGGCGGAGGGCCAGTACGGATTCGCGCTGTCCGGGAAGGCCCTGCTGGCCCGCTTCGCGCCGCTCGCCGGCGGGCCGGAGGCCATCCGCGGGCCGGTGGTCATCCGGAAGGGCGAGGCCCTGGGCTACGTCCGCACCCAGTACCGCGGGAACATGCACGGCTGGGGCGCCGCGGTGGCCGGCTTCAACCCCCGGGGCATCGTCTACACCGACAAGCTCTGGGGCGCCAGCCGCGACGTCCTGGCGCAGGAGTTGGCCATGCCGCCTGGGCACATCGTGCCGGTCCACGCCCACGGCGCCGTCGGACGGAAGCCCAGCGCCGACGACTTCTGGCAGGCCTACTACGTGTGGGAGGGCTCGGCCCGGGTGGACATCGGCCGGAGCCTGCGCGACCGCACGGCGCTGTCCATCGGGCCGGGAAGCGTCCTGGTCTACCCCAACGGGGTGGCTCACAACGTGGTGGCAGGCCCGAAGGGCTGCCGCTACATCTTCTTCGAGCGCCGGGGCGCGGCGACCGCCGGCAATCTCAATCTCGACAACGAGAAGGACTACGAGCGCCGCCTCTCCCTGCGCCTGGGCACCAGGCTGGATGATTTCCTGCGCGCCGAGCTGGCCGGAACCGGCAGGTAGCGCTGGGTCTTGTCAGGAGTGAATCTGTGAAACTCGCCTTCAGCACCCTGGGTTGTCCCGACTGGAGCCTCGAACAGACCGCCGAGTTCGCCGGCAGGAACGGCTTCGCCGGCGTCGAGGTGCGCATCGCCGACAAGGACAGCCAGTTCCTGACCACGGCCACGGTGGCGGAAGCCGCGAGCCTCGGCAGGCTGTTCAAGTCCAAGGGCAGCAGCGTCTTCGCGTTCATGGCCTACACCCGGTTCGGGGCGACCGATCCCAAGGAACTGGCCGCCAACCGGGACAAGCTCCTGCACGTGCTGGACCTGGCCAAGGCCGCCGGGGCCGGGTACATCCGGACCTTCGTCGGCCAGATCGCCAAGGAAAAGAGCCGCGAGGAGGCCCTGGCCCAGGCTGCCGAGTACATCATCCCTTGCGCCCGGAAGGCCCGCGAGGTCGGCGTCTCCCTCGGGATCGAGACCCACGACGACTGGTGCGACGCGGCCAACATCAAGGCCCTCCAGAAGCTGGTCGGCGGCGGCCTGGGCTGCGTCTGGGACTTCGCCAACGCCATCCATGGCGCGGGCACGCCGGTGGCCGAGCAGTTCCGGCAGCTCAAGGGCACCATCCTCTACTGCCACGTCAAGGACACCGTCAAGGCGGCCGATGGCAAGAACCAGTACGTCCCCGTTGGCACCGGCCAAATTCCGGTGCGCGAGGTGGTGGAGATCCTCCGCAAGGAGAAGCTCGACCTCTTCATGTCCTTCGAGCATGAGAAGAAGTGGCACCCCGAGCTGCCCGACCCGGCGGAGGCCTTCCCGGCCTACGCCAAGTTCATGCGCTCACTGTAAGCACCTGCAAGTTCCGCGATGCAGAAAGGGGCGGCCCGAGGGCCGCCCCTTCGCTTGTGTGGGCAGTTTCCAGGCTTCGAGGCCGCTGCCGCGCTACTGCCGGAAGGCGGTTATGACCGCTCCGTGCTTCTCGAATCTGGCGAAATCCTTGGTGGCCAGGTAGAACGCCCGAATGCAGCCCATGCAGATGCGATCGTGCAGTTCGGCGGCGATGACCCGTACGCTGCCAATCCACGCTTCGGAATGCCCAAGGACCTCCTTCTCTCCGCCCTCGATGTCCATCTTGAGGATATCGATTCGACGGATGTCGTGCTGCTGCATGAGCGATTCCATGGTGATGCATTCGACCCGCTGGTCGGTTGCACCAGCCTCGCCCTGGGCTTCGCTGACTGTGAAACCCACGGTATCGGATGGTCGGCTAAGAAGCGTCCGGGTCTCCCGGCGGCTCCAGAGGGCCGCACGCACGGGGATAACGTTCCCGAAACTGGCGGTGTTGGCCTTAAGCAACTCGAAGTTCTCCGCCTCCGGCTCGATGGCGAAGACCCTGGCCTGCGGATACTTCCTGGCGAAGTAGATGGCCGACATGCCGATATTCGCACCGGCATCGACGATCACTTCCGGTGATTCGCACTCTGCCAGGCGGTACTCCTCGTCGATCAGGATCTTCGTGGCTACCATGGCGTCAGCAGTAGCCGTGCGCAATTGAACGGTCTCTCCGGCGACCTCCACGGTCCTGACCCTTCTTGTGGCGAATAGCTCACCAGCTATGAACCGGATCGTATCGCACCACCCGAACCATCCTGAAAGCAGGCTGAGCTGTCGGACCCTTTTCAGGCGCCCGGACTTCTTGTACTGCTTGCTGCCGGATTCCCCCGCCGGGTGGGCGTGGCGGCTATCGGGCATCTCTGATCTCCTCTCCCCACAGCTCCAGGTAGAGCCGTTCCATGTTCCGCACATAGTCACAGATGCCGTGCGCGGAAGCGCGCTCCAGGGCGGCGGCGGACATGGACTTGCGGCTTTCTGGCTCGCGGGCCAGGCGCACGAAGGCGGCGGCCGCCGCGCCAGCGTTGTCCAGGGGCACCAGCAGGCCGGCCTCCTCTGCGCCCAGCATCTCCGAAGCATAGCCGACCGGGGTGGCCACCGCCGGGATCCCGCAGGCCAGCGATTCGAGCAGCGTGCGGCTGCAGCCCTCGACGGCGCTCAGCAGGCCGAGGACGTCCATGGCCGGGTAGATCTCGGGCATGTCGGTGCGCGGCCCCAGGAAGGTGACGCGTTCGGATATCCCAAGTCGGTTGGCCTGGGCTTCCAGGTCGGCCCGCAGAGGGCCCTCGCCGGCCAAGAGTATTCGCAGATCCGGCACGTCCTGGATTGCGACGGCGGCGGCTACCAGCAGCACATCGAGCTTCTTATTGGGATGGAGCCGCCCGGCGAAGCCGACCACGAAGTCGTTCTCGGACAGGTTCAGCCTGCGGCGGGCCGCGGAACGGTCCCCAGGGCGGAAGACGTTGGTGTCCAGGGCGTTGGGCAGGGCCAGTAGCTTGTCGGCCGGGGTACCCCCGGCGGCGGCCTCGGCTTCGGCGACCTGCGGGCTGACAGCTATGACCTTGGAACTGATCGTGGCTAGCAGTCGGTCGATCAGGAAGTGGCGTCGATTCTTGTCATGTGGGAGGTTTCGCTCATGGGCGATGATCACCGGAACGCCGGCCAGCCAGGCGGCCAGGCGTCCGGAGGTGTTGGCCCGGCGCATGTGGGTGTGGACGATGTCCGTCCGCCAGTCGCGAAGGACCCGGGCCAGCCGCAGCAGCCCGCGCGGGCCGTAGCGGGTGGGCAGTCTGACCAGGTCGACCGGCACGCCTGCCGCCCGGTACTTGGCGGCCAGCTCGCCCTCCTCCCGTGTGCAGATCACCCGGACATCGAAGCGCTCGCGGTCCAGCCGGCTGACCAGGTGGAAGACGCTCAGTTCGGCCCCGCCCAGCGGCAGCGCGCCGATGATGTGCGCCACCCGCAGCCGGCGGCCCGAGGAGGGGGAGACAGTTGGCGCCGGGCCGGGGCCCTTGGCGGCCGCTCTCTCCAGAATGGTCACCAGGCGCGACGACCCGGCCTGGGCCGTCAGCGCCCTGGCGTGCTCCAGGGCTGCTTTGCGCATGGCCTCGTAGCGCGCCTGGTCATCGGCCGAGGCCAGCGCCCGGGCCCACTCGGCGGCGGCGGCTCCGGGCGGCAGCATGACGGCCCCGGGCCCGGCGGCCTCGGCTATGCCGCCGACGTCGAAGGCCACCGTCGGACAGCCCACCGCCGCGGCCTCGGCGGCCACCCGGCCAAAGGGTTCCGGCAGCAGCGAGGGCAGAAGCAGCAGCCGGGCGCGCCGGTAGACAGCCGGCATGTCCGTCCGCCAGCCCAGCAGTTCTACGTTAAGCAGCGTCCGCAGCCGGCGCTCGGCCGCCCCGCGGATCTCTCCGGCCACGGCGAAGCTACGTTCCGGGCACGCCGCGGCCAGTTCCAACATCAGGTCGAGGCCCTTGGCCGCCTGGGGTTTGACGAAG
>JAKLDR010000204.1 GCA_022703445.1 Planctomycetota bacterium | reverse complement strand
CCTGGCCGATCTCTCTGCCCAGTTCGCGCCGCTCGAGCTCCCGACCCGGCTCGGGCGGGCCGGACCTGTCGCCGGCCCCTCCGGCCGGCGGCGGCGGGCGCCTGGCCTGACTGCGCGAGTCGATCCACGCCGAGCGGGCCACGCCGAAGAGGTAGGTCGAGAGCCGCCCCTCCCCGCGCCAGCCAGCCCCGTGCCGCCAGAGGCGGACGAAGGTGTCCTGGACCAGCTCCTCCGTCTCCGCCCGACCCGCGCCCATCCGCCAGAAGAAGCCGGCCAGCCGCGAAGCGTAGCGTCCGTACAGGCGCTCCAGGGCCGCGTGCGACCCTCCGGCCAGCTCCCGCATGTCCTGGAGGTCGAGAGACTCTTCCGTCTGGCGCTCGCCCGGGCCGCCCATCACCCGGGCCTACCTCTGCAGGATCGGCAGGTAGTTGTACGGCACACAAAGAATGATGCAGCCCATGCCCGTGCCGTAGGTGCCGTAGCCGTCGCCCGTCCAGGAACCGTCGGCCTGCTGCTTCTTGACCAGGTCCTTGCTTATGCCCGTCCACCACTTGGTCCAGTACTTGCCGCCGGCCTGGTACATGGCCTGGGTGCCGTAGTAGGTGCCGTAGAACATGCCCATCTGCTGGGGGCCGATCTTGTCCAGGTACTTGAGCCCCTCCTTGGTCTCTTTGGCGTTGTACTCGCCCAGACCGTAGAGGATGCACAACCCGGCCGCCGAGCGCGGGGGAGCCGAACCGCCCCCGGCCTTGGCCGGTGGGTTGGGCACCTGGTAGGCGAACCCCCCATCAGCCTGGGCCGCCCGCTTGACACAATCGACGGCCTTGTCCACCGTCTTCTGCGGCACGTTCACCCCCACGTTCCGGGCCGCGCGCAGGGCCATGGTCTGGCAGATGGTCACCGAGATGTCGGAGGTCTTTCCCGGGCTGCGGTCCGGTTGGTACCACCACCCGCCGCTCTCCAGCTGGGTCTGGGCGATCAGCCGGATGGCGTTCTGCAGCCGCCTCTTGATCTTGTCGTCCTGGGTCATCCCGTAGGCCTCGGCCAGGAAGAGCGTGGCGAAGCCGTGCTCGTACATCACCCCGTGCGAGGTCTGCGGGCCGTGCAGCAGGCCGGTGCGCTGGTCGCCGCACTTGAGCATCCAGTCGACGACCTTCTCGACGTTCTTGGCGTACTTGCCCCGCCCGGGGACATTGCCCTGCGCCAGGAAGGCCATGCCGCATATGCCGGTCACCGCGGCGTTGGCGCCGCCCGGACCGCCCCCGCCCCCGAAACTGCCGTCCCGGTCCTGGTTGCGGGCCAGGTAGTCCAGCCCGCGCCCCACCGCCGCGATCACCTCGGGGGTCAACTCCTCGCCGGTCAGCGGCTCGTCCGAGCGGTCCTCGCCGGCTCCGGCCGGCAGCGCGGCGGCCAGGGTCAGGACCGCCGCCAGAGCCAAGCCCGCGAAGCGCCTCAAACCGACACCCTCTCTCACCGCTGAAGGATCGGCAGGTAGTTGTAGGGGATGCACAGGATCACGCAGGCCATGGCCGTCCCGTACATGCCCCCGCCCTCGCCGCTCCAGGAGCCGTCGCCCTGCTGCTTCTTGAGCAGGTCCTTGCGGATCGCCGGCCACCACTTGGCCCAGTACTGGCCACCGGCCTGGTACATGGCCTGGGTGCCGTAGTAGTTCCCGTAGAAGTAGAAGCCGCCGAAGCCGCCGTGCTGCTGCCCCTCGGCCCCGGGCAGGGCCTTCTCCAGGTACTTCAGCCCCGCCTTGGTCTCCTTGGCGTTGTACTCGCCCAGGCCGTAAAGGATGCACAGCCCGGCCGCCGAGCGCGGGAAGGCCGAGCCGCCGCTCGCCTTGGCCGGCGGGTTGGGCACCTGGTAGGCGAAGCCGCCGTCCTGCTGGTTGGCCCGCTTGACGCAGTCGACGGCCTTGTCCACCGTCTTCTGCGGCACGTTCACCCCCACGTTCCGGGCCGCGCGCAGCGCCATGGTCTGGCAGATGGTCACCGAGATGTCGGAGGTCTGGCCCGGGTTCCGGTCCGGCTGGTACCACCACCCGCCGCTCTCCAGCTGGGTCTGGGCGATCAGTCGGATGGCGTTCTGCAGCCGCTTCTTGATCTTGTCGTCCTGCGTCATCCCGTAGGCCTCGGCCAGGAAGAGCGTGGCGAAGCCGTGCTCGTACATCACCCCGTGCGAGGTCTGCGGGCCGTGCAGCAGGCCGGTGCGCGGCTGGCCGCACTTGACCATCCAGTCGATCACCTTCTCGACGTTCTTGGCGTACTTGCCCCGCCCGGGAACGTTGCCCTGCGCCAGGAAGGCCATGCCGCAGACCCCGGTGACCGCCGCGTTGGCCCCGGCACCCTGGCCTCCGAAGCTACCATCCCGGTCCTGGTTGCGGGCCAGGTAGTCCAGCCCCCGGGTTATGGCCGTGATCACCTCCGGAGTCAGCTCGTCGCCGGCCAGCGGCTCGACCGAACGGTCCTCGCCGGCTCCGGCCGGCAGCGCGGCGGCCAGCGCCAGAACCAGGCAGGAGCCCAGCAGCAGATCTCTCGCGGCCATCGTTGCACTCCTCTCAGAGCATCCGGGCGCGCTTGCGCAGCACCCATTCGGCGATGATCACCAGGCTGAACAGCGCGAACAGCCGCCAGTTGTCCCACAGCGGATGCTCGTGCGGCACGGACGTCTTGCGCTCCGGCTCGGTGATGAGCTTGTCCAGGTCCCGGAACTGGTCCATGGACAGGAACTTCCCGTCCTTGGCGCCGCACGCCGCCATCTCCGTCAGCAGGGTCTCGTCCATGCGCGGATCTTCGTACTCCAGCTGCGGGAGCTTGACCTCGAAGTCGCACTCGCCTCCGCGCTCGGCGCCGCCCTCGACCGGAGCGATCCAGGCGTGGTAGCGTCCACGGGCCTTCGGGGCGATCTGCCCGGTGTAGCGTCCATCGACGCCCGGGACCTTGGCCAGCTTCACCAGCATCTGTTCGCCGCGGCCCTCCATGGTGTAGTGTACGGTGACGGCCTCTCCCTTGTAGGGCTGGAAGTTGCCGGTGCCCGCCACCGGCACCTTGACCTCCGCGGTCACGGTCACCCGGTCTCCAAGGGAGTAGGCCGGCCAGTCGGTGGCCAGGAACGAGGTCTTGGCCTTGCCGCCCCGGGCCGAGGCCAGGTACTGGATGGCCTGCGCATAGAAGCGGTAGAAGTAGCGGTCGCCGCGGCCGAAGCGCCAGCGCCAGAACTCGTCGGTGCCCACGAACATGCTCAGGCCGGCCCCGTAGCGCTGGGTCACCACCAGCGGACGCTCCTTGCCGCCGGCCCCGTCCCCCGGGTCGGGCGGACGGACCAGCAGCACCGTGGCGGTGCTTTTCGCCTTGGACACCGGCAGATACCAGAAGAAGCCGGGCAGCCCGCCCTCCTTGTCACCCCGGTTCCAGAGCGCCTGGTTGGCGGACTCCTCGTTCTCCAGCCTCATCACCGGGCTCTGCCAGCCGTTGGGCGTGACCTTAGGCTTGAACGGCTCGACGATGGTCCGGCCGGCCATGGAGAGGATGAAGGCGTCGTCGGACGGGTCGATGACCACGGGGATGAGCGGGGAGAGCGGCTTGCTGGCCGCATCGCCGAGATACTTCATCGGAGCATTGCGCTGCCCCGCGATCATCATGAAACCGCCGCCGTTCTCCACGAACCGCTGGGTGAGCCTGAGCTGTTCATCGGTGAAGATCTCCGGGGACACGTCCCCGAAGATGACCACGTCGTACTTGGAGAAGAGCTCCTCCTCGTTCTTGGGATAGGCCTCAATCGGGTAGTTGCCGTCATAGAACCAGGTGCCGTCGCCCTGGGCCAGCAGCGTGGTCACCTGCAGCGTATGGTCGCGCATCATGGCGTGCTTCAGGAAGCGGTACTCGTAGCGGGGCAGGTCCTGCCCCTCGACGTAGAGAACCTTGATGGTCCCCTCGATGACCGTCATGGTGTGGACCAGCCGGTTGTTGTCCTCGACCAGCTCACCGGGCTTGGCCTCCACCTCCACGGTGTAATCGGCCTTGCCCTTGTCCTCATCCTTGGGCTTGAACCGCAGTTCGACATCGAAGGCCTTGCCGTCCTCGGGCAGCAGGAAATCCTTCTTGGTGTCCAGTATCTCCTTGCCGCGGCGCAGGACCACGTTGACCTTCTGTCCGGCGAAGCCCTTCTGCACCATGGTGGCCGTGAACTTGGCGAAGTCGCCGGCGTAGGCACGCTCGGGGGCCTCGACCCGGCGCACCTCCAGGTCCAGGATCCGGCGGTCGCCAATGCCCACCGGGAAGAGCGGGATGCCCCTGGGCCCGGCCAGCTTGGCGGTCTCCCGCGGATCGTCGCCGGCGTTGCTGCGCCCATCGGTCAGCATGACCACGCCGACCACGGTCTGCCCGCGCATGTCGTTGAGCACCTTGCGCAGGCTGTCACCCAGGCGGGTCTCATTGCTGCCCGGGCGGTCGGCCAGGCTGGCGCCGGGGTCGACGGTCTCGTCGGGGGATGGCTCGGCACCGGGAGACTTGGCATACTCCGGACGGATGTCGTTGTTGAACTCGTAGAAGCGCAGGTTGTAGCGGCTGCCCAGACCGGTCTGGCGCGGATCGGTGTCCCGGCCCGAAAGCAGCGCGTTGACCCGGTCCATGCGGGAGAGCTTGGCCAGTTCCTCGCGGCCCATCTTGGCGCGCTCCACCTTGTCCGGAGACACGTAGTCGGCCGGCAGCGCGTCGCGGGCGCAGGCCACGTCCGACTTGCGCACCGTCTTGCCGGCGTCGTCCTTGGTCTCCTCCTCCGGGAAGCGGTCGCGCAGGTTCATGGACTGGGAGGTGTCAACCATGAAGATCACGTAGGGCCGGTTCAGCTCCACCTGGTGAACCGAGAGGATCGGCTCGCAGAGCAGGAAGATCAGGAGGGAGAGCACCAACACGCGCAGCGCGGCCAGGAAGATCCGGAAGGCGCGGCTGATCGGCCGGCCCTCCTTGCGGTAGATCACCGCGCTGTAGATCAGCCCGCCGAGCAGGACCAGCAGCACCACCCAGAGGGCGCCGGCCCAAGCCGCGCCCATGCGGATGGACCACTCGGCCCCCGGCTTGAGCACGCTCGGATCAAGCCCCAGGACTTTCTGAAGGATCCAGTGCACGTTAACCCCCTACCACCGATTCCGGCCGAAGAACCAGGCCAGGAAGGTTTCTGCCACGGCCAGGACCAGAACGGTCCAGGCCAGGGTGCGCCAGAACTCGCGCCCCACCACCCGGCCCTTGATGGTCTCGCCCAGCTTGTCGGGGTCGGAGATCACCAGGAAAGCCGGCTCCTTGACGGACTTGGAAACCTCGTCGGCCTCGATCCGCGCCAGGTTGGACTCGGCGGCCGGCATCTGGGCCGCGAAGATCTCCCTGGGGCGGTCCTCGCCGACCACCAGCAGCTTGTAGGCACCGGCCCAGCGCACGCCGGAATCCTGCGGGCCGGCGTAGCTGAAGGTGCCGTCGCTGTCCGGCCGCTTGGAGGTCTTCTCCGCCTCGCGGCCCTCCGGCGGGATGACGGACACCTCCTTGGTCATGTCCTCGGGCGGCCAGGGAATGCTGAACCGGCCGCCGACCTCCAGATTGTGCCGCGCCCCGCGCGGCCTGACCAGGTGGTAGACGAGTTCGTGCATCAGCGGCAGGTAGACCCCGTGTTCGGGCAGGTCGTTCCAGTACTTGTCGGCCGTGGTGGTGACCAGGGCCACCTTGCCCTGACCGTACTCGCGCACCACGATGGCCGCCTCGCCGTTGTCGTAGCGCAGCGGCACGTGAACCGTCGAGGCCACCGGGGCTTCCTTCTTCCCGTCCTTGCCCTTCTCCCCGTCCGCCTCCTTGGCGCCCGCAGCCGGCCCGCCCTTCCCCGCTGCCTCGGCCGCACCGGCGGGATCAGGCGGCTTGGGAGCCGCGGTCGGGCCTCCGGCCTTGGCCGGCTCGGCCACCTCGCAGCGGTAGCGTTTGAAGACCCGCACGTTCCGGAACAGGCTGCGGAAGCTGCGCCCCACGTTGGGCAAGAAGGCGTCCGCGGCCGTGTCCGGCTGCAGGGAGACGAAGGGGGCGTCGTTGCGCCCAGCCTCGCCCTGGGTCACGGTCAGCTTGGCCGGAAGCAGCGGATCGTCGCCGGCAAAGAGCATCTCGTTGTAGAGCTCAGGGTCAACCCGATCGCCAACGAAGATGAGCAGCGCCCCGCCCTCCCGGACGAAGCGGCGCAGCTGGGCGGCCTTGTTCTCGTTGACCGCCGGCACGTTGGCCAGGACCACCATGTCCAGCCCCTCGAGCTGGGCCTCCG
>JAKLDR010000203.1 GCA_022703445.1 Planctomycetota bacterium | reverse complement strand
GGGCGCCGGCCACACCGAGAAGGCCGGTCCGCACGCCGAGGTCGTCCGCCGGGCCGAGGAGTGGCTCATGAAGCAGCAGAAGCCCAACGGAGCCGTCTCCCGGCTCGCCGGCGACGGCCGGCTGGGCTACAACCACGCCATCGCCGGGCTGGCCCTGGCCGAGGCCTGGGGCATGGGCGGAGACCAGCGCATCCGGGCGGCCGCCCAGAAGGCGGTCGACTATTCGATCCGCGACCATCAGGCCAAGTACTCGGGCTGGCGCTACTCCGCCCGTGAGGCCGCCGACACCTCGGTGACCGGCTGGTTCGTGATGCAGCTGAAGTCCGCGCGCATGGCCGGGCTGGCCGTTGACGGGTCCGGCTTCCAGGGCGCTTCGGCCTTCCTGGACAGCGCGACCACCAAGGATGGCTACGTCGGCTACGTCGGGGCCGAGGGCCGCGACGCCTGCCTGACCTCGGTCGGCATGGTTTGCCGGCAGTTCATGTCCATGCCTGCCGACAACCCCACGCTGGTCTCGGCGGCCGGAATCGTCTCCAAGGCCCTGCCAGAGTGGAACGACGCCCGCGGCCACAGCCGCGAGCGCGGCTTCTACTACTGGTACTACGGCACCCTGGCCATGTTCCAGCACGGCGGCGAGGCGTGGACCAAGTGGAACGCCAAGATGAAGCCCGTCCTGGTCGACAACCAGTGCAAGGGCGGGCCGACCGACGGCTCCGCGGCCGACAAGGACGGCTCCTGGGACCCGACCAGCTGGATCGACAAGCACGGCGGCCGGGTGTTCACCACCGCCATGGGCGCGCTGACCCTGGAGGTCTACTACCGCTACCTGCCGATGTACGCGAAGTAGGGGCGAACTGCAGGCTGAAGGCTGCGGGAACAACGGGAGGGGCGGGCCCAACGCGGGCCCGCCCCCATTTCATGGCCGCCGGCGCACGGCGCTCGGGCGAGGGACCAGCCGACCGGCAAGACGCCACGACGACGCGTCCCCGCCCTTTTCTTCTGGCCGCGGCCGGTCGGGCCGGTAGAATCCCGGGGCGATGGCCAAAGTACTCTTCTCCGCCGGCGAGGACTCCGGCGACGAGCGCGCCGCGGCGCTGCTCCGTGAACTGAAGCTGCTCGCCCCCGGCGTCGAGGCGCTGGGCATGGGCGGGCCGCGCCTTGCCGAGGCCGGCTGCCGGCTGGTGGTGGACAACTCCCGGCTCCACGTCATGGGCTTCGTCGAGGTCCTGGCCAAGTGGAGCGAGGTCAAGGCGGCCTTCAACGCCATGCTCGAAGCCGCCCGCGCCGAGCGCCCCGATGTGGCAGTGATGGTCGACTACCCCGGATTCAACATGCGCCTGGCCGCGAAGCTCCGGGCCATGGGCGTGCGCGTCCTCTACTACGTCAGCCCCCAGGTCTGGGCCTGGAACCCTGGCCGGACGAAGAAGATGGGCCGCCTCTGTGAGAAGGTGCTCACCCTCTTCCCCTTCGAGGTCGGGCTCTACGAGCGCGAGGGCGTGGCCGCCGAGTGCGTCGGCCATCCGCTGGCCGACGAGCTGCCGGGAGACTACGCAGCCAAGGGCGCGGGCTTGCGCGAGGAACTCCTCGCGCAGCAGGCTGGAGACTGTAGGCTGCAGGCTGCAGGAATTGCCTCGCAGGCTGCTGGCCTCCAGCCTCCAGTCTCCAGCCTCCAGCCTACCATTCTGGCGTTGCTCCCGGGCAGCCGCCCGATGGAGATCGAGCGGCACCTCGAGGTTTTCTGCCGCGCGGCGCGGCGGATCCGCGAGGCCCGGCCCGGCGTCCTGCCGGTGCTCGCGCTGACCGCCGAGGCGCCGAAGGACGAACTCGCTCGCCGCGCCCGCGAGGCCGCCGGCTTCGACTTCCCGGTCCTCGCCGGCCGGACCCGCGAGGTCCTGGCCGCCGCCGACCTCGGGATCGTCGTCTCCGGGACGGCCACGCTCGAGGCCGGACTGCTCGGCTGCCCCATGGTGGTCTGCTACCGCACCGGCTGGGTCAACTACTCGCTGGGGCGCCTGCTGGTGATGATCCCGTCCATAGCGCTGGCCAACATCGTCTCGGGCCGGCCGGTCGTGCCCGAGCTCTGGCAGGGCGAGGTCAACGAGCGGCAGATCGCCGACTCGGCGTTGGCCCTCCTCGAGGACTCCGAGGCCCGCAGGCGGATGCGCGAGGCGCTTGGGGAGCTTCGCGAGAAGCTCGGGCCCCGGCAGTCCAGCCGCCGGGCCGCGGAGGCGGTGGCGGGGGCGTTGGCCAAGGGCAAGGCGTGAACCCCGCCCGCGTCGCCATCGTCCGCTGCCGGACCTACGACCGAGCCGAAGTGGCGGACGCGGTGGCCAGAGCTATCGAACTTGTCGATGGCACCAAGCTCGTCCGACCGGTCGGACCCGTCGGACAGGTCGGACACGTCGGACAGGTCCGACCGCCCAGCGTTCTTCTCAAGCCCAATCTGTTGGCCGGCCGCCCCCGCGAAGCCCGGGTCACCACCGACCCCGAAGTGGTCCGCGCGGTCGCCGAGGTTCTCCGCGCCGCCGGGGCCAACGACATCTCCGCCGGCGACAGTCCCGGCATAGGCTCGGCGCTCAAGGTCATGGCCCGTTCGGGCTGGGACGGCGTCGTGCCCGACTGGGTCCGGCGCGTGGACTTCGACTCCGGCCGCCCCTCCCGGACCAAGGACCACCCCGATCTGGAGCTCTCCGCCGCGGCGCTCGACGCCGGGCTGCTGGTCAACATTCCCAAGGTGAAGACCCACGCCTACATGGGGCTGACCCTGGCCACCAAGAACCTCTTCGGCACGGTGATAGGCGCGAGAAAGGCCCAGTGGCACCTCCGCGCCGGCGAGAACCTCGGGCTCTTCGCGCGACTGGTCGTCGAGATCGCCTACTCCTTCCGCCCGGGCCTGATCGTGGCCGACGGGGTCATCGCCATGGAGGGCAACGGCCCGGGCTCGGGCGACCCGCGGCCGCTCGGCGTGATCCTGGCCGGCGACGACCCCACCGCCGTCGACGCCGTCCTCTGCCGGATAGTCGGCTTTGCGCCGGAAGCGGTTCCGACGCTCGCCGCCGCGCGGGAGCTCGGCCTGGGCACCCCCGACATGGGAAAGATCGAGGTCCTCGGCGAGGACATCGCATCCGTCGCCGTGCAGGGCTTCCGCCCCGCAGCCCAGAGTCCCGGGGCCCAGGGCATCGGCCTGCCCGGCTTCCTGCACAAGCTGCTCAAGGGGGCGCTGACCTCCAAGCCGGTCATCTCCACAGAACTCTGCCGGCTGTGCGGCGAGTGCGCCAGGATCTGCCCGCCGAAGGCCATCGACCTGGACCTCGATGCCGCGGACCGCCGCGGCCGCCTTCCGGTGATCGACCGGAAGAAGTGCATCCGCTGCTTCTGCTGCCAGGAGGTATGCCCGTACAAAGCTATAGCCGTCAAGACGGGTTGGCTGGCGTGGACGATGAGACGGAATGCAGGCAGATGAATGACCGCGGGGCAAGCCGTCAGCCTCCTGCGTTTCATCATTCATAATTCATCATTCTGCATTCTCCTTGCGCCTCCTACGTCGCGAAGTAGAATTCCTGGCTGATGCGGGGCGCAGGGGGATCGGCTAACGGTAGGCCGGGAGACTTTGGATCTCCTAGTCCAGGTTCGAATCCTGGTCCCCCTGCCAAACCTCCCCGCGCGGTTCCAGGACTGCCCCTGGGAAAGGACGCAAGAGAGCCATGTCAGGCGCAAAGGTCAGGATCGGGCTCATTGGCGGCGGCGGCATGGGCCGCGGACACTTGAACACCTTCAAGAAGATCGAGGAAGGCGAGATCGTCGGCGTCGCCGATCCCTCGCCGCAGTCTCGCGAGAGGGTGGTCAAGGACTTCAACCTGCCGGTTTTCGCCTCGGCCGCCGAGCTGATCGAGGCCACCGGACCGGCCGGCTGCGTGATCGCCTCGCCGCACCCGGTGCACCTGGCCAACGCGCTGGACTGCTTCAAGCGCGGCGTGCACGTCTTCACCGAGAAGCCCATGACGTCGAAGATCTCCGAGGCCGACGCCATGATCGCCGCGGCCAGGAAGGCCAAGCTGATGCTGGCGGTCATGTTCCAGATGCGCGGCAACATCGCCACCCGGCGCGCCAAGGAGATCCTCGACGCCGGCACGCTCGGCGAGATCCGCCGGGTCAACATGATCCACGTGGGCCTGCGCACCAACGCCTACTACCGCATCTGCCCGTGGCGCGGCAGGTGGCAGAGCGAGGGCGGCGGCGTGCTGGTCAACCAGTCGCCCCACACCCTGGACCGCGTCGTCTACCTCACCGGCATGCCCGCCACGGTCCTGGCCAGAACCATGACCTTCGGCCACCCCATCGAGACCGAGGACCAGGCCGAGGCCATGCTGCTCTACCCCAACGGCGCCACCGGCTACCTGTTCATGAGCACCGCCGAGGCCCCGGCCATGAACCGCCTGGAGATCTCCTGCGACCGCGGCCGGCTGGTCATCGACGATGACAACAACAAACTGCTGCTCGGCAAGCTCCCCGGCTCCTGCCGGGAGTTCCTGGCCACGAACCCCGAGGAGTGGGGCAGCCTCAAGGGCGAGTGGTCCGAGGTGGACCTGACCCCGCGCCCCGGCGAGGAGACCGGCCACATCGTCTGCCTGCGCGACTTCTGCCGGGCCATCCGCGACAACCGCGCGCCGATGGTCACCGGCGAGGACGGCAAGCGGAGCCTCGAACTGGCCAACGCCATCACCTACTCGAGCTTCGCCGGTGCCGAGGTCAAGTTCCCGCTCGGCCGCAAGGCCTACGACGAACTCTACGCCTTTGGCGTGGCCAACGGCGAGGGCAGCAGCCTGACCAAGCTCATCCCGCTCTGGAGGAAGAGCCAGGCCAAGCCGGCCAAGGCCTCCAAGGCCTCCAAGGCCGCCAAGCCCGCAAGGAAGGCTGCCAGGAAGGCCGGCAAGAGGAAGTAACCCAGGATCATCCCGCAAGCACGGGGGCGGCCGGTGCGCCGCCCCCGCCTTCAAGAGGAGAAGCCATGGCATCCCAGGGACCCGTAGTGCTCATCATCATGGACGGCTGGGGCATGCGGCGGGACCGAGACAAGAACGCCATAGCGCTCGCCGGCACGCCGCGCTACGACGAGCTGGTCGCCCGCTACCCGTCGACCGAGCTGATCTGCTCCGGCGAGGACGTGGGGCTGCCCGCCGGGGTGATGGGCAACTCCGAGGTCGGGCACCTCAACCTCGGCGCCGGGCGGGTGGTCTGGCAGGACGTCACCCGCATCGATAAGGCCATCCGCGAGGGGCCGTTCTTCAAGAACGAGGCCCTGGCCGGCGCCGCGCGCCGCGCCAAGCAGAAGGGCAGCCAGCTCCACCTCATGGGCCTGACCTCCGACGGCTGCGTGCACAGCTCCGACCGGCACTACAAGGCACTGCTCGAACTGGCCAAGCGCGAGGGGCTCGCCGCCGACAAGGTTTGCTTCCACGCCCTCCTCGACGGCCGGGACACGCCGCCCAACAGCGGCGCCGCCTTCGTCGAGCAGGTGGTCAAGTGGACGAAGGAGATCGGCGTCGGCCGGGTGGTCACCGTCTCCGGCCGCTACTACGCCATGGACCGCGACAAGCGCTGGGACCGCGTCGAGAAGTTCCACCGGGCGGTCACGCTGGGCGAGGCGGAACTGGCCGCCGACCCGGTCGCCGCCATCCGGGCCTCCTACGGCAAGGAGGTCACCGACGAGTTCGTGCTGCCCACCAAGATCACCGGCACCGACGGCAAGCCGCTGGGCCTCTTGGCCGACGGCGACGAGATCATCTTCTTCAACTTCCGCTCCGACCGTGCCCGGGAGATCACCCGCGCCATGGCCCTGGAGACGTTCGACGGTTTTCAGCGCCCCTGCCATCCCCGCCTCTCCTCCTACGTCTGCATGACCGAGTACGACGCCACCTTCGGCCTCCCCATCGCCTTCCCCCAGCTGGAGATGACCAACCTCCTGGGCGGGGTGCTGAGCAGTGCGGGGCTTGCGCAGTTGCGCATCGCCGAGACCGAGAAGTACGCCCACGTCACCTTCTTCTTCAACGGCGGGGTGGAGGAGCCGTTCCCGGGCGAGCAGCGCGTGCTGGTCCCGAGCCCGCGCGAGGTGCCGACCTACGACCGCAAGCCCCAGATGAGCGCGCCCCAGGTCACCGACGAGCTGGTGGAGCGGCTGCGCTCCGGTCAGCTCGACTTCGTCGTTGTCAACTACGCCAACGCCGACATGGTCGGTCACACCGGCGTGATCCCCGCCGCCGTCGAGGCGGTGGAGACCGTCGACGCCTGTCTCGGGCGGGTGGTCGACGTCGTCGCCCGGCTCGGCGGCGTG
>JAKLDR010000202.1 GCA_022703445.1 Planctomycetota bacterium | reverse complement strand
CGGCTGATCAACCGGAACGCCTCCCGGCGTTCCTCCGGCAGGACCTCGCGAAGCGCCTCGTCCGGGGTGCGTTCCCCGCGCAGGATGACCGGCGCCAGTTGCAACAGGGGCACCTGGGTCTCCCAGGTGTTCAGGCGGATGGCCCAGTTCGTCACGCAGCATCCCGCGAGGCCGGCGCTGACCGCTTTGCCGGCGGCGCCGGCGATATTGTCCGCATGGGCCGCGATCCGGGGCAGAAAGAAACTGTCGCCGGCGCTGCGGGCCGCGCTGCAGAGCAAGAGAAACACCGGCACGGCCCGTGAGCTTGAGCACGCCATCTCCCTGGTAAGCGGCGAAGTCCCCGCGCCCCAGGGCATTCTGGTCTTCTCGGAGCCGGATGCTCCGTGGCGCAGCAGCAACTACGAATATGAGTGTCGGTGAGCCTCGCCGGGCCCCCGCGGCCTGCCGGCGTCCTTGCGCCTTCTCCCCCATCGGCGAGAATCTCCGCCGGAGGCCATGCATCACATGAACGTCTACGTCATCGGCGACAGCATCTCGATCCACTACGGGCCGCACCTGGCGCGTTTCCTCTCGGGCATCGCCGAGTACTCGCGGAAGGAGGGCGAGGAGGAGGCTCTCCTCAATCTGGACAAACCCCAGGGCGCCAACGGCGGGGACTCGGGGATGGTCCTGTCCTTCCTCGAGGCCAAGGCCCGCTCCGGGGGCATCGACGCCGACCTCTTGCTCGTCAACTGCGGGCTGCACGACATCAAGACCGATCCGGCGACGGGCGCGCGTCAGGTTGCGCTCGAGCAATACGCCAGGAACCTGCGCGCCATAGTCCGGACGGCCGCGTCGATGGGGCCGCGCCCGCGGCTGGTCTGGATCAGGACCACGCCCTGCGACGATGCCGTGCACAATTCCCGGAACGTCGGCTTCCACCGCTTCGCCGCCGACTGCGCGGCCTACAACCGCGCCGCCGACGAGGTCATGGCCGCCGCCGGCGTTCCCTCGATCGATCTCTACACCTTCACCGCCAACCTGGGCCCGGAGATCTACTGCGACCACGTCCACTTCACCGAGCCGGTCCGCGAGAAGCAGGCCGCCTTTATCGCCGGGTGGGTGGCGGGGGTCAAGAGCGCGAGGCGATAACAGCCGGCTTTCGACTTTCGGCATTCGGCTTTCGGGGGAAATGAACCTGCCGTGGTCGTTCCGAAAGCCGAAAGCCCAAAGCCGAGAGCCCTCTTCGCCATCCCCGTTTTCCCCTTGCCGCCGGAAGCTTCCCCGCTACAATGCCCTGTGTTCAGTCTGATGCGGTTCGGGGCGGGGTTTCCCGCCCGGCGTCGGCTGGCACGGTTTCTTTTCCGCTGCGGCACGGGTCAGGTCCCGGCTATGTCGCCCGATAAGGGCGCTTCCGGCGCAACCGCCCCTTTAGTGCCGAGAGCGGATCGGGAGGTCTGTTTCCTAATGCCCATTATCACCGCCAACGAACTCCTCAAGGCCGGCGCGCACTTCGGGCACCGGGTCAGCCGGTGGAACCCCAAGATGGAGCCGTACATCTACGGCAAGCGCAACAAGATCCACATCATCAACCTGCGCGAGACCATCCGCGGCCTGGTCGAGGCCGCCGCGTTCCTGCGCAAGGTGGTCCGGGAGGGCCGGCAGGTCCTGGTCGTCGGCACCAAGCGCCAGGCCGCCGCGGTGGTCGAGCGCGAGGCCTCCCGCGCGGGCATGCCCTACGTCTCCCAGCGCTGGCTGGGCGGCACGCTCACCAACCTGGGCACCATCCGCAGCCGGATCAAGTACCTGGAGGAACTCGAGAGCGCTGAAAAGACCGGGCTCACCGAGGACTACTCCAGGAAGGCCCTGTCCTACCACCGGCGCGAGAAGCGCAAAGTAATGCGCAACCTCTCCGGCATCCGCAACATGATCGGCATGCCCGGCGCGCTCCTGGTGATCGACCCCAAGCGCGAGGCCATCGCCGTGAAGGAGGCCGAACGCTGCGGCGTGCCCATCGTGGCGGTCCTCGACACCGACTGCGACCCCACGCCGATCACCATCCCCGTGCCGGCCAACGATGACGCCATCCGTTCGGTCGAGGTGCTGCTGGTCAAGCTCGCCGAGGCCGTCATCCAGGGCAAGGGCGAGGCCAAGACCTACGTGGCAGCGCCCTCCGAGTCCGAGGGTAAGGGCCGGCCCGGCCTGGTGGCCGTGTCCTTCGGCGGCGACGAGGAGGAAGGCGCCCGCATGGGCGGCGGTCGCGGCCGCGGCGGCCAGCGGCGTCGTCCCGAGGGCGGCGGCGCAGGCGGCGGTGCCGGTCGCGGACGCGGCGGCCCCGGCGGCGGGCGCGGAGGCTCCGGTGGTGGCGGCGGCGGCGGTGGTGGTCGCGGACGCGGCGGCCCCGGCGGCGGGCGCGGAGGCTCGGACTTCGGGGACCGGCGCGGTCCACCCCAGCAGCGCGAGCGCGTCCGTCAACGCGGGGCGGATGCCCCCCCCGATCCGGCCATGGGCGCGCCCGGCGGCGCGATCAGTCCTCAGCGCGGCGGGTCGCTCCCCCCGCGGACCGAGCGTTCGGCGCCCCCTCCGGGCAGCGGCGGCCCCCGGCCCCCGCGCGGACCCGGCGGCCCGGGCGGGCCCGGCGGCGGCGGTGGTCGTCCGCCGTTCCGCAGGTAGCCGGACGACGGGTTCAGGTTCAGCGGAAACCGAAACCAAGGCAAGTTAAGGAAGGATGCAGCACATGGTCGTTGAAGCCAATCTGGTCAAGGAACTGCGCGACGAGACCGGCCTGCCGATGATGAAGTGCAAGGCCGCCCTGGCCCAGGCCGGCGGCGACAAGGACAAGGCCAAGGAGATCCTGCGCAAGCAGGGCATGGAGACGGCGGTAAGCAAGGCCTCGCGCACCACCAAGGAAGGCGCCATCGGCGCCTACGTCCATTTCAACAACCGCGTCGCGGTGATGGTCGAGCTCGGCTGCGAAAGCGATTTCGTCGCCCGCAATGAGGAGTTCAAGGCCCTCCTCAAGGAGCTGACCATGCACATCGCCTTCGCCGACCCCGTGGCGGTCAGCCGCGAGCAGGTCCCGGCGGAGCTGGTCGCCAAGGAGCAGGAGATCTACCGCGCCCAGGTCGCCGAGCAGAGCAAGGGCAAGCCCGCGGAGATCATCGAGAAGATCGTCACCGGCAAGCTCGACAAGTTCTTCGCCGAGAAGTGCCTGCTCGACCAGCCCTACTACAAGGACGACAAGAAGAAGGTGGGCGACCTGGTCAAGGAGCTCATCGCCAAGCTGGGCGAGAACATCGTCGTCCGGCGCTTCTGCCGCATGGAGGTCGGGCAGTAGCCGACCGCGGCGCCAGCCACAGCAGCCATCGAGCCCCGTGGACGGAAACGTCCGCGGGGTTCGTGTTTTCGGGGCCCGGGCCGGCCACCGCCGCCGTTTTCAGGAGGCAGCCAGCCGCGGAACCGCAGGCCTGTCCGGGAAGCTCCTGCGTCCCGGGCCGCTGCACTTGACGCCGCGGCGCCCGGGATGCACAATCCCGGCCCCAAGGAGACAGGCATGCCCAGATTCAAACCGGTCTACAAGCGGGTGCTCCTGAAGCTTTCCGGGGACGTGATGCGCGGGCCGCACGAGGCCGGCATCGACGGCGAGCGCGTCCGCGGGCTGGCCGCGGAGGTCGCCGAGGTGGCCGCCGCCGGCGTTTCGCTCGGCGTGGTCATCGGCGGCGGCAACTTCATCCGCGGCACCCAGTGCTCCAAGTGGGGCATCGACCGCTCCACCGCCGACTACATGGGCATGCTCTCGACCATCATCAACGCCCTGGCCCTGCAGGACGCCATCGAGCGGCTGGGCACGCCCACCCGGGTGCTCTCGGCGCTCGAATGCCGGGCGGTCTGCGAGCCCTACATCCGCCGCCGGGCGCTGCGCCACCTCGAAAGGGGCCGGGTGGTCATCCTGGCCGGCGGCACCGGCAACCCCTACTTCAGCACCGACACCACCGCGGCGCTGCGAGCCTGCGAACTGGGCGCCGAGGTGCTGCTCAAGGCCACCAAGGTCAACGGGGTCTACTCCGCCGACCCGGTGAAGGACCCCAGGGCGGTGCGCTACAGCCGGCTGTCCTACATGGAGGTGCTGCAGCGCGACCTGCGGGTCATGGACCTGACGGCCATAAGCCTCTGCAAGGACAACCGCATGCCCCTGGTGGTCTTCAGCCTCAGGGAGCCCGGCAACATCCGGCGCGCGGTCTGCGGCGAGGACATCGGCACGGTGGTCGGCGACGCGGAGGCCCCCAGGCCGGCCGCCAGCGGAAGGGCCAAGAGGAAGTAGCTCCGCCGCAGGGGGCGGGAGCGCGCCCCGGGCGGCCTGACGGAAGGAGAGAACCATGGCAGAGAACCTCACCCAGATCTACGAGGAAGCCGGCGAGAAGATGATGAATGCCGTCGCCGTGCTCGAGAAGGAGCTCAAGGGCGTGCGCACCGGCCGGGCCTCGGCCGGGCTGCTCGACGGCGTGCGCGTGGAGTACTACGGCCAGAGCCTGCCCGTCAACCAGGTGGGCACCGTGACCGTCCCCGAGCCGCGGATGATCGTCATCCGGCCCTGGGACCAGGCCGCGGTGGCCGAGATCGACAAGGCCATCCGGGCCAGCTCGCTGGGCCTGGCGCCCATCGTCGAGAAGGGCGTCATCCGCCTGGTCATCCCGCCGCTGACCGAGGAGCGCCGCAAGCAGCTGGTGGCCTTCGTCAAGGAGCACGGCGAGGCCGCCAAGGTGGCCATCCGCAACGTGCGCCGCGACGCCAACCGGAGCATCGACGCCGCCAAGAAGTCGGGCGTCCCCGAGGACGACTGCGAGAAGAGCAAGACCGACGTCCAGGACCTGACCAAGGACAACGAGACCGAGGTCGACAAGTACCTGGAGGCCAAGATCAAGGAGCTGATGGAGGGCTGAGGCGCCGCTCCCGGGCCAAGCCCCCTCCCCGCGAAAACGCAGCGGCCCGCCGGAGCGCTCCGGCGGGCCGCTGCGTTTTCGATCGCCCGCGCTTGTCAGCTCGACGACGAACCGTTGATCTGGGCCAGGAACTGCTGGCTCTGGGTCTGCATCTTGGCCATGGCCGACTCCATGGCGGTGAACTCGGCGCGAAGCCTGGTCTCCTTGGCGTCCAACCGAGCCTGCATGTCCTCGATCTGCTTCTCCATGGAGGAGATCTTCTCGTCCAGGGAGGTCTGCTCCGTGGCGATCTGGCCGTCGCCGTAGCGGGTCACCTGGTCGAGGACGTTGGAGACCTTGTGGGCGACGCCCTCCTCCTCGTTGGCGGAGAGCTCCAGCAGGCGGACCATGCCATCGGCCGCGTTCGTGCCGCTGACGGTCACACGCATGGCGACGGCCGACTGGGGCCGGTCCAACGAGAAGAGCGAGGCCGCACCGGTGAAGCCGGCCACCGACTTGACCGTGCTCCAGGCTCCGCCCGAGGACTGCAGTTCGAAGCTGAAGTCGCTGACCCCGAAGTCGGCGGAGGGCATCGCCGCGCTGTTGATGGTGCGCAGGATCAGCTGGGAGATGTCCCGCGCGCGGTCGAAGGTGACCGTGAAGCTGGCCGGGAGCGCGGAGGTCATGAACCCATCGCCGGCCCCGAAGTCCTCGGAGTCGGCGCTGCCGTCGATCAGGTCGTTTACGTCGAAGCCCGGCTCGCCGGCCGGCCCGGAGATGCCCCCGCCGTTGGAGGCCAGGGCCCGGTTGGTGACCGCGGAGAACAGGCCGGTCACGCCGTCGGCGTTGTCGGCCAGGGCCTCGGCGAAAGTGGCCTCGTCCAGTGAAAGCGTGCCGCCGGAGTCCAGGCTGAAGCCGACCATGGTCAGCGAGTTGGTCTCGGCCGGCTGGCTGTCGACCACGGTGCTGATGGCCAGCGCCAGGTCCTGCTGCAGGTAGCGCAGGGTGCTGTTGCCGAAGAGCTCGGCGGCCTTGCTGTTCTCCGTGTCGTACCTGCTGTACTTGGAGATCATGCTCATGACCGCGTTGTACTTGGTGACGAAATCCTGGGCCTTGGCCGTCACCCCCGACGTGTCGCCGGAGACGACGACGCTGATCGGCGCCGCCGAGGTGTCCTTCAGCTCCAGGGTCAGGCCCGGGGCCAGCGAGGTGACCGTGTTGGTCGCCGACTCGATCTGGATGGGGTTGGTCGCACCGAAGTTGATGACCGAATTGCGGGCCACCGTCAGGTCGCTGAAGGTCAGCCCGGAGGTGTTGGCACTGACGGTGACGGCGTTGTCCTCGCCGGTCTGCCTGCTGGTCATGACCAGCTTGTAGGGCGTGGCGCCCTGGCCGGTGTTGACCACCACGGCGGTCAGGTCCAGACCCTGGCCGTTGATGTC
>JAKLDR010000201.1 GCA_022703445.1 Planctomycetota bacterium | reverse complement strand
AAGTGTCCCGCAAGCTTCTCACCGAGATGAGCGCCACGGCCAGGGGCCCCTGCTATGCGCCGCCCCGCAACGAAATGGAGGCCAGGCTCGCGGGCATATGGGCGTCGGAACTGCAGGTGCCTCGGGTGGGCATTGACGACAACTTCTTCGAACTCGGCGGGGACTCCGTATCAGGCGTGCGCCTTCTTGCCGCAGTGGAGCAGGCTCTGGGCAGAGCGCTCCCAGTCCAGGCCCTGGTCAGGATCGCCACGGTAAGAGCCATGGCCGAAGCCATAGCTTCTGGCGACAGTGCGCCCCACACACAGACGGCTGCCGCAGGCGTGGTTACTGGGGGCTTGCCGGAAGCTGGCCGCCGCCGCATTCTCGGTGCACTGGGCAGCACCGGCATACCACTGGCGGCCCCCGGCCGCCCCATCCTGGCTCTCCACCAGGAGGGCGGACGTCCGCCCTTGGTCTGGTGCTTCAACAAACCCGGGAAGATCATGCCTCGACTGGCCAGCCAACTCGGACCCGACCAACCACTTTACGGCATGTACTCTGGCGGCAAACTGTTCGACTATGACGGCAGAACCCACGACCAGTTCGCCGAGTATTATGTGGACGAACTGCTCGCGACCCTCCCCCCTGGGCCGTTCTTCCTCGGAGGTAACTGCCGGGGAGCAAGCGTCGCCAGTCGGATGGCCAACCGCCTGGCCAGACAGGGACAGACGCCGCAGGGGCTCTTCCTTGTCGACTTCTACGACCCGCTCATAGACGACTTCCCTGGGCGCATGATGCTGCTCTTCGGCCGGCACAGCGAGTTCCGGGCCCAACGGCTCTTCCGGTGGGGCCGGCGCGGGTGGCAAAACCGCTTCCGTCAGACACCGGAAGTCCAGTGGCTGCCCGGAGCGCACGGCCAGTACTTCCGACCTGGTCATATTGAGATACTGACCGGGCACCTCAGAGCATTCATTGATGACAGGAGCCCCTCCAGGCCCGCCATGCGACGCTGGTCTGACGCCCTGGTTCGCCTTGTCCATGAGCACGATCTGCTGTTCGCACTCTATCTCAAACTGAGCCGCTCGTCAGCCCGCAAGGCCAAGGAGAATCCATGAACGGATCGTTCGAGACGCCCTTCTTCACACACCTCCGCTCCTCCGTAGCCGGCCTGGGAGGCTTCTATAACGCGCACTTGCACATGGACCGCTCCGGCACCCTGGAATTCGAACGCGACTTGGCCGGCGTCAGCCACCTGGCTCTGGCCACAAAACACGGTCTGATCCCGAAAATCCACGCCAGCCCGGCCTACGACCCGGAGAAGCTCCGGACGCGTATGAACTGGTATCTTGATGCCATGATTGCGGCTGGCGCCACACGCGCCGCAACCACTGTAGATGTAACGGCCGACCGCGTCGGGCTCAGCGCACTTGAAGTATTCCTGCAACTCAAGAACGAACGTCAAGGGCAGATGCGACTGGAGATCGGAGCATACTCGCCCCTGGGCTACACCGACGCTGAACCGCAACGCTGGACGCTTCTGGAGCGGGCGGCCGACATGGCCGACTTCATTGGATCGCTGCCGGAGCGTGACGACCGAAGGGACTACCCGGATCACCTCGGATTTCGCGAGCACTGCCGCCGAATGATCGCACTTTCCCTCCGCACCGGCAAGTCCCTGCACGTTCACGTCGACCAGCGAAACGAACCATCGGAGAGAGGGGCGGAGACACTCGTGCAGGTATTGGAGGAAGTCGCAACCCAGCCCACCCCCGCCGAAGAGCCATGGCTCTGGCTGATTCACCTGATTTCGCCATCGACCTACCAGGAGGTCCGCTTCCAGCGGCTCCTGGACGGCTTGGTCAAGCACCGCATCGGGGTTATCTGCTGTCCGTCGGCAGCCATCAGCATGCGCCAACTCAGAACGATTCAGACCCCCACCTTCAACTCCATCGCCCGCATCATGGACCTGCTCGACGCCGGCATCCATGTGCGCATCGGTTCTGACAACATCTGCGACATCACCTCGCCAGCCGGCACCCCGGATCTGATGGCGGAAATCTACGTCCTGTGCAACGCCATCCGCTTCTACGACATCGGGGTTCTCTCCAGACTGGCCGCGGGACTGCCGCTAACTGCCGCCGAGCAGTTGCGGGTGCGGCAACATCAAGAACAGGATGGCCAGGAGGCGCGCAGAGTCACCGCCAAGCTCGGAAACCACGGCACGGAAGCGTGAGGCTACGCTGTGCCCGCCGCGCCGGCGCGGCCAACATATCCATGGCAATGCCTTGACTCTGAGCTGACGCATCTTAGAATCCACTGAGCAACTGCTGGACGCGCAGGGGAGCACAGGCTACCCTCGCTCCGCTTGCGGGTGCCGGCGCTGTCCGGGCACTTGCTGTCGAGTGCCGGGGACAGAAAGTCGGCTCGGCCGGCCATGGAGCGCATGACCTCCGGTGACTAATCTCCTGCGGGCTCTGAAGTTCCTGCTGCCAATGAAGTGGCATGTCGTTGCCGTCCTGGCGGCGTCGCTCCTCTTCTCTGCGGTGCAGGCTGGCGGCATCCTGCTCCTAAAGGAAGGCGTTGACTCAGCCCTACAGAGCGCGGCCGGCGAACGCGGCTCGGCTGCCGCCAGGCAGGAACTCCACATAAAGGTCCTCGGCCGCGCCGAAGCCGGCCAGACCCGGTACGTTGTTGACGGAAAGACCGTCTGCGCCGATGCTGGCCAACTTGCCGAAATCATCGCCCAGGCCGCCACTCATCCTGATGAGCCCGAGCCGGGATCCGCCGACCTGATCATCAAGATCGGGAAACCTGACAAACTGGGCCGCATAAAGTACACGCTCAACGGAAAGAGCTACCGCGACTGCAGTGAACTGGCCAGGGCCGTGGAGGAGATCGGCCCCACGGGCACCGACCGAATCGCCTCGTCCAGGGATCTCTGGATCATAGGCGGCCTGCTGATGCTGACAGCCCTGCTTCGAGGGCTTTTCTCCTACATTCAGGCATACCTCTCCAGCGTGATCTCCAACCGCGTCACCATGAATGCGCAGAACCAGATCGTCGGACATATAATCAGCCTTCCACTCTCCTTCTTCCACGGCCAGCGTACCGGAGAGTTGATAAGCCGACTCAAAGTCGACGCCCAAGCGCTCCGCAAGACAGTCAAGCTGGCAACGGACATGATCAAGGAGCCCATTACTCTGATCGGAGCCATCGGGGTGGTATTCTATATGAACTGGAAACTGGCCCTGGTCGGTTTCGTGGGTTTTCCCCTGGCGATCTGGCCGCTGATCGTACTCAGCCGCAGGATGCGCAAAGCCAGCCGCAAGAGCCGCGAGAAGTTCGCGGATATGGCCAACATACTGGTCCAGGTGTTCGGGGGCATCCGCTTAGTTCGAGCCTATGGACGAGAGAACACCGAGCACGAACGTTTCATGAAGACCAACCAGGCCGCCTTCCGACAGCACATCAAGGCCAGCCGGGCCCGGGCACTGAGTCGCCCGGTGGTGGAAGTGCTCTCCACGCTTGGCCTGGCAGTAGTGGTAGTGGTCGGGGGCATGATGGTCGTAGCCAGGACCGTAGAGCCCTCGCACATAGTAGCGTTTCTGGCGGCCCTGATGTCCATGTATAACCCGGCCAAGAGCCTGGCCAAGGACAATGAGGAGATCCAGGACGTCATCCCCGGCGCGGAGCGTTTCTTCCATTTGGCTGATGTCCCCAATGAGATGCCCGATGCCCGCAACGCCCTAGACGCCCCCCGACTGTCCCGGGCCATTGAGATCCGAAACGTCACTTTCAGCTATGTGCCAGGCAAGCCGGTGCTTCGAGACATCAACCTGCGCATCGGCGCTGGGCAGACGGTGGCCCTGGTAGGCCATACCGGCGCGGGGAAGAGCACCCTGGCCGATCTGGTCTGCCGCTTCTATCACCCCCAGGAGGGGACCATATCCATCGACGGCGTCGACTACCGTCAGGTCAGCCAGCGCTCCCTGCTCGACCAGATCGCCTTGGTTCCCCAGGAAGCTTTCCTGTTCAACTGCTCCATCCGGGACAACATTCTCTACGGTCGCCCAAACGCAACTCAGGAAGAGGTCGAGGCCGCCGCCCGCTCCGCAGCCATCCATGACGAGATACTGGCTCTTCCGGCTGGATACGACACGATGGTCGGGGAACGAGGCACGAAGCTGTCGGGCGGACAGCGACAAAGGGTGTCCATCGCACGGGCACTTCTCCGCAACGCACCTATCCTGGTGCTTGACGAGGCTACCAGCGCCCTGGACAGCGCTTCGGAACGCCTGGTGCAGGAGGCCGTTGAGCGCCTTCTGGAAGGGCGCACCACCCTGGTCATAGCGCACCGCCTGTCCACGATTCGCAACGCCGATCTCATCGTCGTCATGTCCGATGGCAGGGTCGAGGACGCCGGCAGCCACGATGAACTCATGGCCAAGTCCCAAACCTACAGGAGGCTCTGGCAGATGCAGTCCTCGGCAGCCCCCCCGCCACCGGAACACGCGGCGCGGACAGACAGCCAACACACATGAACGCTGACGCACATCCACAAACCGCCCCGCGGGGCCCGGGGACCGGCAGATACACTCTTGCGGTTACCTCGCTTTGGAGAGATCTGCCCGATCTCATAGGCAAGTCCGTGCTGGACGCCAGCGCCGGTCACGGCAACTCGACACAGGCCCTGCTCGATCTGGGGATGCAGGTAACCGCCACCGGATACCGCCAGGAACGCCCCAGCCGCATGCCCGCGGCTGCTGAATTCATAGGCGGTGTGGACCTCAACGCCCGCTGGCCCTTCCCGGACGGCTCGTTCGACGGCATCCACATGCAGGAGGTCATCGAACATCTGGAGAACCCGGCTCACGCGGTGCGGGAGTGTGCGCGGGTGCTGAAGCCTGACGGGGTTCTGGTGCTCTCCACCCCCAACATGCTCAACGCCGCCAGCCGCGTGCGATTCCTCCTCAGTGGCTTCTACCAGGGACGCAAACGCCCGGTGAGCTATGCCATCCCCCCCTCGGAAGGCGACAACCTTTACATTCCCAGCCTGCATCTGCTCCATTACCTCATGGCCCAGTCCGGCATGGCTATTGAGAAACTGGGCATGGCCGAGGTGGAAGTGCGCACGATTCTGGCGGGGATCGCCTTCTTCCCCTTCCTCTTCCTGGGCACCGCACTGGCCACGACCGGCATCCGCCGCCACGACCTGCTGTCGCCGCGGGACGTTTCCAAGGCCAGCCCGGAGAGCCTCGACGAGCTTCACGTCGCCCAACTGCAGGTCCAACGCCGACTGCGCCGCCTCATGTGCTCCAAGGAGGCCCTGTTCAGCCGCGGGCTGCTCCTGCGCGCCCGCAAGACCGGCCGACCGCCGCTGGAGGCCGGAGCACAGTGACCGACAGCCGAAAGTCTGACGGCCATGTCTGACGTCATGTCCACTGCACCCAACCGCCTCAGCATAATCCACATAGTCAACGTGGACGGCCTCGGCGGCACCGGAGCCACCGCCTTCCGCCTGGCCCGACTGCTGGCCGAACGCGGGCACCGGGTGCTCTTCTGTGTGCGGCCGGGCAGCGTCTGGATCGACCTGGCTGCGCAGACCGGGCTGGAGATCTCCACGGAACTGGCCCTGACCCCCGGCTTCCGGCCGCGGAGCTTCTTCCGGGACCTGCTCAGGCTACGGCGGATGATACGCGAAAGGGGCGCCCAGATCGTCCACGTGCATCGCTCCGCCGAGTACTGGCGCGCGGCGCTGGCACTGGGCGGAAGGCGCGATGGCGCCCCCGGACGACCCAAGTTGGTCCGCTCGCGGGGTGTGGTCACGCCGATAGCCCCGCACGTGATCAACCGCTGGCTCCATAACCGCCGCACCGACCTGGTGGTGTGCACTGCCAGCGTCATCCGGGATATGTACCAGGCGCTGCCCGGCTTCGACTCGGAGCGCGTGCGGCTCCTGCAGGACGGCGTGGACGTAGGCGAGTTCCGGCCTGGACTGCCCGATGGCCCGGCAGTGCGCGCCGAGTTGGGCATCCCGCCGACGGCGCCGGTGGTGGCCGCCATCGCCAGACTGGCCCCGGTCAAGGGGCACCGCCATCTCGTCGAGGCCGCCAGGGTGGTGGTGGGCCTCCACCGCGAGGTCCGCTTCCTGCTGGCCGGCCGCCCGATGAGCTCCGACCGGACGGAAGTCGCACTGCGCGCCAGGATCCGGGAACTGGGCATCGAGAAGAACTTCGTCTTCGCCGGCTCAAGGCGCGACGTGCCGCGCCTGCTGGCCGCAGCCGACGCCTTCGTCCTGACCTCGGTGGGCTCGGAGGGCTCCAGCCGCGCCACCCTTGAGGCCATGGCCGCGGGGCTGCCGGTGGTGG
>JAKLDR010000200.1 GCA_022703445.1 Planctomycetota bacterium | reverse complement strand
CGCGGATGCGGACGTCTTCGAGCACGCCGCGGACGGCGTCGGCGGCCGGGCCAGCGTACAGCTTGACCAGCCCCACGCTGGCCTCGTTGGAGAAGATCACCACCAAGAGTACATCGAGGCTGGCGGCGCAGATGAAGATGCTCTTGCGCTCGCCCTGGTGGAAGACCGCGCTGAACTTGTCTTCGCCCAGGATGCGGGCCAGCTCGCGGCTGGCGGCGAAGACCCCGGCGCCGAGGGCCGAGATGACGAGGGGGTCCTGGCTGTCCACGCCGCGCTGGGCGAGGACATAGCCGCTGTGGTCGCAGACCACGCAGCCCGTGGACTCCGAGCGGTCGAGGAGGTCCTGGAGGATGCGGTTGAGCCTGTGCACGTCTTTGTGGGTCAGTGCAAACGCCATACGTCCTTCCTTTCCCGAGCGGTCACCCGCCGGCGCGGGCGGACGGCTCCGGTTGTGGTCTACATCAGCACCATCTCCTTGCGCGTCTCTTGCTCGCGGGCGCCGCCGGAGTGCTTGCGGATGAAGCTGTTGAGCACGAGCTGGGCGATCAGGTTGAGCGTCTCGAAGACCCCGACGCCCTTGGAGGCGATGGCGTTGACGGTGGGGCGGCGGGTGCCGCGGTTGTTGAGCAGGAAGTCCAGGTAGTTGGGCGGGGCGATGCTGGGCAGGTCGCGCTTGTTGTACTGCAACACGTAGGGCAGGTTGTCGAGGGTGTCGCCCTGCAGCTTGAGGTTCTCCAGCAGGTTGTCGAAGCTCTCGACGTTCTCGCCCATCTTGTCCCACTGGCAGTCGGCGACGAAGACGATGCCGTCAACGCCGCGCAGCACCAGCCGGCGCGTCATGTTGTACATCACCTGCCCGGGCACCGTGTACATCTGGAAGCGGGTCTGAAAGCCCTTGATGGCCTCGGCAACCAGGGGCATGAAGTCGAAGAACAGCGTGCGGTCCTGGGAGGTCGCCAGCGAGGTGAGATCGCCCTTGGCTTCGTCGGCGATCATCTCGTGGATGACCTGCAGGTTGGTGGTCTTGCCCGACAGCCCGCACCCGTAATAGACAATTTTCAACTGGATCTCGCGGGTGGCGTAGTTGATGAAGGACATCGCTGGCCTCCGGGGCTTTCATACCAGATTTCAGACACCGTACCATAAGGGCGGATGCCGGCAAAGGCAAACGCCCCGCAAAACCGGACCAGGGCACACGCGCCCGGTGAGCGGCCATCGTCCGCCCCGCGCCCGATCCGCCAGCCGCTTGTTTTTCGCGGCGTCCCCGCTAAACTACCCGCGTCAGTCCAAGGTCTTCGTGGCTTGAAAGGCGTTCCCGCCAAGGCCTGGCCACGGCGCGGCCCCGAGCAGGAAAGGTGAAACCGGCATGAAGTTCTCCATCTTCAAGGGCCCGAGGAAGGACGGCAAGGCGGGCGACGGCGACGGCGGGCAGGCGGAGCCGGGCGCGCGGCCGGAGGCGGCGCGGCCCGAGGGGCGGCCGGGGAGCGGGGCGCCGGGCGCCGGCCAGCCGCCGGCCAAGACGGTCGAGGAGGTGAAGGACATTCTCGGTACCATCGAGGCCGTGCTGGAAGGCGAGGGGGCAGCCGACACCCTGGTGGTTCCCAGCGCCGCCCTGCTCGACCGCCTGCCGGCCAAGTTGCGGGGGCCGGCGTGGCGCCCCGGCGGTGTCCCCGACCTCTCCCTGAAACTCGACATGCACGACACGCTGGGCCAGCTCAGGCAGGGCCGCGTGCGCCACCCGCTGTCCACCTTCAGCGACGTGTTGCCGGACGGCTGGGTGAACGCGCCGCCCACGACCGTGCTTGACCTCGACCTGCCGCAGGTGGTGGCCGCCATCCCCCCGGAACGCCTGCAGGGCGCCGCCGGCCGGTCGGATCTTGACGCGACCAACGTGCGCACACTGTTCGCGCCCAAGAAGGGGATGCGGCCGCCGACCGAGGACGAGGTGATGGGGCGCACGGCGCCCGCCCCGGCGCCCGAAGTCGTGGTTCCGGCCGCCGCGGAGCCGGCGCCCGCGGCCCCGGTCGCGGCGCCCGTTGAGGAGGTCGAGGTTTCCGCCGTGGCGGCCGCCGCCGTCGGGGCCACGGCCGAGGTCCCGGAGGAGGAACCGGCCCCGGTCCCGCGCCGGTCGAAGTACCTGCCGGTCGGCTGGGACGGGGTCGAAGCCTCGATGGCCGCCGCCGCCGGCGGCATTGACATCAACACGGCGACGGCGGAGGAGCTCCAGACCCTGCCCGGGGTCGGCCAGACCCGCGCCCGCCAGATCGTCGCCACGCGCGAAGACCGCCGCTTCGAGAACATCTACGAGCTGGCGCTGGTGCCCGGCATCGGACGGAAGCTGTTCCGGCAGATGACCGGCTTGTCGCTGACCGCCGGCGGCGACCGCCACGAGGTGCTCAACCGCCTGCTCGACTTCCCACCCGGCGAACGCCCGTCGCTGGACCGCGTCGTCAAGGCCCTGCGCGAACGCCTCGGCGCCGTCGGCTGCGTGCTGGCCGGCCGCGACGGCGTGCCGATCGCCCAGACCGAAAGCATCGAGAAGGTGGCCGACAAGTACGCCGCGGTGACGGCCCAGCTGCTCCGGCACACCACCCGGTACGTGCGCCAGCTGACGGAGGACTCGGTTGATTGCATCGCCCTGCCGCTGAGCGATCCGCCGGTGGTGCTGTTCGGCGAGGGCGACTTCTTCCTGATCATCGTCCAGGACGAGCGTCACCAAGGGATGCGCGACCTCAAGCGGGCCCGCTCCCTGATGAAGGAGCTCGCCTGGATGCTCGGCCGCCGCGCCATCGTCCGCAACCTGTGAGCTGACGCGACGGGCAGAGGACCAGCCGCTCTGACCCCTCTGAGCCCCTGAGGTTGGCAAATAGACCCGGCGAGACCCAACACCTTTCACTCAAAGCCGAAGATTGCGGCAAAGACTGCGGAGGCGCTTGCAGAACCCCCCGCCGGCGACAACTGCCTCGTGCGATGGAGGGCGGACCTCCGCGTCCGCCAAGTCATACCCGAAGACCTGGCCTGCCGCGGCGGGATCCGGACGACACGGAGGTCGTCCCCCCAGCCCGGCAGACAACAGTCTGTGTCGGCGCCGGTAGACGGTTGGGCCCTGTCCTGGCCAGGTGATGCAGGGGCTATGCGAGCGCCTCCAGAGACAAAGGACTCCCCCTTCGTCTTTGCCCTTGTCTCGCTCAGGTGAAACGTGTTGAGGCTGGACCGCGGCCGCGCGCCGGACGCGCGGCTGGCATTTGCACGGAGCACGCACCCGCATGGCCGCCACCCGCGTCTTGGTCTGGGATGAGCAGCGCGAGGCGGCCGTCGCCCTGGCGGCGAAACTGGCCGCCGCCCATCTTGACGGGGTCGTCTGCGACCGCCCCGAGGACATGCCGCTCAAGGCCGACCCGGCCGGCGCCAGCATCGTGGTGTGCGTCTGCAACTCGCTGAACCTGGCCGCCTTCGAGCGGCTCCGGCACCTGCGCGAGGCGCTCCCCGGCGCCCCCGTCATCTTCTATACGGAGCGCTTCCACGAGGTCACACGGTTGCGATGCCTGGAGGAAGGGGCCGAGGAGTTCGTGCCGCGCGACGGGGTCGTGCAGACGGTTCAGGAGGTCGTCGGACTCTTGCGGGGGGCGGGCCGGCTGCCGGAGCTGGCCGACGCCGAGGCGCTTCCGGTCAAGGGCCAGATGTATTTCCAGCTCAAGGAGGGGGAGCTGAGCAATGCGTTGCAGTTCCTGTGCATGACCTCGCGGACCGGCGAGCTGGTGCTGCGTTTCAACGGCGGCACCGAGGGCACCGTCTTCCTCGACCGCAACACGATCGTCCATGCCGAGTACGCCGGGCAGACCGGCGTCGAGGCGCTGGCGCGGATGCTGGGTGCCGGCGGCCTCGAAGCCCGGTTCTTCGAGGGTGTCCTGTCCCGGGCCGCCGACGCCGGGCGCACGGTCTCGCAGATCCTCATCGAGGCGTCGGTGCTGGCCGACGAGCGCTCCGCCGGCGCCGGTTCACCAGACGCGGGTTGACCCCTCGTACGGGCAGACGCCGGTGCAGACGAGCACGACGCGGAAGCCGACGATGGCGCACGCGCACTCGGGGGAGACGCCGATGCGGTTGGCGGCGCGGCAGCGGGTGGCCAGGCTGCACCAGGCACCGCCGCGGCGCACCTTGCGCCCACCGCTGGGGGGGCCGGTTGGATTGGCCACATCCTTGGTCGTGTAGGTGTCGTACCAGTCCATGCACCATTCGCCGACGTTGCCGTGCAGATCCCAGATCCCCCACGGGTTGGCCTTCTTCAGCCCGACCGGGTGCGTCGTGCCGTCGCTGTTGCCGGCATACCATCCGTAGGCATCCAGCTGCTCGGGGGCGTCGCCGAAACCGTACTCGGAACTTTCCGACAGGTGGCGCCAGGCGCCTTCGCCGGCCGCCCCGCCGCGAGCCTGGGGGGTGGTGCGGCACACGTACTCCCACTCGGCTTCCGTCGGCAGGCGGAAGAAGGCGGTGTCGGGCAACCGGTTGGCGCACCGTTCGCGCTCCGTCAGGCGCCGGCAGAACTCCAGCGCCTCCGCCCACGACACCGTCTCCACCGGATGGCGGGGGCCGGCGAAGTAACTGGGGTTGGCCAGCATCACCGCCAGCCACTGCTCCTGCGTCACCGGCGTCCGGGCCATCCAGAAGGGGTCGCTGAGCGTGACGATGTGCTTCGGCGCCTCGTTCCCGTAGCCACGGTCGCTGCCCCGCACAAAGCGTCCCGGTTGGATGGGGGCCAGCTCGATGCCCAGGTCGGCCACGGTCACCGCCGCACTCTCGTCCAGCCGCCGGTTCCGTGCGGCAACGTGGCGGACGGTCTGCCCCGGCGGCGGCGCCGCCGTCCCCGCCTCCGGCACCAGCGACAGGCCCTCGCGCGCGCTGTCCATGGCCAGGGCGACATAGACCCGGCGGCAGGTCGCGCAGGTCACCGGCCGGCCGGCCTGCCCGTTGTCAACCTCCGACGCCGTGGAACAATGCGGGCAGCGCGACTGCATGGCGACCCCGTGCTCTGCGGCCCGGCCGCAACCGGCCGGCCGGCCGACTTGATTCTACCCGAACGAGCTTCACATTAATGTACGTCATGCCCGCCCCCGTGCAAGGGCCGGCATGGAGCCCATCCCATGCCCACCACTGACAAGAGCCGGACGCTCAACAGCAGCCTGATCGGCATCCTCGAACGGCGGGCCGCCCTGACCGCCGAGCAGGCCGCCCTGCTCCGGCAGGCCGAGCCACCCACCCTGGCCGACCTGGAAGAACAGCTGGCGCTGAACTACGAGGTTGACCCCGAGGAGATCTGCCTGGCGCTGGCCGAGCACGCCGAGGTGCCGGTCGTGCGCCTGGGGCGTTTCTCGCTGCGCGACGACCTGCTCAAGGACTATCCCGCCGACCTCCTGCGGCGGCTTCGCGCCGTGCCCATCGGCTTCACCCGCGGCACCGTGACCCTGGCCCTCGCCGACCCCCTCGACGTGGTGGCGATCGAGGAGGTCGCCGACCTCGCCGGGCTGCGCGTCATCCCGGTGGCGGCGCTGCAGAACGAAGTCATGGACCTGATCGGCAGCCTGCAGCAGGCCGGCGCCGACCAGTTGGGCGAGATTCTCAGCGAGGCCGGCGAGGGCGGCACCATCGAGCTGGCCGGCGGCGTCCGCGGCCAGGAGTCCGTCGATATTGCCAGCATCCTCGAGAGCGCCGAGGAGGCGCCCGTCATCCGCATCGTCAACATGATCCTCATGGAGGCGATCAACAAGCAGGCCAGCGACATCCATATCGAGACCTTCGACAGGCACATGCGCCTGCGCTACCGGGTGGACGGCGTCCTCCAGGAGGGGCCGGCCCCGCCCAAGTCGCTCCAGAGCGCCATCATCTCGCGCGTCAAAATCATGTCCGAACTCGACATCGCCGAGCGGCGGCTGCCCCAGGACGGGCGCATCCGCATCAAGGCCCAAGGCCGCGAGATTGACCTCCGCGTCTCCATCCTGCCCGCCGCCCACGGCGAGAAGGTCTGCCTCCGGCTCCTCGACAAGTCCAACCTTGCCACCAGCCTGGATGTTCTCGGGCTGGACCGCGAATCCCTCGAAAAGCTGCGCTTCGCCATCCATCAGCCGCACGGCCTGATCCTGGTCACCGGGCCGACCGGCAGCGGCAAGACCACCACCCTCTACTCGGCCCTCCAGGAGATCAACGGCGCCGACGTCAACATCACCACCGTCGAGGACCCGGTCGAGTACCAGATCGCCGGCGTCAACCAGGTGCAGGTGAAGGAGGACATCGGGCTGACCTTCTCCGCCGCCCTGCGCTCGATCCTGCGCCAGGACCCCGACATCGTCCTGATCGGCGAGACCCGCGACAACGAGACCGCCGACATCGCCGTCAAGGCCGCCCTCACCGGACATCTGGTCCTGAC
>JAKLDR010000020.1 GCA_022703445.1 Planctomycetota bacterium | reverse complement strand
CAGGAAGAACCCGTCCAGGCAATGGCGGAAACCGTGCTCTCCGCGTAGGTCCATGAGGCGCCGAGCAGCCTCGCCGTTGCCGCAGGCCAGCTCGGCCCGGACCAGCGTCAGGGACCGGAACCCGGTCACGTTGTGCAGGTTCGGCTGGCGGGAAACCGCCACCCGCGCCCAGGCCAGGGCATCCTCGGCCCGACGCTGCGTCAGGCACCAGGTGGACATCTCCCAGCAGGGGAAGTCCGGGGGCGCGTTCTCCCCGGCCGGGACGGTGAACGGCGGGGTCCAGCGTCCGCGCATGAGGTCGATGACGGCCAGCGCGTTCAGGGCGACGCTGCGCACGTCGCCGCTGCCCGCGGCCGCCTCTGTGGCGAGGCCAACGGTCTCGCCGGGGCCGCCCCCCTCGGCCATCATCAGCAGCCTGAAGAGGGCGATCCAGCTACGGCTGAAGGCATCAGCTTTGCCTTCGGAGTCGATGTATGCGCCGACCTCTGTCTCGACCTCCGCGCCGCGGCCGAGCTGGGCCATGTAGACCGCGTAGTCCAGGAAGGCCCGCTTGCGAACGTGCGGCGAAACCCCGGGCGCCGTCCGCTGCCTGGCGATGATCTCCAGGCGCCGGTTCTTGTCGCCGAGCATGCTGGCCAGAACCCCCTCGGAGGACAGCAGCGTGTGCATCACGTCCGGCATCACCGCCCCATCGCCCAGGGCGTGCGCCCGCCGGTGAAGCGCCCCGGCCTCGGCGAGCCGGCCCTCCCTGACGGAGATGAAGGCCCACATCGCGTACCAGAGGACGACCAAGTCCAAGTCGCTCCCCGCGGGGTCGACGCCCTGTGAGACCCCGATGGCCTCCAGCGCAGCGTCGTGGTCGGCGGGATTCTCCAGCGACTCCATGAGCAGGCGCAGCGCGCGGACCACCGGTTCGGCCGGCTCCGGGAGCCCGCGCAGGATGGCCAGCAGCTTCTGCCCGGCCAGATAATGCTCGATGACAGGATGCCTGTTCTTCCGCTTCGCCATTAGCCATCCTCCCCGCCATTACGCCCATAATATAAGCCGGTAACCGCCCTAAAACCAGCCTATTATTTGCGTGGATCTTTCATTGCTTTGCTCATCAGCCCACAAACGGCCACTTGCGACCCGCCAGCCGGTGGCGCGAGGCTTGCTTTTGACATCTCCAAGCGCAGAGAAGGACATGGAGGATCGCAAGATGAAGAAGTGCTCCGCCTGCCTGCTTCCCTCCCGGGCTCCCGGGGCGGACATCACGAACGGGCTTTGTGCCCATTGCCGCGGAGGCGATGGCGCCAGCCAGGGCGGCGGCATCTATCACCGCCCGGAGCAGAAAGCCGATCTGACCGAGGCCATCGCTTCCTGCCTGAGCCGCAGCAGCGGACGGTACGACTGCCTGGTGGCGCTCAGCGGCGGCAAGGATAGCTGCTATCTGCTCCACCGGCTGACGGTGGAACACGGGCTCAGAGCCCTGGCCTTCACCGTGGGCGGCCACTTGCCGGAGGTGGCCTGGAGTAACATACGCCGGACGGTGGCGAAGCTGGATGTCGACCATCTGGTTTACACTCCGCCGGCCGACTTCTACCGCCGGATGGTCCGGCACCTGCTCACCCACCAGGAACCCCGCGGGGCGGTGCGCACGGTGTGCTACGTCTGCGCGCCGCTGACCGAGGGCTACGCGTTGCAGGTGGCCACCGGAGAAGGCATTCCCCTGGTCTTCGCCGGTTACTCTCCGGGCCAGCCCGAGCCGGGACGGCTGGTCTACGAGTTCCCGCGGGAAATGATCGCCGAGACCGACTGGACCCCACCGGTCCTGCGAGACAGCGGGCTGTTCGGTGCCGGGGAGCTGGAGCGGTTCTGGAACCCGAAGCGCTATCCGGCGGGGACGCGATTCCCGCGCTTCATCGCGCCCTTCCACGCCTGGGACTACAGCCAGGAGGAGGTCATGAAGGCGGTGGTGGAACTGGGCCTGATCCGCAACCGGAAGCATGCCAGCCCGGTCCACAGCAACTGCCGGCTGAACTGGCTGCTCATGTACTCCGACCTGCGCAACCTGGGCTACAACCCGTACGCCCCGGAGTTCGCGCGGCTGATCCGCGAGGGCCGGGCCAGCCGGAGCTACTGGCGGATGATGCAGCCGGTGGTCGACTGGATGATCCGGCACCGGGCCTTCCTGGGGCGGAACGTCACCAGGTCACTGCGCCACCTCGGCTTGGAGGCCGACGATCTCCGCATTGTCAGCCGCGAGGAGTCCCCGGAGGAGGCCGGCGGCTCCTGTCGCTGTCTCCGCAACGGGACGCCGCCTGCTCCGGCGGCCGCCGAGCCGAAGCTGGGAGGTGCCGTATGAGGACGAGGCGGCCGATTTCCATCAACAACAGCCTGGCGCACGGCATCTGCAACTACAACTGCCGGATGTGCGGCGTCAACAAGCCCGGCTACCGCGGGCCGCGGGAGTACCAGCCTCGGGAGATCACCGCCCGGCTGATCGAGCGGATCCGGGAGGCCGCGATCCAGGGCCTACGCATCCGCTACGTCGCCAACGCCGGCGACGGCGAGCCCACGGTCCACCCGGAGTTCGCCGGGCGCATGGACATGTTCGGGCGGATGGCCGCCAGCTGGGACGTCCCCGGGATGCCGGCCCCCGAGGTGTCCGTGGTCACCAACGGGTCGAGGCTCGCCGCCCCCGGCGTGCTCGAGGCCCTGGCCCGCAACCGGATCACGCTGATCGTCTCCCTGCCCACCCCCGACCCGGAGGCCTACGGGGCGATCATGACCGGAGACGCCAGGCGGGGCGCCGAACTGCTCGGGCAGGTCACGCCCGGGATCGAGGCGGCCATGCGCCTGGCCGCCGGGGGCCGCCTGGGGGCGCTGCACTTCCACATCTCGCCGCCGGAGCGGGAGATCGTCCGGCGCGACTTCGCCAGGACGCTGGATTTTCTCGCCGCCCGCGCCCGGGCCGCCGGGCTCGGCGCCCTGAACCTGGTGCTCTTCCCGGCGGCCGCCAACCGCACCGGCCTGGTCCGCAGCCGGGGCGGCGGCGTGGACATGTTCCGCGACCTGTTTGCCCGCCACGACCGGCGTGAGATCAACGGCGTGGCCGTGCGCATGAGCCTGTCCTTCAAGCGCTTCTTCCCGCGACCCGGCGAGTTCCTGGACCTGCTCCGGAGCTTCCGGTTCCCCTGCGTCTGGAACAGCCAGCTGTTCATCGCCGCCGACGGCGCCTCGATCTGCTGCAACGACCAGGCGGTGCGCAGGCCCATGGGCGGGGTGCTGACCCACTCCCTGGCCGGACTGATCGAGGCCAAGGAGCAGCACATGCCGGACAATCTCTGCGCGGCGTGCGACCAGCGGCCGGAGTGCATGTCCGGTTCGCTGATCGCCCGGGCCTTCGCGCTCGCTGCCCGCGCCCGGCTGGCCCTGGCCGGCGGGCGGAAGCGGGCGGAGCCGGCCGGACCGGCGCTGCCGGCCCCCGCGGCCGGCAGGAGCCGCCTGACCGAGGCCTTCGCGGCGCTCGGGCGGCAGGTGATGACCGACGTGCACGGCTACCGCTTCGGAGCCGCCGGCGAGTACCGGATCCGCGTGGCCGCCGATGGCGCCGACCGCCTGAAGGCCTGGGGGCTGGTCTATCGCCAGTACCTGGAGAAGGAGTACGCCCGGCCCAACAGCCGGAGGCTGTGGTACGGCCCCCACGACGTCCTGCCGGAAACGACCACCCTCCTGGTGGAGCGATCCGGCGAGCCGGTGGCCACCCTGACACTGGTGCCCGACTCTCCGCAGGGGCTGCCGGCCGACGGGCTCTACGGCGGGGAACTGGCCGCCATGCGCGCGCGCGGCCGGCGCCCTTGCGAGATCACCAGCCTGGCCAGCGTCGAGCCCGACCTGTGCCGCGGCATGGAGATCATGAAGCACCTCTTCAAACTGGCCTATCTGACCGCCCGCCGGCTGACCGGCTCCACCGACCTGCTCATCACGGTCAATCCGCGGCACGTGTCGTTCTACCGCCGGATCCTGCTCATGGAACAGCAGGGGGAGGAGCGGGCTTGTCCCCGGGTCAACTCCGCGCCGGCGGTGCTGCTGGGCCTCGACCTCGCGACCGCCGAGCCGCGCTACGCCGCACGGTACGGCCGGCAGAGCGGGAGCTTCTACCGGTTCTTCATCGATCCGGAGACGGAGCCGTCCATCCTGAAGATGCTCGGCGAGAACCGCCGGGCGCTGGACGAGGCTGCGGTCCACCGGCTCCTTTCCCGGATGCAGCTGGCGAATGCCTGAGCGGGCCGAATGGTCCGGAGGCGGGGATGCCGGGAATCCGGGCCGATCCGGTGCCGTTACCAGGGCGATGCGCCGGGGCCCCATCCGAGGATGTCATCCATGAAGCTCTGCTCGCTTGTCGCTCTTGCCGCGTTGTCGGTGGCGCTGGGTCTGTACGGCTGCGGCAGGGGCGCTCCGGAGAAGCCGCTCAACCCGCCCCCGCAGCCCAAGGCTCAGCCGGACGCTGCGGCGGAACACTGGGATGCCGCCAAACAGAATGCCTCCGACGCGGCCCGCGAGTTCGCCGCCGCTTCCCGGGAGACGCTCGATGCCCTCCAGAAGGAGTTCGAGGATCTGGCCGTCCAGGCCAAGGCCAGGGAAGCGGAGATCAAGGATCGCTTCGAGAAGCAGAAGCCCGAGATCGAGCGCAAGATCGCCGAGGCCAAAGACCGGCTGGCCGGGCTGAAGGACTCCGGCGACAGCGCCTGGGAGAAGACCAAGACCGGGTTCAGCGCCGCGCTGGAGGACATCAGGAAGTCGCTCAAAGAGGCAGCCGACGAGCTGCGCAGCCGGAAGTCGCCTGTCGAGCCGGCTCAACCGGCCCCGCCGACAACCGAGTCGGTGCCGCCGTCACCACCACCGCCCCCCGCAACCGAATGATGACCCGGTTCGCGGTCAAGGCCCGCGACGGGGCCGACGATCTGTCGGAGGTCTCCAGCGTGGTGGCGGTGACCTGCGCGGCCCCAACGGTCATGACAACAAGCCCTCGCCGAGGCTCGGCGTCCATCGCATTTTCAGTTGTGAATATTGACCGGACGGACTCAGCAACGGCCTGTTGGAGCGCTTAACGCCTCTCCGGACAATGGGAGAGCGTGGTCCGCCCCCGGCCCCGAGCCCGATGGTCACCGGTCCCGCGGTGGTCATCACCGGGGCAAGTTCCGTCTCGGCATTCTTGCCAGCAAGACCACGCCAGGGAAGAGGTGCCCGCGTGCCTGGAGCCTGCGTGCAGGAGGCGGGAAAACCGAACACATGGCGCAGTAGTCGACCCCTTCCTTTAGCCTGGCCAGAAACTTGTCCACGAGAGGACGGCTGTGGTCGGCGTACTGTTTGTGGATGTACGGGACCGCAAAGACGATGCCCAGCCGTCTCTTGCCTTGGTATCTGCTCTCAACAGCAGCCTTCCTAGCCCTCTTCAGCGCCGGATCGAACCGCTTCGCAGCGTCGCCTGCTTGCGGTGAGAGGCAAACCCATTCATGCTTGGCCTCGATCACATAGTCCGTCCCGCACCAGTTGAAGCACAGGTCTGCCCTCCCTTGTCGCTGGTGACGGCCAAAGCTCCTCCCGGCCGAAAACTCCTCCAGTGCCTGCGAGTGACGCAGCCACACCGCAGCCGCAAGTGCTCCTACGTTCACGCGCTCCGTGTTCCAGTACACTGCGTCCTTGTCGACCGCTTTGCAGTACTCAACGTTGATGTCGTGCCACTTCTTGAAGATGGGCGTCAGGTGATGTGCCTCACGTGGCAGTCGTAATTTCGCATTGCTGGCTCCTACCTCCAAAGTGTCATGTCCCCCGAAGCCCCGCTGCCTGGCGCTCCGGCTCCGGCGAGGCCACCGGCCGCATCTTCAAGGCGCTGGAGGACCTGGCTGGGTTCTATCCCGAGCACATCCGCAAGGAGGACAAAGTGTTCTTCCCGGCGGCGATGAACTATTTCAGCGCCGGCGAGAATGAGTGGATCCTCGCCGAGATGTTCGAGTTCGACCGCAAGCTGATCCACGAGCACTACCGGGCTGTCGTCGCCCGGTTCGAGCTCCCTGAGGGGAATTGACGGCCCCCGGCTGCCGTTCAACCAAAGGATTTCCCGCGTCCATCCTGCTTGTCGGCAGGGTGTGCAGACGTGGCAGCCCTCTCCGGTCCCCTCAGCCGAAAGGAGTTCAGCATGCGACCCGCTCAGATCGTGGCGACAGGTGCAGCTCTTCTGGCCCTGACCGGGATGGGCTGGTGGCTGCTTGCGCCGCGCCTTGCCCATGCGCACTGCGACACCCTGGACGGTCCGGTGGTTGCCGAGGCCCGGTCGGCCCTGGATAAGGGCGACGTGACGCCGGTCCTCAAGTGGGTCGGGAAGGAGCATGAGGCGGAGATCAAGGCGGCCTTCGCCAAGGCCGTGGCCGTCCGCGCCAAGGGGCCGGAGGCGAAGGACCTGGCCGACACCTTCTTCTTCGAGACCCTGGTGCGCCTGCACCGAGCGGGCGAAGGCGCACCCTACACAGGCCTCAAGCCCGCCGGACAGGTCGAACCCATCGTCGCCGCCGCGGACAAGGCGATCGCCGACGGCAAGGGCGATGCCCTGGCCAGGGAGATCGGCCAGGCGGCCGAGAAGGGAGTCAGGGAGCGCTTCGAGCGCCTTTTGGAGGCCAGGAAGCACAAGGACGATTCGGTTGAGGCCGGGCGCAAGTACGTGGAGGCCTATGTCGTGTTCGTCCACTACGTTGAAGGCCTGCACGACACGATCGGCGCGGCAGGCCCCGATCACGCCCGCGAGGAGAAAGCGCACGGCGGAGAAGCCGGGGGCCACGTCCACTAGCAGAGGATCCCGGCCGGGGTCGGCAGGAGGAACCACATGGCCCAGAAGATCACTGGGAATATGGCGGTGCGCGACCTGATCGTGAGGCATCCGGGAATGCGCATGCTGCTCGAAAGGCTGGGCATCGATTACTGCTGCGGCGGACAGCACACGCTCAAAGAGGCCGCCGCCGAGAAGAACCTCAGCCTCCCCGACTTGCTGGACGGCCTAGACCGGGCGATGGCCAAGCCCGCGCCGGGCCGTGACGCGGCCAGGGACTGGCGCTCGGCTCCGCTGGAGGACCTGGCCGCGCACATCCTCAAACGGCATCACACCTTCATGAAGGCGCAGCTGCCGCGGCTTGAAGGCCTCCTTATCAGGGTGCTGGCTGCGCACGGCGAGCGGCACGGCGATGAGTTGCGCACCGTCCAGGGCACCTATGAGTCCATGGACACGGCGCTGACCCACCACCTGCTAACCGAGGAGGAGGTTGTCTTCCCACTGATCCTCGAGACGGCCGCGAGCGCCGCCTCCGGGCGCGGCGACGAGGTCGTCGCCCGCCTCCGGCCTCACCTGGAGCACCTCGAAGCTGAGCATCGCCAGGCCGGGCGGGAGCTCCAGAAGCTGCGGGAAACCACCTCCGGCTACCGACTGCCCGACGACGCCTGCCCGTCCTTCCGGGCGCTCTACGAGGGCCTGGAGGCGGTCGAGCAGGACCTGCACGAGCACATCCACCTAGAGAACAACATCCTCTTCCCGCGGGCGCTGGTCGGCCGGTAGCCAGGGCCGCGGCGCACTCTGCGCCTTGTGCTACTTCCCCTTCGGCGGCTGCTTGGCCAGCCAGTGGGCGCTGGCGGGGTAGTAGCCGCCGACGCCGAGCAGCGCGTCGCCCTCCAGCGGCTTGGCCAGCCAGTCCTTGTACTTCTGATCGCCGGTCAGGTGATAGGTCACCGCCAGGATGGTGGCGAAGTCGACGGGCTTCTCGCCCTTGTCGCTGGCCAGGGCCTTGACGATCTCCAGGGCCTGCGGGTCGCCGGTGTGCAGCGCGGTCATGGCCGCCGCCCGGCTGAAGATCTGCGTGAACCAGGTGCGCTGGTACTCCGGGGAGGCGAACCACAGTTCGGTCTTGCCGATCAGGGGTTCGTAGGCCTTGATGATCCCCTTGAGCAGTTCGTCGGCGCGCTTGTCGCCGGTCAGCTCCCAGTAGCGCTCGATGGTCCGCCAGGACCAGCCGCGGTCGCGGCCGATGCACGGGCCGATGCCCTTGATGTCTGAGCCGGGCTTGGGCGCGTTGTCCCGGGAGAAGAAGGCCCCGAAGGCCGCGTTGTAGCGCATGTTCTCGAACGCCCGCTGGTCGCCGAAGAGCAGGTAGCGGTCGTAGTTGAGATCGAGCGTGCAGTGCTCCGGATTGGGGAAGGACCAGGAGCTGGCGTAGCCGGGCAGGCCCTGCATGTACTTCTTGATCTCCTCGTCGGCCGGCTGCGGGCGGCTGGTCCACTCGTCGCGCTCGGAGATGTTGTTCTTGCGGAACTCGCCCCAGTCCTTGTAGCTCATCGGATCGACGCCGTCGATCCGGTAGCGGCGCACGTCGCGCCAGTGCCGGCTGCGGGCGTCGCCGGCCGCGAACCAGCCCTTGTGGCCGGTCACGTACCAGCGGTAGAGGTAGTTGTCCTCGTCGATGGGCTGGCGCGCGCCGAGCGAGCCGTGGCCGCCGTTGGAGCGCCAACGGTCGCCGTAGATCCGCCAGCCGTAGGCGTTGCCGTAGAGCTTGTCCTCCTCGAGCATGCGCTTGTCGTCGGCCGAGGTGCGGTTGCCCGGGCCGCTGTCCAGTCCTTTGGTCGGCGGGGTGTAGGGGCCGAGGTCGGAGAGCGCCCCGGCCGCGGCCATGTGCGCCAGCGTCGTGCGGAGCATGACCCGCGAGTCCCAGATGTCGCCGATGGCCCCGGCGTCCGGCCGTCCGGCGGCGTCCTTGGCGTAGGGCCCCGCCGGGTTCTTGGCCCCGAAGAAGTGCAGGACGATCTCATGGCCCTTGGCGGCGCCGTCCTGGATCAGGTGCGGCCACTTCCACTCGCGCGGGAAGAGGCCGACGCGAACCGTCCCGTCGCCCGCGGCCTCGGAAGCCTTGGGGAACTGCTTCCAGAAGTTCTTCATGTGCACCACGACGCCGCCGCGGTCGTTCCAGGCCTGGAGGGTGCCGCGGGAGGTGTTCCCGGCGCCGAGTTCCTCCTCCTTGTCCTTGCCGGCGCGCTTCCAGACCTTGAAGCCGCGGAAGGTGGTGAACTGGTCGGGCAGCAGGTCCCAGCCGTCGGCCTTCATCTTGCCGAAGCCCGAGCACTTCTGCCAGGTGTCGGCGCCGTTGGAGTCCTGGTAGAGGCAGAGCGACTCGCCCCCCGCGAGCTTGGCCTCCACGGGCTTGTCGCCGATCAGCTTGCAGCCGGAGACTCCGCCGGCCAGCTTGAGGACCAGCGACCCGTCCTCCATGGCGGGCACGCCCCGGCTCTTGGTGGCGTTGTTGGTCAGGATCACGTCGGCGAACACGTCGGTCGAGCCGGCGTAGAAGTTCATGAAGACGTCGTAGCCGTAGAGCCCCGGACCGTACCCCTTGCCCTCGTGCGGCGGCTGCACGCCCATCGCCCGGACGCAGACCCGCATGGGGCCGGCCTCGAGCACCGCGACCGAGGCGACGCCCTCGCTCCCGAAGTACTTCAGCCCCTGGTTGTCCTCGGTGACCGTGCCGCACTCCGGCGTGGAGGCGAGCAGGTTCTCGTCGTCGGCGGCCTTGCCGTCGCCGTTGAGGTCGACGCAGGCCTTCTCGAGGAAGTTGAACTTCTTCTTGCTGACCACGAACTTGGCCGGGCCGGTGGTCACGGTGATGAAGTTGTCGTCCTGCTCGACGGTGAGCTTGGCGGCGGGGGAGGGCGTCTCAACCTTGGCGTCGGTGAGGACGAAGGCCTTCTTCTCCAGGCCCTTGACGTCGGCGGCCAGGTCCACCAGCACCCAGCGCAGGGAGTTGTCGGCGCGCCACCAGCGGGCCAGCTCCCGGAACTGGGCCGGGACCGGCTTGCCGTCCGAGAGCACCCTCAGGTCCTTGACGTCCTTGGCCTGCCCGGGCAGCAGCGGCACGCCGCAGGTGATCCGGCGCTGGCCGCCGACCTCCTTGTACTCCTCGGCGGTGAGCTGGATCTCCCAGGCCCCGGCGGAGGCCGCCAGGCAGAGGGCCACGAGAACCGATCCAAGGGCTATGCGGGCGGCGCTCATCAGAATCCTCCTTCATGACGGCGGGTGTCGAAGCATCAGTCTAACTGAGGCCCCACCCCCGGTCAACCGCCACCGGCGCAGTCTGCTGAACACGCAAGACCTTGACGGGCCCGTGCCGGCGGCGATGATCTCGCCGTCCGCGCTACAGCTGCAACGGACATGGCGCGGCCGGGCGCAGCAAGTTACGAAACAGGGTGGGGCAGGGGTGGGGTGGACCATGACCAGCCGCGAACGCATCAGGACCATCGTCTCCGGAAAGGCCGCGGACCGCTGCGGCTTCTGGATGGGCCAGCCGCACCGGGACACCTGGCCGATCTACCACCGGTACTTCGGCACCTCCAGCGAGGAGGCCCTCCGCCGGAAGCTGGGCGACGACCTGCGCTGGATCTGCCCGCAGTTCGCGGGCTCGACCTACCGGCACCCCTCGGGGTTGGCCATGTTCGGCTCCGGCGTCAAGAAGGAGCGCCACGGCCAGGGCGGACCGCTGGCCGACTGCCGGGAGCCAGGCGACATCGACCGCTGCGGGGTCCACTGGCCGGACCCGGCGCACCTCAGCTTCGACGAGACCCTGGCCCAGCTCGCCGCCGCCGGGGACTTCTACCGGGCCAGCGGCTTCTGGACCAGCTTCTACCACAACATCATGGACCTCTTCGGCATCGAGAGCTACCTGGTCAACATGTACGAGCGGCCCGAGCTGGTCCACGCGGTCACCGACCGGGTCTGCGGCTTCTATTACGAGGCCAACGAGCTCTTCTACGCCCGGGCCGGCGGGCAGGTGGACGGCTTCTTCTTCGGCAACGACTTCGGCACGCAGCTCGACCTGATTTGCGGGCCGGCGCAGTTCGACGAGTTCATCCTGCCCTGGTTCCGGAAGTTCACCGACCAGGCCCATGCCCGCGGCTACCAGGTGATCCTGCACTCCTGCGGCGCCATCCACAAGGTGATCGGCCGGTTGATCGAGGCGCGCGTCGATTGCCTGCACCCGCTGCAGGCCCTGGCCGCCGACATGGACGCCGCCACGCTGGCGCGCGACTTCAAAGGGCGCATCGCCTTCATGGGCGGCATCGACACGCAGGAACTGCTGGTCAACGGTACGCCGGAGGCGGTCCGCGCCGAGGTCCGGCGGGTTCGGGGGCTGCTCGGGCCGTGCCTGGTGATCAGCCCCAGTCACGAGGCCATCCTGCCGAACGTTCCTCCGCAGAACGTCGAGGCCATGGCGGAGGCTGTGCGCGCGTAAACGGCGCACCAGCGACATTTAGGAGCACATCTTTTCGGGCAGAAAGACGCCAACTTACAGGGTTCAGAGGAGTATATAGAACCAGGAGAGCCCAGCATGGCAGCAGTCAAGAACCACTTGGTGCGACCGGCGCTGCTCACCGAGAAGGTGCTCGATGCCCTGCGCGGTGAGTTGCGCGACGGCCGGGCCGGCGCGTCCGAGGTCCTGCGGTCGGAGCGGGAACTGGCCAAGCGCTTCAAGGTCGGACGGATCACCGTCCGCCGGGCGCTTAAGCGGCTGGTGGGCGACGGATACCTCGTGAACCAGCCGCGCCGCGGCTACTCCGTGACCGTCCGGGCCGGGGCGGCCATGCCCGGCGGGGTCATCGCTTACGTGATGGGCACGAGCAGCGGTCCCTGGCAGTGGACGGAGTTCATGAACCGCCTGGAGCGGGACTTCCGCCAGGCAGCCTCGGCCGCCGGCCGCGACCTGCTCATAGTGGCCCGCGGGAACGACACCGCCGCCAACCTCGCCAAGCGACTGGCCGCCCAGAACATCGCCGGTGCCATCGTCGACTCCGACAATCCGGACGTGGCCGCCGAGCTCAAGGCCGCCGGCGTTGCGGTGGTTGGCGTGGACACCGCCCACGAGGGCATCGACTCGGTCAGCCAGGACAACTTCGGCGGCGCCTACCGCGCCACCTCGCGGCTCATCGAGCGCGGCCACCGGCGCATCGCCCTGCTGGGCTTCGCCCCCTACGGCCGGGACTTCCTGCACGCCCGCGAGCGGACCGGCGGATACCTCGCCGCCCTGGCGGCCGCCGGGTTGCCCGCGCCCGCCGAGTGGCGCATCTTCCTGCCGGAGGAGAAGAGTCCTGGGGAGGCGCTGGTGCGCCTGGCCTCGGCGCAGGGCGGACCGACCGCCGCGGCGGTCCTTTGGCCGGAGGTGTTCGACGACGTCGGCCGGGCGCTCGCCGGCTCCGGTACGAAGCTGGACCTGGTCGCCTGGTGGGGCGCGGTCCCCGAACGCCGCGAGCGCTGGGCCGGGGACTTCCCGCAACTCGCCGTGCCCGAGGGCATGGCCTGGAGCACGGCGGACATGGCCCGGCTGGCCCTGGAGCACCTCGAGGCCCTGCTGGCCGGCGGCAATTCGGGGCGTCCGGCCAGTCGATCGCTCGTCCCGGTCAGGCTGCTGCCGGGAGGAGAGGGCCGGTGAGCCGCGCCCGCGTGCCGCTGCGCGTGGCCTATGTGCCGGGGCTGGCGCCGGGCATGGGCGCGCCCCCGGCCGGTTCCGGCAGGCGGTCGGAATGGCTGCCCACGGGGCGGAGCATGCTCTTCGCCGCGGCCCGTCATGCGCTCTACCACGGCTGGAAACTGCTCGGGCTTCCGGCCGGCTCGGCGGTTCTCGTGCCGGCCTTCGTCTGCGACACGGTCAGCGGCCCGCTCCGGCTGGCCGGGGCTCGGCTGGCCTTTTTCCACGTGCGGGCCGACCTCTCTCCGGACCTGGACCACGCCGCCGAGCTGCTGCGTCGGGATCGGCGCATCCGCGCGCTGCTCTGGTACCGCTATCTGGGGTTCGACGTCGGCGTGGGCGAGGTCCGCCGGTTCTGCCGCCGGCACGACCTGTTCTTCATCGAGGATTGCGCCCACACCCTGCCGGTGCCTCCGGCCGGGACGCTTGGCGACATTGCCGTCTTCAGCCTCCGCAAACTACTGCCGGTGACCAACGCCGGGGCACTGCTGGTCAACGCTCGCGGGCTGCCGCCCCCGCCTGAGCCGGCCTGGCGCCGAGCCGATGGCCGGTACAGCGAGGTGCTGCGCGCCAAGGAGCATTCGCTCCGCGACGTGCACGCGGAGAGCCGGCCGGGCAACGCGGCGCTGGCCCGGAGAGCCCGCCGGCTGCACATCGCGTACGTCGCCGGCCTGCACTCCCCGAAGAGATCGGTGCACGGGCCGGTCCGCCGGGGACTGCGCGAGGCCGACCGGCCGCTGTCGCGGATGGCCCGGCCGCTCCCGCCCGACGACCTCTCCCGCCGGGTCGTCGCCAACGCCGACCTCCGCGCCATAGCCCGGGCCAGGCGGCGCAACTGCTGCGAGTATCTCCGTCAGATCGGCGACCTGGCGCTTTTCACCCGGGTGCCGGCCGGGTCGGCGCCGCTGGCCTTTCCGATCCGGGTGCCGGACCGGGACGAGTTCCGGTTGCGCCTGGCCAGGCTCGGCGTGGCGGCGGGCACCTACTGGCCGGAGTGGATCCTGCCGGACGGCGCCCGGCGCGGATTCCCGGTGGAACGCGCCCTGGCCGACGGCCTGCTGGCCCTGCCGTGCCACCAGGACCTCGGCCCCGTGGACATCGAGTTCGCCTGCCGGGCGGTCAAGCGCGCCTGGCGGGGCTGAGAAGGGAAATGGAGAGAACCATGCGCAAGTTCATCTGCACGCTCGGGATCTCGCTGGTCAGCTCGCTCCCGGTGCTGGCCGGCGAGCCGGGGTCCGCACCCACCAAGGTCGAACCGGAACTCGCCCCCGACAAGGAGCTCATGGCCAAGATCGAGGCCCTGCCCGACAACACCTGGCTGAAGCTCCCGCCGGTCAAGACCACCGGCGACATGGGCGTGCTCAACAAGGACCCGGACTACAAGCGCACCGGCCCGCGGGTCCGCGACTACTGCAACAAGATGGTCTGGGCCCCGGACCGCAAGCGCGCCCTCTACACCGGAGGCGGGCACAACGTCCACCCCTTCAACGACGTCTGGGAGTACGACCTGCCGTCCAACACCTGGGTCTGCCTCTACGGCGCGGATCCGGCCCCGGCGCCCGGATATGCCAAGATGACCCCGGAGGAGCGGGTCGAGTGGTGGAAGACCAACGCCGTGCTCAAGGACGGCGTGGTGCGCAGCCCGCGCGGCGCGCCGGTCCGGCCCTGCCACACCTGGTGGAGCCTGGCCTACGATTCCGACCGCCGGCAGATGCTCTTCCTCGAATCCCACAAGGGGCTGGTCTTCCAGGACAAGGGCACCATCGCCAAGGCGCTGGGCATCGACCCCAAGGACCCTCTGCTCAACACCTACGGCTCCGGTCCAGGAGAGGCCTGGCTCTTCACCTTCGACCCGGCCAAGCGCGAGTGGGGCGAGGTCCTCACCAAGGTGCCCAAGTCGGGCGAGTCCTGCTGCCTCGAGTACCTGCCTGACTCCAAGACCGTGTGGTGGTTCTCCGGCAAGGTCTACCGGCTCGATGCCGCCAAGAAGGAGTGGCCCGCCTACCCGGCCGCCAAGCCCCTGCCCAACGGCGGCGAGACCGCCTACGACCCGGAGAGCCGCAAGGTCGTGGCCACCATCGGCCAGAAGACCTGGGTCTTCTCCTGCGACGAGGGCAGCTGGACATTGGCCCAGGAGAACGCCGATGACGGCGGCATCGTGCCCTCGAGCACCTTCTGCTACGACTCGACGGCCAGGAAGTTCGTGCTCTACACGCACATGAAGGTCGCCGGGCAGCCGGAGGGCGCCCGCCTGCGCTTCTACGACCTCAAGGAGAACAAGTGGAGCGACCCCAAGCCGGAGGGTGCGCTGCCCAAGATCGGCAACGTCGCCGGCTACTACGATCCGGAGCGCAACGTAACCGTGATCTACAACGCCGCCGAGACCTGGGTCTACCGCGGCAAGAAGGCCTCGAAGCCGGAGGGCAAATAGCATGCGCCAGGCCATTCTGAACGTTTCCCTGAGTCTCGCCGTGGTCGCATCTGCCGCCGTGGCCGGTGAGCCGGTCTCCCCAACTTCGGCCGTTCCCGCGAAAGTCGAGCCGGAGCTGGCCCCCGACAAGGAACTGCTCGCCAAGATCGAGGCCCTGCCCGACAACACCTGGCTCAAGCTCCCCAAGTTCAAGGTGGGCGGGGACATCGCCTGGTGCGGAGAGAGGAACTACAACGCCCACAACATGGTCAAGATCGGGCCGTCGATCCGCGGCTACTCCGGCCAGATGGCCTGGGCGCCTGAGAGGAAGCGCGCGCTGTACTGCGGCGCCAACCACCAGGCGCCGCACTTCCTGAACGATGTCTGGGAGTACGACCTGGCCTCGAACACCTGGGTTTGCCTCGCGCCGCCGGACACGCACTTCAGCGGCAGCGCGGAATGGGTCAAGGCCAACGTGGTGGTCAAGGACGGCGTGGCCACCACCAAGCGCGGCGGGCCGATCCGCCCCTGCCACACCTGGGACGGCCTGTGCTACGACCCGGAGCGCCGCCGGCTGCTGTGGCTCGACCCGGCCCGCGGCCTGATCTTCGGCTCCTGGGACAAGGTGGCCGCCGGCCTGGGCGCGGACCTCAAGCCCGAAGACGCCAAGCTCAAGCCCGCCCCGTGGATCTTCGAGTTCGACCCGGTGGCCCGCAAGTGGGACAACGTCTGGACGGGCATCCCCGACGCCGGCGAGGCCTGCGTCATGGAGTACCTGCCGGACCGCAAGGCCATCTTCCTCAAGGGCGGCACCCGCCCGTGCGGCACGCAGCTCTACGAGCCCGAGAAGAAGGCCTGGAAACCACTCTCATCCAAGGGCCAGCCGGGTTACGGGAGCATCGGCGCCTACTCGCCGGACCACAAGCTGGTGGTGGTGGTGGACTCCGCGAGCACCGCGACGTACTCGCTCGAGACCAACGAGTGGAAGCCGGTCCAGCCCAAGGCGCCGGTCGGCGCGCGCGACTGCACCGGGGTCCTCTGCTACGATGCGGCCGCCAAGTTCTTCGTGCTCTACACCTTCCAGGGGGACCGCAAGGCCGACTTCCTGTGGATCTACGACCCGGCCAAGAACGAGTGGACCGATCCCAAGCCGGGGGGCGATGTCCCGCCGGCGACCGGCGCGGCCGGCTACTACGACCCGGAGCGCAACGTCTCGGTGTTCTACACCCAATCGGACGTCTACATCTACCGCGGCAGGAAGGCCGCGAAGTAGAAGGGAGCGAACATGCCACGCGGACTGCTTACGTCCCTCGCACTTCTGCTGGTCGCGACCGGGGCAGCCCCGTCCGGCGCCGGCGCCGAGCCCTCGCTCCCCGACAAGCTCGCGGGGGCCCCGGCGAACACCTGGGTGATGCTCGACGTCGGCGGGTACGGCGGCCGCAATTCCGCGGGGCTGGTCTACCTGCCCGAGGAGGGGGCCTTCCTGGTGCTGGGCGGGAACCTGGGCAAGGGCGGGCCGTACTCCGAGGTCACCCTGAACCTCAAGGAGTCCCGCTGGGAGAACCGCTTCCCGATCGGCAAGGAGGGCAAGTGGGGCGATGTGACCGGACCGAGCAAGATGCCGCCTCCGCCCTACGGGAGCCCCGGGTTCATAACCACGGAGGGCGTCCTGCAGCCGTTCCTGGGCTTCGGCTACAACCACACCATGGAAATCTGGGGCAATGCGGCCTATGACTCGGCCCGGGGCAAGGTGGTGGTCCCCTTCCACCGGCTCGGCCAGACCTACGAGTACGACCCCAAGGCCCGCACCTGGCAGCACCTCGAATCGGCCGCCAAGGCGCCGTACACGTTCTGGGACGACCTCGTGTTCGGGGCCATGGGCTACGACCCGGTGAACAAGGAGGTCCTGGCCGGCCAGTGCCGCTGGGCGCTGCGGGACGGGAAGTGGACGCAGCTCCAGTTCGGCAGCGACCTGGTCAACGGGCTCCGCGGCAAGGCCGAGGCCCTGGCGCTGGGCAACCGCAAGCTGGTGACCGCCTGCCGTGCCCGGTTCTACCTCACCGAGAGCGAAACCATGGCCAAGGCGCAGCTCGACGAGGCGGCCGCGGCGCTCGCCAAGGAGGTCGGGGCGCTGGCGGCCGAGCTGGCGGCCTCCGCCGGCAAGGCCGGGGAGTACGAGAAGAAGCAGTTCGGCTGGGCCGGCGACAGCCTGAAGAAGGCCGTCGAGTCGCTGGGCAAGGCCCAGGGCCTGCTCAAGGGCAAGGTGACGCCGGAGACGATCGCGGCGGCGGAGGACGGCTGGGAGGCCCTGGACGACGCGGTCGAGGACCTCGCCGTGGTCCCGCCCAAGCGGGCCTACTGCCGGCCGGCGGCGGACGAGAAGCGCGGGAAGCTGCTCGTCTTCGGCGGGTACCGGCTGGACCGGCAGGTGGCCGACACCTGGGTGTACGACTGCAAGACCCGCAGCTGGGAGCAGCGCCGGCCGAAGCTCTCGCCGGCGCCGCGCTACGGGCATGGCCTCGTGTGGCTGCCGACCAGCGGCAAGTTCCTGCTCGTCGACGGCGCCGGGAAGGCCGAGTCCTGGATCTACGATCTCGACGCCGACGAGTGGCAGCTGCTCGACGACGGCGGCGCCAGGCGCGAGAGCCTGACCACCGGCGCGAGCACCTGGGGCTGGCAGCCGGAGATGTCCGCCGCCGCGCCCGGCGACGTGGTGATCACCCTGGCCAACCGCAACGAGAGCAGGATCCCGCGGTTCTCCACCTGGGCGGCGCGGGTCGACGTGACCAAGGTGGACGCGGAGGGGACGAAGAAGAAGGGCGTGCCCTTCCGCACGGAGGCCTTCGACGGCCGCACCACCGACCCCCGGTGGTACGACCAGGGCGCCGGGACGGTCGACGCGGCGGCGCAGCAGGAGTGGCTCGACAAGCTCCAGCCGAACGTCTGGGCCACGCGCGACCGCAAGCAGCAGAAGAACAACCCCGACGACAACCGCGCCTGGGGGACCTCGGTCTTCGACCCCGACCGCGACCAGATCCTGATGTGGGGCGGCGGGCACGTGGCCTACGTCGGCAACGCGGTGCTGCACTACAGCGTCAAGACCAACCAGTTCTACATCGGGCACCGCCCGGAGCAGGCGCTGATGTACGCCCACGGCCAGGGCGGCATGAAGATCGCGGTCTCCTACCGGAACCGCGCCTTCATGACCGGGCACTCCTACCACTCCTACGCCTACGACCAGCCCTCGGGCAAGATGATCGTCTGCGGGCAGAGCCTGGCGGAGAACACGGTGAAGGCCAGCCTCTACTTCTGCTACGATCCGGCGGCCGGCGAGTGGTTCCCGAATCCGATCCCCACGCCGTTCGAGGCACACTACGGGTTCGACCGGCTCTGCCCCACGCCCCGCGGCGCCGTGGCCTGGGCCAGCGGAGCCCTGTGGAAACCCGATCCTGCCGGCCTGAAGTGGGACAAGCTGCCGCTCTCCGGGGCGAAGCTGCCCGGGCCGAGCCACGAGGGGCACGGCCTGGCCCACGACGCCAAGCGCGACCGGCTGCTCCTCTTCGGTCAGGGCGGCGAGGTGCTGGCCTACGACTACAAGACCGGGCAGGCGTCCCCGCTGGGGCCGGCCGGAGGCAAGGCGGCGGCCTTCAAGAGCGTCCGCTTTCGCGAGCTGGTGTACATGCCGGAGCACGACGCGGTGCTGGTCGCCTCGCGCATCCCGGACGCCGACGGCAAGATGCGCTGGCCGCTCTACGACTGCGACAAGAACGCCTGGCAGGCGGTGCTGCTCGGCGGCACCGAGCCCACCGGCAAGGACTACAACGTGGGCCTCGGGCTGATGCACGACGCCAAGCGCAAGCTCGTCTGGGCCGCGGACCACGCGGCCAACATCTCGGCGCTGCGGCTCGACCTCAAGACGGCGGACGTCCGGCCGCTGGAGGATGCGGCGCCGGCCGGAGGCGGCAAGTAGCCGCGGGACGAATCAGGAGAAGATCATGAGGAACCAGGCGTCGCCCCTGTTGCTGGCCATCTGCTGCGCGTGCCCCCTCCTGGGAAGCCCGGCGTCATCCGCCGCCGAGCCCGCGCCCTCAACCAAGGTCGAACCGCCTGCGGTGAGCAAGGTCGAACCGGAACTCGCTCCGGACAAGGACCTGCTCGCCAGCATCGCGGCCCTGCCCGACAACACCTGGCTCAAGCTCCCGCCGCTCAAGGTCACCGGCGACCTCGACTGGCTCGGGCCCAAGGACAGCATCCGCCAGGTCGGGCCGCGCGGACGGGACTACAGCAACAAGGCCGCCTGGATGCCCGACCGCAAGCGGGCCATCTTCGCGGGCGGCGGCCACAACGTCCACCCGCTCAACGACGTCTGGGAGTACGACCTGGCCTCGAACACCTGGGTCTGCCTCTACGGAGCGGACGCGCCCGCCCAGGGCAAGCCGCCGGAGTGGATGAAAGACAATCTGGTGATACGCGACGGGGCGCTCCAGACCAAGCGCGGCGGGCCGCCGCGGCTCTCGCACACCTTCGACGGCTGGAGCTACGACAGCGACCGGCGCGTGGCCTTCATGCCCGAGTCGCTGCGCGGCGCGGTGTTCGTCGACTCCAAGACGGTGGCCGAGGCGCTCGGCGCCGAGGAGTTCGCCAAGTGGAAGCCGGCGCCCTTCTTCCTGACCTTCGACCCCTACGCGCGCAAGTGGGGCTACGTCACCGAGAACGCGCCCAAGTGCGGCCGCGACCCGTCGGCGCGGTACATCGCGCACCTCAAGTCCTGGTGGGTGAGCTCCGGCGGCAGCATGGGCCTCTACGATCCCGAGAAGAAGGCGACCCGAGTCCTCTCCACCAAGGGCGGCGGGGGCGGCTACGGCTCCTCGACCGCCTACGACCCCGACACCAGGAGCGTGGTGGTGGTCGTCCCGCCGGACAAGGACGGCAAGGCGGTTACCTGGGTCTACTCCATTAACACCGAGACCTGGAAGACCGCCCAGCCGAGCGCCCCCACGGGCGGCTGCTCCGCCTCGGGCTACTTCGACTACGACACCAGGGCCAAGCGCTGCGTGCTCTACACCACCCGGCCCAATCCGGGCTTCTGGGTCTACGACGTGGCCGCCAACGAGTGGACGCCGGTCGAGATCAAGGGCGAGCCCCCCGCCGGCGGCTACGTCGTCGGCTACTACGACCCGGAGCGCGACGTGCTGGTCCACTACAACAGCAAGGATGTGTGGGTCGGACGGCTGAAGAAGGCGAAGCAGTAGGTGGCCGGCGCTGGCAAGCGCTCATGCGACGTGCGGCGCGGCGCTCAGCCAACCGCCGCGCCACTAATCACTGATCAAGAGCTGACCCCGGCCGGCCTCCTTCGGCGCCTCCTCAGCCCTGATCTTCTCCAGCGCCTCGGCGGCTGCGGCGCGGATAGTTACATCGTCGGACCCCAGCAAGTCCTCGAGTGATCCGGCGGCACTAGCGACTTTCATCTTGCCCAACGCCATCGCCGCTTGGCCGCGGACGTGGACGTTCGGGTCCTTAAGCGCGGCAATAAGCGGCTCCGCGCCGCGAGGGTCCTCCAACTCGCCCAAGGACCGCGCGGCCATGCGACGGACCTTGGCCTCGGGATCATCGAGCGCGCGGATCAAGGGCCCCGCGGCCAGGCGGTCTCCCAGCTTGGCCAACTGCCATGCCGCCGAGCAGCGAACCTCGCAGTCTGGGTTCCGGAGTGCTTCCAGGAATATCTCCAAGACGCGCGGGCCCTTCAATCTACCGAGAGCTCGGGCGGCTTGTCCGCGGACCTCAAGGTCACCATCCCTGAGCGCGCAACCAAGCGGCTCCACGGCGCGAGGGTCCTGCAGCTTGCCGAGCGCCCACGCCGCACACGCCCGCAGCCCGGCATGTGATTCCCCAAGTGCGCAGAGCAAGGGCTCCACCGCGCGCCCGTCCTGCAGGTCGCCCAGCCCCCACGCGGCTCGACAGCGGACTCTGTTGTCAGGATCCTTGATAGCAGCAACCAGTGGTTCCAGGGCGCGCAGGTCGCCAGATTCGCCCAGGGCCTGCGCTGCCGAACTGCGAACGTGTGCGTCGGCGTCCTCAAGTGCCACGGTCAGCAAGTCGATGGGGCAAGGATCCTTCAGGTTTCCCAGTAATGCCACTGCCCAGGCACGGACTTTGGGGTCATTGGAGCGCAGCAGGCCTCTCGCCCAGGGGAACGCCGGCCGGCCACAGACCGCCATTATCCGGAACGCTTCGAACTTGGAGTCCTCGGTGGTCAACCACCGCGGGGACCGGACATAGAGACTGCACTTGGCCGCCGCTTTCTCAGGGCCGCCAAGCGCCCGGATCTCGTATGGGGCTCGGCTCTGGACCAGGTCCCAGCCTTGGGCGTATCCGATCCGCTGCACTGTCGCCTTGACCTCCATATACGGCCGGACTAAGAACCAGCAGAACGCCCCAGAGAGCGCGAGGGCACCGAACGCCCCACCCCAGCAGACGTAGAGGCGGCGGTCGCGACGATCATAGAGCCGGGCTGGCTTTGGAGCCTTCTCGTTCATGCCCCTACAAACGTATCTTGTGCCGATAGGTTCACAGCCATCACCGTCGGCCTCGAGGTGCGAGAGGCTTCGCGGGCTGGTCAGCTACGTCCGGCATGGCGTCCTAAGCCCCCACGGATGGCCCGGTTAATTTCCCGAAGGCCGTCGGTGATCGGCCCATTGGGCATTGCCTCCTACCGTAGTCTCTCTCTGCTACCGCACGGCGCCAGGGATGAGCCTGGGCCGAGACAATCACAGCCTGCCGCGAGACTTACACTTTGGGTACAGCCAAGTCCAAACGCCGTCACCGTCACCGTCTTTTCGACCAACGGCATTGAGTATGCGAAGAGCCTCGGCGTTGTGGTTCTTGATCTCATATCGAATCTCCGGGTTCCAGCCCTTCACCGCATCCCAGCTGGCCTTGAAGCGTGAACTGGATGCACACTTGTCGGTCAACTCCTGAGTCAGCCCGGCATCCTCGACGAGTTCGGCAAGCACGTGGGTCTTGAGGAATCGCCTGCGGTTGTTGTGAGCACGCAACGCTTTTAGTGCCAATTCCACAGTGTAGCACGCCAAGTACCGTGCAATGGCGAGATGCCCTTCACGGTAGAGAGCCCACGCTGCCTTATTGAACTTCTCGGCTTGGTTGCGAAGCCCGCGTGGGCTACCGGTTATGTAGATGGGCTTCTTGTCAGCCATGAGTCACAGACCTTTACTCACGCACCACAAGCGGGCTCTTCCGCCATTCTCCCGCCCCCGACGGCTCCCCACCTATTTTCCCGAAGGCCGTCGGTGAACCTGCCATCCGTTCCGTCCTCGGCCTCAGCTTCCCCATTCAGTTGCCTCGGCCCGCTTCAGGAACCTTACTCTCAACAGACAGCTTCAGCATGACAGCATCGCGAAGCATTGCCCACTGTTTCATGTCGACATTATGTTCGCGAGTACTAACCGTGATGCCTGCGTCGGCCAGTCTCTCCAGCATCTCAATGCAAACCACACATCCCGCGATGATGCCCTGATCATGAGGCCGGTCTGTTAGCGCCCTGTCAATCTTCAGTGCAAGCCCCCTGAGATACGCTGCTCTCTTACTGGAGTGCTCGACAAGAAACGGGCCGCCCATGTCCAGCAAGACGAGCTGACCTAAGCTGAAATGCGGACCATCTATCAGAAGATCCTCCAAATCCGTGGTCAGGAGATCCTTCTGCTGCTCAGTCGCTGGCGAAGCAAGGATGTCCTTCATGTGTCTCCGTGCCTGCTTGACATAGGCATATTCGTCGCGAAAGCCGGAGTAGTGTTGCCTGTAATACTGGATACTTGAAGCCTGAGGGGACCGGAACGTTGGACCCTGATCGCGCACTTGGCAGGAGGCAAGAAACGCAATAACCAAGACTATGCAAGAGACGGCCCCTCGGATTGATCTGCCCCCAATTTCTGACTCACTTGGCAAGTCGCTAGCCCTCCACCAAGTCCGCCGGACGCGGCAACCCGGCTATTTCCCCGAAGGCCGTAAGTGAACACTTGAGTTTCCGATCCCCCTTGCGGGATACGGCGTGGTTGACTGGAGCCCAACCTCCGGTGGGCACGCATCTGGCCACGGCTCGGTCGCTGATGCCGGCGTGCCCCGGGGGCAGGTCTTGGTCAGCGATTCGCATACGCGTCTCCCATCCCCCGTCCTACTCCCTGAACATGATGGTCCTGTAGACCTCCTGGCGCTCCTTGCCTTTGCGCTGCCAGATGACGACCGCCTCCACGTAGGCCTGCACGGCGCGGCCATCGGTCGGGTCGCGCTCGATGATGGTCGTGTCCACCCGGAAGGTGAAGAGCGGGAAGGCCGGGGCGGGGAAGGGGCCCTCGGACGGGCGGGGCTCGACGGTGTAGCTGCGGCTGAACTCCGCGCGGATGTCGGCCAGCACCCCCTCGGCCACGATGGCCGCGGTGGTCTCGTCCAGCGCCCGGCGGTGGGTGGCGCCGGCGGCCAGGAAGATGGCCAGCACCCCGCCGATGCCCAGCACCAGCACGCCCATGGCGATCATCACCTCGATGAGGGTGAAACCCGCACGACGGTTGGGGGTTGGAGGTTGGAGGTGGGAGGCTGCCGGTTTGGGACAAGGCGGTCCGGCAGGAGCCCTTCGGCCCCCCAACCCCCAACCCCCAACCCCCAACCCTTCGCACCTCACCTGACGTTCACCCCCACCGCCTCCTCCTGGCGGTTGCCGGGCAGGTAGAAGGTGCGCGTGAAGGTGGTGCCGCAGCGGACCGGGCTGCCCTCGGCGTGGCTGGCCCGCGCGGTCCGGCGCTCGCCGCGCCGGTCGATCGTGAAGCTGCGCTCGTCCATCGCCGAGTAGTGCATCCACTCGTCGTTGACCAGGATGTAGCTGGCCTCGGTCCCGGGCGGCGGGAAGCCGCGGGTGGAGGCCACCCGGACCAGGCCGACGGCCTCGTCGGTGAAGCCGATGGTGTCCGTCCGCACGGTGCGGTACTCGTCGGACTCGACCACCAGGGTGACGCGCACGCGGTCCGGGAAGACGTCGTCGTCCCCGTCGGCGGCCGAGAGCGGGCCGACGAAGAAGGAGAAGCCGTTGATCACCCCGCGGGTGGAGTCCCAGATGCGCTCCGGGCCGTACTCCTGCCCCATGCGGTGCTTGGGCGAGGGCACCAGCGGCAGCGGCTTGCCGTCGCGGCCGGTCTCGCGCCAGGTGGAGGTGTAGCGGGTGGCCAGCAGCACGTCGAAGAAGAGCACGTCGTCGGCCAGCGGCTGGGCGAAGGCGAAGGTGTCGCGGAAGGCGGGCAGGCCCGGCGAGCAGACCGCCCGCTTGAGCTGCCGGCCCTGGTGCAGGTAGGCCACCTGGGCGGCTCCGCCCGCGGCGGCCAGGTCCTCGTCGACGTGCCCGTCGCCGTCATCGTCGGCACCGTTGTAGACCTCCTCGTCGACGCGGCCGGTCAGGGGGCTGGCGTCCTCGTCGTCAGGCCGCGGCTTGGCCGGGTCGACCGCCGGGAGGTCCACCGCATCCAGGGCGTCGCCGGAATGGAAGGTGTAGGGCCGCTCCGGGCCGGAGCCGAAGGTGCGCACCAGCATGAGCACCTGCCGGCCGGCGTTCCGGGTGTCGGGCTCGCAGAACATGCGCGCCACCACCGGCGAGCCCGGCGGGTCGCGGGTCAGGGCCGACTCCAGGTCGTCCTGGAGGCAGTCGAAGACCGCGCGGGCGCGGGAGTAGATCTTGCGCTGGCGCTCGGCCTGGTTCCAGTTCTCGAGCGCCGAGCGCATCAGCGTGATCATCATCAGCCCCAGGACCAGCAGCACGCCCATGGCCACCAGGAGCTCGACGAGGGTGAAGCCCCGACGGGGGTTCCCAGATCGCAGTTCCCAGTTCCCGGTTGAGGGCCCGCGGGCAGCCTCCGTCCGGGCCGTCACTGGGAACTGGCAACTGGCAACTGGCAACTGACCGCTCATCGCTCGCTCACCTCCCGGCGCATGACCACCAGGGGGTTGCCGTAGCGCACGGTGATGCGGTCCACCACCGGCGTCTCCTTCCAGGCGGTGTTGCGGAGGTCGCCGTTGGAGAACGGGAAGAGGATGCGGTACTCCATCTGGTCGGCGCGCACCGGCCGGTTGGCGCGCGTGCGGAAGACGTGGGGGCCGCCTCCGGCGAAGGCGTAGAGGCCCCCGTCGCTGTTGGTCGGCCGGGCCGACCACTCCGGCTTGCCGTCGAAGCGCACCAGGACGTAGATGCGCGACGGGGCGCCCAGGAAGTCCAGGGTCATCTCCTGCCAGAGGCTGCCGGCCGCGGAGAAGCCGCCCTGGACGCAGGCCAGCTCCGAGCTGTCGTTCTCCGGTATGAAGCGGTCCCAGTAGCGGAAGGGCAGCGGCTGGACCAGCTCGCCCGAGGGATGGACCTGGCCCACCGTCCCGAAGGCGCCGCGGAACAGGCCGTTGCGCAGCGTGTTGTTGGCGCGCTGGGTGTAGCCGATGGCCTCGGCGCCCACCGTGAGGTAGCCCTCGTCGTCGAAGCCGGCGGCGTTGCGCACGTTGACGTCGACCCCCGAGGCGGTCATGCCCCCGGCCGACCCGCCGGCCAGTCCGCCGGTCAGCTCGGTGACCGGGAAGGCCTCCAGGAAGGTCACCGCCTCGCCCGGGGCGTGCTCGGCCCCGGTGGAGCCCAGCACCGCGCGGCGCACGTTGGTGAGCGTGACCACCGGCACGTTGCGGCGCGTGGGGTTGCTGTCGTCCGGGGCGCCGTCGTACTGGGGGATGCCCGGCGTGGGGTTGCGGAAGGGCAGCCGCGGGGTCCAGGGCGCGGGAGGGGTCTGCCGGCCGAGCGTGCGGCCCTGGTAGTAGAACAGCTCGTCGCCGATGCGCGCCAGGCCGCCGGTCGCCGGGATCTGGTTGGCGGCGGCGTCCGAGGGCATCTGCACGAGCACGTTGGTGGAGGTGGCGTTGAGCCGGCCGTAGGCGGGGTCGCGCGAGTCCACCGGCAGGCTGCCGTTCTGGGAGTGCCCGGTGCAGGCCCGCACCTCGTCGATGAAGCCCTGCATGCCGATGCCGGCCTGCAGGACCACCAGCCGGGTGGGCAGCTCCCCGCTGGGGAACTTCAGCAGCCGCGCCCCGCGGTAGTCGCGCGCCACGAAGTCGTCGAAGGCCGCCCGGAAGCTGTGGCCGTAGCCGGTGTAGCGGCCGTTGATGTCGGTGTTGAACCAGGTCGACTCCCAGACCCGCTTGAGGCGGTGCGGCTCGCGGTCGCCGTTGGGGTTGGCGATGGTCACCGGCTCGTACTGGGGGCTGGCGGTGTCGCCGCAGTTCGGCCCGGCGATGTCGAAGACCGGCAGGATCTTGGCGCCCTTGGCGTGGGCCCGCGTCCCCGAGCCGTGAGAGCCGCGGGTGAAGCTGCGGTACCAGACGTGGGTGGTGGGGTTCTGGTAGAACGAGGCCATCAGGTAGAGGTTGCCGGCCGGGTCGCGGCGCTTCTGGTAGTAGTCGATCCACTCGACGTTGTTGGCCGAGTTGACCTCGTCGATCTGCACCGTGCCCTGGTCCGGGTAGTTGTCGTAGTTGGTGACCTTGAGCGAGATCTGGGCGATGCCGGCGTTGTGGGCGTGGGCCGCCGCCGGCCCGGCCAGCTGGCCGCGCACGCAGTCCAGGAACTCGGTCGCGGAGATCCGGCCGTAATAGATGCACTCCTGGTCGCACCACAGGTAGCCGGAGCTCTGGAACCCGGCGGTGGAGAGCACCGGGATGGTCGTGACCGTGTCGTCGATCCCGGCGGCCACCGGCGGCGGCCCGGCGCTGCCCGGCTTGTTGATCCGGGTGCTGGGGTTGGCGCCGACGGGCTCGGCCAGAAGCCCCGAGACCAGCGGGACGGTCGAGACGCCCACCGAGTACCCGTAGATCTGCACCGCCGCCCCCGAGCGGTGGGCCATCGGCTGGGTGTAGCGCCGGCCGCGGCGGGCGTTCAGGAAGGTCTTGCCGTCCTTGGAGGCGTACTCGAAGATCTCGCCGTCGATGATGAAGGCCCCGTAGGCCGGGAAGAGGCCGGTGTCGTCCACCATGACGTTGACCGGATCGGTGAGCTTCTTGGTCGACCAGTCGTCCAGGTCGGCGGTCAGGGTGGCCATCGGGCTGTAGCGCGCCGGCCCGGAGGGGGAGACCATGCCGCCGTCCACCTGGAAGGCCTGGCCGCCCAGCCGCGAGGACTTGTAGGCCGCGCGGATGTGGTACCAGGTGTTGCCGCCCAGGAAGAACGGCTGCCGGTACTGGACGGTGCGCGTCGGGAAGTCCCCGGCGTTCATGGTCCCGTCGCTCAGCTCCATGACCAGCTCGTGCTGCTGGCCGCGCTCGTAGAACACGTTGAGCAGGTCCCCGCCGGGGCCCTCGGCGCGGAAGAGGCTGCCGGCCCAGTCCGGCGAGGCGAACCAGGCCTCGGCCGAGCCCGGCATGGTGCCGTTGGCCCCCGTGGCGAAGCCGCCGGGGAAGGCCAGCCCCTGGCCCTGCAGCGTCAGGCCGTCGGGGGTGAGCACCCGCCCGGGGCGGTTGGCGTCGAAGTGCTCGACGAAGACCGTGCCGGGGAGCGTCCGGCCGGACCGGCCGGTGGCCAGGCGCACGTCGCCGATGGAGGGGGCGACGTTCTCGTCCGGCACGTTGTTGTTGGGGGCGAAGCCCAGCCAGTTCGGCCAGGTGTTGACCTTGCGGCCGACGCCGAACTTGATCTGCTCCTCGAACTCCTTCTGGCTGCGCACCTCGAAGACCCCGCGCGGGTCGCTGGGCATCTGCACCAGTTCACGGATGGTGTGGGTGGCCAGGGGGCGCCCGGAGGTCGAACTGTTCACCGCGGCGCTGGCCTCCACGGTGAAGAGGTTGTAGGCCCGGAAGCAGAAGGGCGCGGTCGTGACCCGCAGGCGGGTCGAGCCGGGCACGGTGGCGTTCTCCAGTATCGCCTGGCGGTCGGGGTCGGTGATATCTCTGGCAGAGCAGGCCGCGGTGAGCACGGCGTCGAGGTCCTCGCGGTTGCGGATGGCCGGCACGTCCCGGCCGCGCTCGTCGCGCACCACCCAGTTGGCGATGCGGTTGGCCACCAGCGCGGCCGACTCCGGGCTGACGCCGGAGCCGCCACCCTGGAGGGCCAACCCGGTCATGCAGGCGGCCAGCACCGGCAGCGGGGCGGTGTTGACGTTGATGGCGTGCGGCAGTTCGGCCTCCATGAACATCTCGGAGTTGCCGTCGTGGCTGAAGCCGCAGCCGTACTCCAGCCGCACGCTGGCGCCGGCCGGGCTGACCTGGGCGCGGTACTGGGCGGAGAACACCCGGCCGTAGCCGCGCAGTTGCCCGGAGGCGCTGACGAAGCGCACCACGGTGCCCGGTCCGAAGTTGGAGTTGTCGCGCAGGATGAAGTCCCGCCGGTCGCCGTCGAAGGCCCCGCCCATGATCGCCTCGCGGCGCACCCAGCCGTCGGCCTTGGGGCGGTACGAGCCGGCGGTCAGGCAGCGCTCCACGGACTCGAACTTCTCCGGCTCGAAGGCCAGGGGCTTGCGGGTCTGCGCGTCGGGGCCGAGCTCCGAGATCCGGCCGATGGCCGGCACGCTCTGGAAGCGGGCCAGCGGCCGGCCGCCGGCCGCGCCGATCAGCTTGAAGGCCGCCACGGCCCAGGCGCGCGCGTCGAAGACCAGCGTGCCGGGGGGGTGGGCCTCGATCTCGGTGTTGAAACAGCCGCGGACCAGGCCGTCGAGGGTGGTGGGATTCTTGGAGCGGTAGGCGATGATCTCCCGGCCGACCCGGACGAAGCCGTCGACGGTGCGGTCGTCGCCGTCGGCCGCGAAGCCCTGCGTCGAGGAGACGGTCATGGACGGCTCGCCGGCCCCCGGGCCCAGCGGCAGCTGCAGGATGGCCGAGCCCAGCAGGTTGCCGAGCAGCGCCGGGGTGGCCGAGTTGACGTTGATCTTGCCCTGCTCGTCCTCGATCTCGGCCTTCCAGATCTCGCCGCGCGGGTTCAGGAAGCCTGGCGGGGAGCCGCCGCCCGGCGGGGGGGCCAGGGACGGCGGGAGCCGGCCCGGCTTCTGGCCGCGCGGCACCGGCGGCTCGCGGAAGGTGAAGCTGACCTCCAGCTCCTCGAGGGTGTCGTAGTCCGGGGTGTCGAACGGGAAGCCGTACAGCCCGACGCGCTCGGCGCGGTCGGAGGTGCGGCTCAGGCACCAGAGCGCGCGGGAGCGGGCGCCCTCGGCGGCGATGCGCGCGCGGGAGCGCGCCGCGAAGAGCCGGCTCTCGCGCTCCTCGAGGGCGGTGGACAGCAGGAACGGCCCGGCGATGGCCACCAGGCCGGCCAGGAGCATGATGGCGGCGATGAGGGCCACGCCGGCGGCGGAGCGGGGCGCTGCGCCCCGGCGGCTCCTACTGCTCACGGACTTCCCCGTTCATCGTCACGGTCACCCAGCGGGTCACGGCCCCGCCGGGGGCGGACTCGTCTGGCAGGCGGACGCCCATGCGCACCGGCCCGGCGTGGTAGCGGCGGTCGAGCATGCCGTCCGGGGCGAAGCGCACCTCGGGAGTCGGCGCGACCAGTTCGATGTGCCCGGGCAGGGTGTAGGGCTCCTCGCGGACCATCCGGCGGATGGCCGGCTCGTCGACCGTGCCGACAAAGGGGAATTGCCCTTCGCCGTCGCCGCCCAGCACGATGGGCAGACCGTCCTCCTTGCGGGAGGGCAGGTCGCCGGGGCTGAGCCGCCCGCGGACCACGCCGTCGACGGCCACGGAGAGTTCGGCCGGGCCGAAGGAGAACTTCACGTGGCTCCAGCGCCCCACGGCCAGGCGGTGGCCGGTCGAGAACGTGGCGCTGCCCGAGCGGGCCTCCAGCTCCCCCTGGATGTTGATGAAGAACTGCAGTTCCTTGCCGCGGGTGAAGATGCTCTGCCGCCGCCCGGAGACCTTGGAGTCCCGCTCCGGGCGCAGGTAGCAGCTGAGCTCGCCGCCCGCCGGGAAGACGAACGCCGGATCGGTCATGAACAGCGAAGAGGCCTCGGTCAGGAAGACGCCGCCGCCGCGGTAGCCATCCACCGGGCGGCCGGCCGCCGTGCGGTAGATGGCGCCGACGGCGGACAGCTCCCGGCCGGCGAAGCCCACCTCCAGGCCGGGCTTGTTGCGCTGGTCGGACGCGCCCTCCATCTGCCACATGCCCAGCAGGCGCAGCCCCTCGGCGCGGAAGGAGCGGTTCTTGACGTCCAGGATCATCCGCGACTCGGCGGACTCCTCCAGCGCGAAGACCCGCGCGCGGCGGGCCATGGCCGCCAGCCGGGCGTGGGCCTCCTGGCCGGTGGAGTTCTGGCGGAAGCGGATCCAGACGCCCACGCCCACGGCCAGCATCAGGGACATCAGGGCGATGACCACCACCAGTTCGATCAGGGTGATTCCTGAGCGGCAGTTGCCATTACGGGGACGGGCCCGACGCGGCCCCTCCGCCGCCAACTGGTTTCCAGCAACCGGCAACTGGCAACTGGCAACCGGCACGTTACTTCTTCCAGTTGGTGAGGTCGTCGTCGTTGCCGAAGACGCCGTCCGGGCCGGGCGACTGCAGGCGGTAGTCGTCGGCCCGCGGGTCCCCGGAGTAGTGCCGGTGGTGGGTGTAGCGGATGGGGTTGCGCCAGTGGTCCACGAAGGTCTTGTACTTGGCGCCCTCCTGGAGCCCGGCCGGCGGGTTGCCGCCGGTCACGTAGGCCCGGGGGCTGCCGGGAGAGGTCATCGCGGCGTAGAGGTCCTCGGCGCCGGCGACCTCGCCGTTGCCGGGGGGGTAGTCGCCCCAGTCCTGTTCGTACTGGGCGATGGCCGCGCCGAGGAGCTGGAGGATCATCTGGGTGTGCTTCTTGTTGGCCTGGCGCTTGGCGGCCATGACTCCGCCCAGGACCAGGCCGCTGAGGATGGCGATGACCCCGATGACCACCAGCATCTCGACGAGGGTGAAGCCCGGGCGGCGGTTGGCGGTTCCCCGTTCCCAGTCCCCAGTGGGACGGCCGGAAGCCACCACAGTTCCCTGGTCCGTCCCCGCTGGAAACTGTGAACTTCGATCTGAGAACTGCCGTTCACTTGTCATCTGCGGCCTTCGGCTTTCTGGTCACCAGGCAGGCGTTGTCGAAGCCGACCTTGACGTCGTCGCCCATCTGAGCCCGGCAGAAGGTCCCCACCGACAGGCCGGAGGCGGCGGCCATGGTGTCGACCACTATCTCCTTGTCGGAGACCGGCCGCCCGCCGGCGAAGAGCCGGAACGTGCCGCGGTCGAGCATCTCGACGGCCAGGCGCAGCTTGGCGGGCGCGCCGCCCTCGGCCTTGGGCCAGTCGCCGGCCTCCTCGACCGTGGTCCAGCCGCTGCGGTCGCGCTTGCGCCAGCCCAGCCGGCCGTTCTGGGTCATGCTCAGCTCGAGGTCCCCGCCGGTCCCGCCCATGCCGCCGCCGCCGCCCACGAAGATCCCGGCCTCGATGCCGCCGGTGGGGGAGGCCTCCACGTCGATCTCCATGCGGGCGAACTTGGCCGAATCGAGGCGCATGAAGAAGCGGGTTTCGTAGCCCTGTCCGCCGGCGATGCGCTGCTTGCCGGAGAAGAGCAGCCGGCCGTCGGCCACCGTCACGGTGACCCCGGCGCGCTGGTCGGGCGCGGCCCAGCCGGCCGGCAGGCCCGGGCCATCGAAGCCGAAGTACTGGACCTCTTCGCCGCGGCCGGAGCGGAGCTTGTTGAGCGCGTCGGCGGCGAAGGCGTTGGCCCCGTCCAGGCCGATGGCCCGCTCGAAGCTGGCCAGGGCCTCGGCCTCGCGCCCGCGGCGGTTGGCCAGGTAGCCCAGGCCGAGGTGGGCGCTGATGTTCCTGGGGTCCAGGACCAGCGCCCGGCGGAGCTCCTTGTCGGCCTCGTCCATGCGCCCGGCCAGGCCCAGGCAGGCCAGGCCCAGCCCGGCGTGGGCGGCGGCCAGTTCGGGCGCGGCCTTGGCCGCGGCGGCGAAGTGGCGCTCGGCCGCCTGGAAGCTGCGCCCGGCCAGCGCCGCCGAGCCGGCGCCCAGCAGGGCGTCCGGCCAGCCCGGGGCGAGTTCCGCCGCCCGGGCGTAGGCGGTCTGGGCCTTGGGGTAGTCCTTGCGCAGGTGGCTGACGTAGCCCAGGAGGTAGTGGACGTAGGCGTCGACGCAGGCCGGGTCGGCGGCCGGCGTCTCCAGCGCAGTCGCGGCCTCCGGCAGGTTGCCGCGGGCCAGCTCCAGCGAGGCCCGGGCGGCGGCCACGCGGCTGCGTCCGGGGTCGGCGACCATGGCCCGCTTGAGCAGCCCGTCGGCGTTGTCCAGCTCGCCGCGGCGCAGGGCGATCAGGCCGCGCAGCGCCAGCGGGGCGGCGTCGCGGGCGTCGCCGTAGGAGGGAAGCTCGCGCAGCTCGGCCGTGGCCCGGTCGAGCTCTCCCTGCAGGAACAGGGCCGCGGCGAGGGCCAAGTGGGGTTCGCCCTGCCCGCGGAGGGCCCGGGCGGCCTTGTCGAGCATGGCCGTCGCGGCGGTCAGATCGGCGGCGCGGAGCGAGGCCACGCCCGAGGCCAGCTGGGCCGCGGGGTTGGACTCGGTCAGGGCCTTGAGCAGGTCCTGGGCGCGCTGGATCTCGCCGGCCTCGGCCAGGGTCGCGGCCGCGGCGACCTGGTCGTCCGGCGTGGGGGCCAGTTCCAGGGCGGCGTCTATGGCGGCCACCGCCTTGCGGGGTTCGCCTCCCCGGACCAGGGCCGTGGCCAGGAGCACGTGGGCGGCGGCCTCCTTGGGCAGGGCCTTGACCGCGGCCTGGCCCTCCTCGGCGGCCTTGCGGACGAAGCCCTTGCGGAGGTAGAGCTGGCCCAGGAGCAGGTGGGCCTGGCCGTAGTCCGGACGGATGCCGGTGGCCGCGGTCAGGGCGCTGGCCGCCTCGTCGACCATCCCGGGGTTGAGCTTGAGCACCTCGACCGCCAGCCCGTGGAGGGCGCCGGAGTCCTTGGCGGCGGTGCACTCCTTGAGCCGGGCCTCGAAGGCCTGCTTGATGTTCTGGCGGCGCAGGATGCGCTCGACGTCGGCCATGGGCACGGAGCGCACGGCGCCCTTGAACTCCTTCAGCTTGATGCTCAGCTCGCGATCGTTCTGGGCGGTGATTTCGCCGATCAGGCGGTCGCCGCTCTTGAGCACCACGGTGTCGTCCACGCGGATCTCGATGCCGGGCTCGGCTCCGGACGCGCCCGCGGCCAGCGCGGTCGCCAGGGCCAGGGCCAGGGCCGAGGCCAGCAGCAGTCTGGGCATGCGGTTCACTTGACACCTCCGGCCGGGGGCTTGGGCGCCGGGCCCGGCGCCGGCGCGGGAGTCGGCGGCGGGGGCGGGGCGGTCAGCGCCGCCGAGTCGCCCAGGCGCGGCAGGCCGCCGGTGTTCTGGAGGAACGGCCCCGGGTCCGGCAGCGGCGTGGGAGGGCGGGGCGGGGCGATGTTGGGCACGTCCAGGGAGACCGGGGTGAAGACCCTGGTGGGCGCCGGCTGCACGAATATGCAGCGGGCGCTGTCGTTCCAGGCGTCCTCGAACCGGCCGGTGGAATAGAGCTGGTCGGCGCCCATGACCGCCCCGGCCGGCTTGGGCGGCGTCAGGCGCGGTTCGGCGGGCAGCTCCACGGCGGGCGGCTCCCAGCCCAGCACCACCCAGGCGGTCAGCGCCAGGGCCGCGCAGGCGGCGGCGAAGAGCAGCTTCTCCTTGAGCCCGGAAATGTTTTTCGATGTGCTGGCCATGGTGCGCTGTCCCTCAGTACCGGCCGATTGGCGCGACCGGGTTTCCGATCTGGCCCGGCCGCCCCGGTCCGGAGCGGTCGCCCGGCCTGGCCGGCCCCGGTCCCTCCTTCGGCACCAGGGCCAGGACCTGGGCGCTGAGATTGAACGTCTTGGCCTTGGGGTCGGTTACCTCCACGGACAGATTCTCTATGGCCAGGAAGCTGCCCGCGCGGCTGATCCGCTCGACGAAGGCCACCAGGCCCTTCTCGTCGGCGGTCATGCGCACGGCCATGGGCACCACCCGCAGGTGCATGCGGGAGACCTGGGGCGAGGCCAGCATGCGCACCGGCCGCTGGATGCAGGAGCGGACCCGCAGGACTCCCCGGCCGGAGGCCTCGATCACCGCGTCGGTCAGCCGGTTGGCGGCGCTCAGGCGGTCGAGGAGCTGCTGCACCCGGACCTCCTCCTTCTCCTTCTCGCTGACCAGGGCCTGGGTGAGCAGCTGGGCCTCGTCCTTCTGGACCTCCGGGGTGAAGCCCAGGGGGCAGCTCTCCGGCCTGGACTGGTCGTAGCGCGGGAAGATGCCGCTGGCGTTGCACTTGTCGCGGCTGCCGGCCAGCCGGCGCTCGAAGAGGTTGAACCGGGGGTTGTCGGCGTTCTTGGTGACCACCGGGCACACCAGGAGCAGGCCGCTGACCCGCCCGGCGACCTTCTCGGTGCCCAGGACTTTCTCGAGTTCCGAGTGTTCCGCTTTGATCGCCTTGAGCACTTCGGGAGCGCTCATGGGCAGTTGTTCGTTTATCATGTACGTGGCGGCGAGAACGGTTATGTCCTCGACTGATTTGGCAACAGCCGTCTTCTCAGCCTCAGTAATGTAGCCTCTGGTGACGTCATTGGCCGAAGGCAGATCGTGCTCGATAAAGGCGACGAGCGTGTCGCGTACCCATTGCCCGAAGTCCGCCGATGGTTTCGGCGCGGACTTTGTCGGGAAGATGCCTTCTGCGGCCGAAGCCTTCCTGGCTTGGGCAAACGTGAGGAATGCGGTTGGCTCATGGGCAACGACCTGAACATATTGCCACGCGGCATTGGCCTCCTTCTTGGCAGCCTCACTCCGGCTGGGCCCGGCCACCAGGAAGTGGACCGCCAGGCAGACGAGCAGGGCGACTCCGGCGCCCAGGACCAGGTTGCGGTCGGTCTCCCAGAAGCTCATGGCGCGGCCTCCGCCTCGGGTGTCGGGACAGGCGCCGGCGCGGGAACGCCGGGGGTTCCCGGGACTCCCGGCGTCCCGGGGACGCCGGGCACTCCGGGGAGGGCTGGCGGCGGGAAGCGCCCCGTCCCGGGCGCCTCCGGCTCGGATTCCTCGATGGCCTCGGAGGCCACGCCCAGCGTGGCCAGCCAGACGTCGAAGCTGAAGGGGATGCGCGGGTCGCCGGCCGACGGGCGCTCCATTTCCGCCTGCAGGGTGGTCAGTTTGGCGTCGGCCACCTTGAACACCTGCCCCGGGCGCTCACGACGCAGGTCGGTGAGGACGAAGGCGTTGAGCGCGTCGTAGATGTCCTGGGTGGAGGCGGTGGCCCCGGACTTGATCTGCCCGGGGTCCAGCCGGCCGGAGACGGAGACCTTGACCAGCAGCCCCGGGGTCCCCTCGTGCGGCTCGTCCTCGCGGGCGGCGGAGAGCTTCTCGACGGTCACCCCCGCCGGGGTGGCCTCGCGCAGCAGGGTCAGGAATCCCAGCAGCGGCCGGTTGATCTGGGCCGGGCCCACGATCAGTTCCGCGCGCTGTTTCATCTCCAAGTTAATCCTGGCCTCGCTGTCGACCTGCTTGCCACGCCCCTCGAGGGCGGCCAGGGCCTGCTCCACCTTCTGGTGGCGCTCGGCCGCGGCCGTCTCCTGCCGGTGGGCCCAGACGTAGTCCAGGACCGGCACGCCCAGCAGGACGACGCCTGCGGCGGCGGCCCAGACCGTTCCGCGCCAGAAGCGGCGGACCTTGAGCACCCGGTCGGGCAGCACGGCCAGGCGCATGGCCGACTCGTCGGCCGCGGCCATGGCCAGGCCGATGGCCACGGACATGCCGCCGGAGCCGGGCCCCTCGAAGAGGGCCTGCTGGTCGCGCGGCAGCTTGGAGATGTCCAGCCGCGAGGCCGGGTCGAGCATGTCGACCGGCACCTTGAGCTTGTCCTTGAGGTGCTCGGTCAGGCCGCGCAGCTGGGAGCCGCAGCCGGAGAGCACCAGGCGTTCGATGTCCAGCTTGCTGAGCTTGGCCTGGTTCTTGCAGAACATCACTGCCGAACGCAGCGCCCCGGCCAGTCCGTCGGCCACCTCGCGGAGCGCCCCGGAGACCTTGATCTGGCTGGCCTCCAGGCCGGCCGTCTCGCCCGAGTGGATGGCCGCGCGCACGCACTTGTACTGCTCGGAGCGGTCGTAGCCCAGGCTGAAGACGCCGTCGACGGCCTCGGTGAAGCGCCGGCCGCCGCCCGGCGCGCTGCGCGCGAAGTAGAGGACCCCGTCGCGCTGGATGACCAGTTCCAGGTTGTCGCGGCCGATGTCCAGCACCGCGGCCGTCTCGCCGGGCCGGAACTGGGCGCTGGCCGTGAAGGCGTTGAAGAGCGCCACGGCGTTGGGGCAGCACCACTCCGTGCCCATGCCCAGCTGCCGGGCCAGGCCCATCTGGGCCTCGACGTAGGTGGTCTTGGCCACGGCTACAAGGGAGACCATCTCCTTGGTGAGGTCGCCCGGGATGTTCAGATTGGCGTAGTCCCCGCAGACGTCGGCCCCGGAGGTGCCCTTGATCTCCAGGTCCATCATCAGCCGGAGCTTCCAGGGGGGCACCGGCGGGGTGGCCACGTACTTGATCATCAGGTCGCGGCCGGTGATGCCCAGCGCCCCCGAGCCGGTCAGCCCGGCCGCGGAGAGCTTGGCGCCCAGCCCCTCGGGCAGGGTCCGCGGCGGCAGCGGGTCGCTGGCCTTGGCCGGGGCCTTGGGCGGCGGGGAGGGGTCCTCCAGGCGCGCGGCCGCGAGGGCCTCCCAGCCGGCGCCCCGCCGGCGGAGCCGTACGGCCTTGATGGCGCTGGATCCGAGGTCTATGCCCAGTCCTGATGCCACGGGTCGGTGCCCTCCGGTCTGCGGGGAGTCGGGGTCAGCCGCGAGCGGCCCTGGCGGCCTCGACGACGTTCTTGAGCAGCATGGCCACGGTCATGGGCCCCACGCCGCCCGGGACGGGGGTGATCCAGCCGGCGACCGCGCAGGCCTTCTCGTAGTCCACGTCGCCGACCGTCTTCATGGCCGGCTTGCCCTTCTTGTTGAGCAGCTGCTTGCCGTCCGGGCCGATGTCCGGGACGCGGTTGATGCCGATGTCGATGACCGCGGCGCCGGGCTTGATCATCTCGGCCTTGATCAGCCCCGGCTTGCCGACCGCCACGCAGAGGATGTCCGCCTGCCGGGCCATCTCGGCGAGGTTCTTGGTCGCGATGTGGCAGACCGAGACGGTGCAGAAGCTGTCCAGGAAGAGCAGCGCCAGGGGCTTGCCCACGATCTCGCTGTGGCCGACCACCACCACGTTCTTGCCGTAGAGGCCCGCGGTGGTCTTGCCCGCGGCGATGACCCGCTTGGCGAACTCCGGGAGCGGGTCGTGGCTGGGGGGAAGCTCCAGGCTCCGGGCGAGCAGGTAGGCGCCGTGCGCGGTGCAGGGCGCCTGGGCGGCGTCGCCGTAGACCACCCGGCCCATGTTCGCCGGATGCATGCCCTCGATGTCCTTCTCGAAGCCGATGGCCCGCTGGGCGGCGCGCGGGTCGAGGCCCTCGGGCAGGGGCATCTGGAGTATGACACCGGTCACCCTGGGGTCGGCGTTGAGCTTGCCGATGTGCGCGGCCAGGTCGGCCTGGGTGGTGGTCGCCGGGAGCTCGTCCAGGCGGTAGGAGATGCCGATCTTCTCGCAGCTCTCCTTCTGGTTCTTGATGTAGACGCGGCTGGCGGCGTTCTCGCCGACCTGCACGGCGACCAACAGCGGCCCGCGGCCGGCGGCCTTGAGTTTGGCGACCTCGGCGGCCAGTTCCGCGACGATCCGGTCGGCTACAGCGTTGCCATCGATGATCTGGGCAGGCACTCCAAGTCTCCTTATTCGCTGGTCTTGCGTGGGGAATTCCGCGGTGCAGGCAGCCCGACGGGAGCTGCGATTAACAAGAGGATATAGACGCCGGTGCCGCTGTCAAGCGGGGGTTGGCGGGGGAGTCGGCGGCGGAGCCTCCGGGCCCTTATGTCCCGACCGCCGGAGCATGCCCACGAAGGCCCGGTCGGCGCGCGCCGAGACGATCTCGAACGGCGAGAAGCCGCGGATGCGGGCCAACAGGATGGCGGCGGCGAGCATGCCGACGCCGATCAACTTGTTTGTCCAGGAGTCGAGCGGCCACTGGCCGCTCCAGGTCAGCTGCCAGGCGTCGGAGAAGGGCAGGAGGTAGGGGATCTCCCACTGGTCGCCGTCCGGGCCTTTGGATCCGGCCAAGTCCATGAGCATATGCACATGGAAAGCGGCGAGCACCAGCAGCGCAGTCCGCCAGCGTTGCCTCGCGACCAGCAGAACCAGTCCGGCGCAGACCAGTCCGGTCAGCCCATTATGGAAGAGCACGTGGTGCCAGTCGCCGTACCAGTGGAGCGGCTCGGCGCTCGAGGCGGTGAGCGCCTCCGGAAGGTAGCCGAAGCCATCGAGATCGGGCAGTACTCCGGCGATGGTGATGAGCGTTCGATCGCGGCGGTTGGTGCCGCCGGCGTTGGCCACCAGCCAGGCTGCCAGAAAGTGGGCCGGAGGGGTCATCGTCCGCCTCGCTGTCCAAGACTCGTCGCGAAAACCCTTGGAAGCACGCAAAGCGTAGCTTTGGCGGCGCCCAAGTCAAGCAGACGCCGCCGGCGCTCATATAATGAGCCCCAACTCCGCGGCATCGCGGATCGGCCTGTCCCGGGAGTCAAGCATGAGATCCCAGCGCCATCCCCACCCGCACGTCGACCCCCGCCAGCCGCGGCGCGGCAGCCGGCCGGCGACCAATCCTCCGGTCTTTGCCTGGAAGCCGCCGAAGGCGGTGGAGGAGTTCTGTCTGGTTGTCGCCCGGGACCCGGAACTCCGGGACGCGGTCCTGACCGAGCGCGGCCTGACCGACCCGGTCTTCCTGCCGGAGAAGGCGTTTGGGCCCGGGCACTACTGGTGGCAATGGTCGGGCCCTGGAGCCGAGGGTGAAATACTCGACTTCGAAATCGGCCCCGAGGCCGTGGTCGTCGAGATCCCCTCGGTGGAGGAGTGGCTTCGGCGCTTCCCGGCCGCGCACCCGCGCATCTGGACCCGTCCGGAGGAGGTCGAGGCTCTGCGCGAGTCGCGGGCGACGAGCCGCGCCGCGCTTTGGCGCGAGCTCTCCGCCGCCGCCGACCGGTTGCTCGGCGAGCCCCACGAGATGTCCGAGCCTCCCTTTCTTCCTCCCTGGGAGGAGGATTACTCCAAGACCTACGCGCTATGGAAGAGGATCGCCTTCGATTCCCGGGCCTTCGTGGCCGGGGCCGAGACGCTGGCCCTGGCGTGGCTGGCCGGCGGCCGCGAGGACTGCGCCCGCGCCGCCTGCCGGCGTTTGGCCTCGGTCAGCCGCTGGGACCCTGCCGGCTCGACCCATCTCGAGCACAACGACGAGCCGCACATGTCGGTCATCTGGTGGGGCCCGACTGCCTGCGACTGGGCCTGGGACCGTTTCGCGCCCGAGGAGCGCGAGCTGGTCATCCAGCACTTCCGCCGGCGCGGGCAGATCACCTTCGAGGAGATGCATGGCCGCGGCTGCTACGGGATCACCCGTTTCGACAGCCACGCCGGCCGCGAGATCGTTTTCCTGGCGCAGGTGTCGTTGGTCTTCCACGAACGGATCCCGGAGGCCCGGCGCTGGCTGGAGTGGCTCCGGCCGGTGCTCTGTGGCGTCTGGCCGATCTGGGCCGGCGACGACGGGGCCTGGGCGGAGGGCCCGTCCTACGGCCTGGCCTACGTGGCCATAATGGGACGTTTCGCCTCGGCCCTGAAATGCGGCACGGGCGTCGACCTCTTCCGGCGGCCCTTCTGGGCCGGCCACGCCCGATGGCGCGAGCTGTGCCTGCCGGCTTACGCCGAATGGATGGGCTTCGGAGACCACACCGAGCATTGGTCGGGCACCTGGATGGCCAACGCCGATCTGGTCGAGCTCATCGATCGGGAGACCGGCGCCGGAGCCTTCGGGGAGTACGTGGAGGACTGCCGCCGCTGGGCCGACATCTTCCCGACGCCGCCGGAGCGCCGCCAGGACTTCGCCGGCTTCGCCACGGCGCAGAACTACTTCATCGAGACGGCCCCGGCGCGGAGTGTTGCCGCGCGGAGGGAGCCGCCGGTGCTCGGCGTCTTCGAGGCGGCCGGCTGGGCCGCCTTCCGTACGGACCTGCGCAACCCGGAGCGCGACGTGGCGATGATCTTCCGGAGCTCGCCCTATGGCTCGACCAGCCACTCGCACGCCAACAACAACGATTTCATCCTGCACGTCGGCGGCAAGGTGCTCGCCCAGCCCAGCGGCTACTACGACGGCTACGGCTCGAATCACCACATGCACTGGAACTGGCACACCAAGAGCCACAACTGCGCCACGCTATCGGGGGCGTCGCAGCCGGTGCAGTCGGAGGACTCGCGCGGCGCGATCCGGCGTCCGTTCGAGGACGCGCGGCTGGCGTACCTCGTCGGCGACGCGGACGCGAGCTATGCGCCCCAGGCCGAGCGCTGCCGGCGGCACGTGGTCTTCCTCAAGGAACACGGCTGCTTCGTGCTCATCGACGAGTTCGTGGCCGGGAAGGGCTCGAAATCGGCCTTCGAATGGAACATCCACTCCTGGGCGCGCTTCGAGATCGACGAGGCCGGCCGGAGTTTCCGGCTGGAGCGCGATGGTTCCCGGCTGGCGGGGCAATTCCTCTACCACCGCAACGCCTTCTTCACTCTCTCGGAGGGCTGGGAGCCGCCTCCCAAGGACCGGGAGCAGAACGACCAGTGGCTCATGCAGCACCACCTGCGCTTCACGACCTCCGGCTTCGAGCGGCGGCGTAACCTCGGCGTGGTGCTCTGCCCGGAGACCGCCCGGCTCCGCGCGCCGGCCGTGACGGCGGCCCGGGAGGGCAAGATCGAGCTTGCCCGCATCGGCGGCGACCTCGTACTGGTCAACCAGGGCGAGGGAGTGGCGCACGCCGGCAAGAGCAGCGGCGGCGTGGCCCTGCTCGCCGTGGGCGGCGCGGCCTACGAAATCGGCGATTGGGGCGTGCGGCTGCTGTGAGCGGGAGCTGCGACGTCCTGGTCATCGGCGGCGGCCACGCGGGCATCGAGGCCGCGCTGGCTAGCGCGCGGCTCGGCCGGCGGACGCTGCTCGTGACCGGCTCGCTCGAAATGATCGGCGAGACGCCCTGCAACCCCTCGGTGGGGGGGTTGGCCAAGGGGCAGTTGGTGCGCGAGCTGGACGCGCTCGGCGGCCTGCAGGCCCTGGCCACCGACGCGGCCGGCATCCACTTCCGGATGCTCAACACCGGGCGCGGGCCGGCGGTGCGGGCGCCCCGGGCGCAGGTCGACAAGGCGCTCTATCGGCGCTTCTGCCGCGCGGCGCTCGAGGGCCTGCCGGGCCTCGCGCTCCGCGAAGACCAGGTGACGGAGCTCGTGGCCGACGGCGGCCGGTTGGTCGGCGCGCGGACCGCCGCGGGGCTCGAGATCCATTGCCGCGCCGCGGTGCTGGCGCCGGGGACCTTCCTGCGGGGCGAGCTCCACACCGGCGAGCGCCGGACTCCGGGCGGACAGCTGGGGCTGCCCGCCTCCGCCGAGCTCGCGGCCAGTCTCGAGCGGCTCGGCTTCCGGCTGGGGCGCCTGAAGACCGGCACCAGCCCTCGGCTGGCCGCGCGCTCCATCAACACCTCGGTGATGAAGGAGCAGCGGCCCGACGATCCGCCGCGGCCGCTGTCCTTCCGGACCGATCCGGCCGGGTTCCATCCGCCGGCGGTCTCCTGCTGGCTGACCCACACCAACGAGCGCACCGGCGCGTTGATCCGCGCCAACGTCGGGCGGCTGCCGCTCTTCAGCGGGCAGATCCGTGCCCAGGGGCCGCGCTACTGCCCGTCGGTCGAGACCAAGTTCGTGCTCTTCGGCGAGACCGACCGCCACCAGGTCTTCATAGAGCCGCAGGGCCTGGATGCGCCGGACGTCTACTCCGGGGGGCTGGCCACCAGCATGCCCGAGGACCTGCAGCTCGAGGTCGTCCGCAGCGTGCCCGGCCTGGAGGACGCCGAGATCCTGCGCTTCGGCTACGCCGTGGAGTACGACTGCGTTCCCGCGGATCAGCTCACTGTGACGCTCGAGTCGAAGCCGGTGCGGGGGCTCTTCCTCGCCGGCCAGATCAACGGCACCTCCGGCTACGAGGAGGCCGCCGCCCAGGGGTGGCTGGCCGGCGTCAACTCGGCGCGCTCCTGCGCCGGGGAGCCGGCGCTGATCATGCCCCGCGAGGAGAGCTTTCTTGGCGTCATGGTCGACGACCTGGTCTCGCGCCGGCCGGCCGAGCCGTACCGCCTCTTCACCAGCCGCAGCGAGTGCCGCCAGGAGCTGCGCCACGACAACGCCGACCGGCGGCTGGCCAAGTACGCACTCGGGATGGGGTTGCTCCAGCCGGCTTTCGGCCTTCGGCTTTCGGAGAAGATCCGGGCCATCGATGCGGCACTCAACTACCTCCGAAGGAAGCCGGCGGGGGAGGGCAGGGCACTCGCCGACGTGCTTCGCCGCCCGGAAGTGACCGTCGCGGCGCTCGCGGCCGGCGACCCGGAACTCGCCGCGCTGGTGCGCGACCCGGAGGTCGCCGAGGCGGCCGAGATCGAAACCAAGTACGCGCCGTACCTGGCGCGCGCGCGGGGCTTCCAGGCCAGGATGAAGGAATCCGGTGCGCGGCGGCTGCCCGAGGGGCTCGACTATGCGACGGTCCCGGGCCTGGCCCGCGAAGCTCGCGAGGAACTCGCGCGCGTGCGTCCGGCGACGCTTGGGCAGGCCGGGCGGCTGGCGGGGGTCACGCCGGCGGACGTGACGGTGCTCGCCCTGTGGCTGGACCGGGACAGGACCGCTGCGAAGGCCGAACCGCCGACGAAAGCCGGCCCGCACCGACCAGCGCAGCGGCTGGGCTGAGCCCGTCGGGCGCAGTCTCGGTCGACGTGCATCGGCGTCCCGATAGAGGGCGAACGTCCGTGGCCGTCGTCGGCTGTTTGAAAAAGGGTCGGTGACGGCAATAATGGCGGACATGTTTCCGTGGGCGATGGCGATGGCGTTGGCCCTGACGGCCGCGGCCGGGGATTCCCCGGACGGACGCGAGCCGTTCCAGGCCCAGTGCCGGCCGGTGCTGGGCCAGGCGCTTCGGCCCGGCTCCTGGGGCCTGGTCAGCCTGGACGTCAGCAACCGCTTCGCCGGGCCGCTCCGCCCCGGGCTCGGGCAGGAGGTGCGCGGCGCCTGGCACGCCGTCCGGGCTCTCCCGGAGCTGGCCCCGGGCGAGCGGCGCACATTCCTTGTCCCGTTCCGGCCCATGCCCGGCGCATCGGCACCGGAGGCCTTCCTCGACGGCCGGGCGCGCAAGGCCCTGTCGGGGCTGGTCGGCCCGGAGGATGCCCGCGTCGCCGCCCTGGTCGGCCGGCTGGACCTGCCGTCCAGCGCACCGGCCGGGTTCACGGCCATCCAGGCCGCGCCGGAGGAACTGCCCGCCTACCCCTCCGCGTACGAGGGCATAGACGTCCTGGTCATCGGCGAACTCGACGCCGCCGCGATCGCCCCGGCCCAGCGCCAGGCGCTGCGCTCGTGATTCCGCGCGGGAGGCCGGGTCTTCGTGACGGCGGCCGGCGCGCGCGAGGCCCTGGCCGAGGTGCTCTTCGCCGGCGACGCTCCGGCCGGGGCGGGGGGCTCCTGGGCGGACTGGAAGCGGCTCCGCGGCGCCTCGGACGAGGACGTAGCCGCCTGGACCGGCGAAGGCCCGGCCCGCGAGCCCCTGGTGGTCCGTTTCCGTACGGGCTTCGGGCGCGGGGCCTTCCTGTGGCCGGCGCGCTGGCTTCCCGGCGAGTCGGCCGCGGCCTGGGAGGCATACCAGAGGCTGCTGGACTCCCCGCGCTCCGCCCCGGCCGTGCCGGCCAGGGACCGGGCCATCTACGAGAACTTCCCTCGGCTGGACGACGGCCTCTTCGGGGCCGGGGCCGCGCTGCGCTGGGCGCTGGGGGCGGCGCTGGCGGTGAGCACCGCCTTGGCGGTCTTCTGGCGCCGGAGCCGGCCCTGGCGGCCGTTCTGGGCCGTCCTGGCCGCGGCGTCGGGGGCGGCGCTGGTCATCCTGGCGGCGGCGTCGCCGCCCGACGGCCGGACGCTCTCGGTGCGCATCGACGAGTTCAGCCCGGACGGGGCCGGGGTGCGCTCCAGGGAACTGCTGTACCTGGAGCGCGTGGCGCCCGGTTGGCGCGCGGATGTGGGCGCGGCGCGAGGCGTGCTGCCGGCCCCGGTGCTGTCCGCCTGGGAGGACGGCGGCGACTTTGCCAGCCGCCTGGAGCTGCCTGGGCCGGGCGCGCCGGAAGGGCCGCGCCTCGAGGGCGTCGACCCCGGGCCGGGCGGGCTCTTCATCGGCGCCGGGCCGCTGCCCGGGGCCGTTCCGGTCTCGCCCCGCCCGGAGGGGGCCCGGGCGCTGGCCGGGCTCAAGGCCGTCGCCTGCGTGGAGGCCATAGCCGACTGCCTGTCCGATGCCCGGGGGCGCTGCCGGCCCCAGGCCGAGCGCCTTGCCGAATGGATCTGGCGCGACCTGGAGGCCCGCGGGATGGCCGGGCCGTCCGCGGCTGTCTACGTCTGCCGGCTGCCCGACGAACCCGCAGCGCTGGCGCCCGGCGGCCGGGTGCAGTCCGGGCGCCTGGGCAGGCTGGGGGTGTTCTTCTCGGAAGGAGCCGTGACCTCGTGGAAGTGATTCCGGCTGTCGACATCCGCGGCGGCAGGTGCGTGCGCCTCGAACAGGGGCTGGCCGACCGGGAGACCGTCTACGGCGACGATCCGGCGGCCGCGGCGCGGCGCTGGCAGGCCGAGGGCGCCGGGCGGCTGCACATCGTGGACCTGGACGGGGCCTTCTCCGGTGCGCCGGCCAACGCCGCGGCGGTGAAGGGCGTGCTCGCCGCGCTGACCATCCCCGCGGAGGTCGGCGGCGGCATTCGCGACGAGGCGGCGGCGCGCGGTTACCTCTCGGCCGGCGCGGGGTGGGTCGTCGTCGGCACGCGCGCGGCGCGCGATCCGGAGTCCGTCGTGGCGCTCGCCGGGGCGCTTCCCGGGAAGATCATCCTGGGCCTGGACTGCCGCGACGGGAAGGTGCGCACCTCCGGCTGGGTGGACGCCGAGGACCTCTCGGCCGGCGAGCTCATCCGGCGCCTGGCCGGCGCGCCCTTCGCGGCGCTCATTTTCACGAACACCGCCCGGGACGGGATGCTCACCGGCCCGGACTTCGCGTCGCTGGCCGAGGTGCAGAAGGCCAGCCCCTGGCCGGTGATCGCCTCCGGCGGCGTGGGCACGTCCGAGCACGTCCGGCGGCTCGCGGGCATGAACCTCGCCGGCTGCATCGTCGGGCAGGCGCTCTACAAGGGCTCGCTCCGGCTCGCTGACGCACTCCGGGCGGCGGAGTAGTCGACCATGAACGGCTTAACGCAGAGGCCGCAAAGGCACGCAGAGGTCGCAGAGGGGAACTTGTGGTGAGTCTTACCAGGGATGAATCAGCAGTCCTCTGCGTTCCTCCGCGAACCTCTGCGTCCTCTGCGTTGAGAGTGCGTGTGGCGACGAAGGATCGATGACCGATGCACTGCCAGCGCTGCGGGACGCCCATGCGCGAGTCGCCGGCGGTGCATCACAAGAAGCGCAAGTGGATCTGCCCGAAGTGCGGCAGGGCCAGGATGCAGCGGACCGACAAGACCCGGAAGGGCAGGGGAAGGGAGAGAGACCGTGGCTGGGAAGACTAGGGTGGCGATCAGCGGCGCGGCCGGGCGGATGGGCCGGCGCCTGGTGGCTCTGACCCTCGAGGACCCGGAGCTGGAACTGGCCGGGGCGCTGGAGGCCGCCGGCAACCCCGTGCTCGGGCAGGACGCGGCGCTCCTGGCCGGAGTGGGGCGGGAGTGCGGCGTCAAGGTGACCGAGGCGCTGGCCGGCCGGGTCGACTGCATCGTGGACTTCTCGGCGCCCGAGGGCGCGGTGCGCCGCGTCGAGGATGCCGTCCGGTCCGGCTCGGCCCTGGTGGCCGGGACCACCGGCCTCGACGACAAGCAGAAGGCGGCCTTCACCGCCGCGGCCGGGAGGATCCCGTTGATCCTGGCGCCCAACATGAGCGTGGGCGCCAATCTGCTCTTCAAGCTGACCGGCGACGCCGCCAGGGCGCTCGGCGCCGGCTACGACATCGAGGTGGTCGAGGCCCATCATCACAACAAGGCCGACGCCCCCAGCGGCACGGCCCTGGGGCTGGCCCAGGCCGCGGCCGACGGGCGCGGGCTCGATCTCCGCAAGCACGCCGTCCACGGCCGCTCGGGACGGCCCGGCGCCCGGCCGCGCGACGAGATCGGCATCCACGCGGTGCGCGCCGGAGACATCATCGGCGAGCACACCGTGATCTTCGCCACCGGCGGCGAGCGCATCGAACTGGTCCACCGGGTCACCAGCCGCGACGGCTTCTGCCTGGGGGCGCTGCGCGCCGCCAAGTTCCTGGCCGGCAAGCCGCCGGGGGCCTACACCATGGCCCAGGTGCTTGGACTGCTAGGGCCGGTTGCGCCCCGGCCTTCTTCGTAGACCAGCGAGGCATCAGTCCGGCCCCAAAGACAGGGGGCGCCCCGTCTGGGCGCCCCCCCAATAGCGCACCGGCCGCGAAGCCGGCCCGCCGATCGCTGCGGCTGGCTGGCTACTTCTTGCCCTTGCCCGCCTTGCCGCCCTTGGCTCCGGCCAGGATGGCCTTGGCCTCGGCCTTGTCCACGTCCATGACGTAGGTGATGCCGCTGACCGCCGCGGCCTCCGGGGTGAGCGCCGCGAGGTCGTCGCGGTTCATGTGCTCCAGGCTGAACCGGCGGCTGCCGGCCATCAGCTGGCGCAGGCCCTGGGCCAGGCGCTCGTAGTAGGTGTAGAGGCCCAGCGCGCCGGTGGGCAGCTTCTCGAACTCGGCGTCGCCGAGCTCCTTCCGGAGGTGGCTGGCGGTGACGAAGATCTCGTCCTTGGTGCTGCCGAAGCGCTCCACGTAGACCGGCACCTGGTGATCGGCGATGGTCCGGCCGATGGTCTTGCCGACCATGGCCGCGGCGATCGGGCCGCGGGCCATGCCGACGAGCTTGACGAAGGGAGCGCCCATGGCCAGGCCCTTGAAGATCTGGTCTTCGAAGGTGAAGCCGCCGCCCACGGCCAGGGCGGGCAGCTCGACGCCCTTGGCGGCGAGGTCGCCGGCGTACTGGTAGAGGAGGGTGTGCAGCTCGACCGGCGGAACGCCCCACTCGTTCATCATCCGCCACGGGCTCATGCCCGTGCCGCCGCCGGCGCCGTCCACGGTGAGCAGGTCGAGCTTGTACTTGGCGGCGAACATTACGGCCCGGGCCAGGTCGGCCGGCCGGTACGCGCCGGTCTTGAGGAAGATGTACTTGGCGCCGGCCTTGCGGAGCTCGGCGACGCGCTGGGCGAACCCCTCCTCGCTGACCATGCCCACCCGCGAGTGGCGCTCGAACTCCTTGAAGGCGCCGCGCTCGAAGGCCTTGATCACGTCCGGGCTGGTCGGATCGGGCAGGACTATGTAGCCGCGCTTGTAGAGCATCTGGGCCTTCTTGAGGTCGGTGATCTTGACCTCGCCGCCGATGTCCTTGGCGCCCTGGCCCCACTTGAGCTCCACGCACTCCACGCCGAGCTTCTCGATGGCGTACTCCTGGACCCCGAGGCGGGTGTCCTCGACGTTGGCCTGGACGATGATCGCCCCGTAGCCTTCGCGCTGGGCGTCCTTGTAGAGTTGCACGCGGCGCTTCAGGTCGACGGTGTCGACCACCCGGCCCTTCTCGATGACCGATCCCGGGTCCATGCCCACCACGTTCTCGCCGATGGTCAGGGCGGTGCCGGCCAGGGCCGAGCCGATGGCCAGCCCCTCCCAGTTGTTCTTGGCGATGTTGGTCGAGCCTATCCCGGAAATGAGCCAGGGCAGGCGGAACTTGAGCCCCTTGTCCCGGCCGAGGCGCACCTCGAGGTTCACCGCCGGGAAGATGGCCTTGTCGCTGTCGGCGGCGATGCCGTGGGCCCCGACCGCCGTGCCCATGATGTTGAAGTGGGAGTAGTCCACCGGGTAGCTCTTCTCGGAGGCGGTGGTGATCACCCCGAAGGGCTGGGGGTAGATGACCTCGTGCCCGCGGTAGGCGGACTTGCCGATCTCGCACATCCCGATGCAGCCGTCCACGCAGGTGACGCACATGCCCGAGTTGGGCGTGACCGACCCCTCGGTCCGGTTCTTGGTCAGGGTCGCCGCCGAGGTGTTGACTCTGGAGAACGTCATGGGCTCAGGCTCCTTTCGCTTCGCGCGTTCCTAATTTCCTTCAGTCCTTCTTGATCTCGCAGGCCACACAGGGGTCCATGTAGCACATCATCTGGCCAAAGCCCTCCTTGTCGGAGCACGGCGGCCGGAGGTTGGCGCAGCCGCCGCAGATGGCCTTGTCCGGGTCGGTGAAGGTGCAGCGCAGCTGGCAGGCCGGGCAGACGTAGACGCAGCCGCCGCACAACCGGCAGACCTCGGACTTGACGTCGAAGGGCGTGCCGATGGAGCGGCGCTCGCCGCGCGAGCGGAAGCCGATGGCCCCGGCGGCCATCTGCTCCTTGCACATCCGCACGCACCGGCCGCAGAGGATGCAGTCCTCGTGCTCCTGCCGGAAGCGCTGCTGGCGCACGCCCAGGGCCGAGGCCAGGTCCTGGATGACCTTGGACTGCGGGCAGGTGGCCAGGTGCAGCTCGATGACCATCCGCCGGGCGGCCAGCACCCGGGCCGTGGCCGTCCGGACCACCAGGCCCTCCTGGGCCGGGTAGGTGCACGCCGAGACCAGCCGGCTCTTGGGCGCCTCGCCGATCTCCACCACGCAGAGCCGGCAGGCCCCGTAGGGCTCGAGCCCCTCCATGTGGCAGAGCGTGGGGATGGGGAAGCCGTAGAATCGCGCGGCCTCGAGCAGGGTCGAGCCGTTCTCGACCGACACGGCCAGGCCGTTGAGCTTGAAGTTGATCATGGCTTGCCCCCCGCGGCGGCGCCCGCGGCGGCCGGCGCCTTGGCCGGGGCCTCCTTGGGCCGGGTGAACTCCAGGTCGCAGCGCAGGCAGCGCCGGGCCTCGCGCACGGCCTCGTCGGGCGACAGGGCCGACTCCACCTCGGCGAAGCACTTCTTCCGCTCCCCGGGCGCGAGTTCCGGCGGCGTCGCCCGGGCGGTGGATGCGGCCGGATCGAGCGGGGCGGCCGGCTCCACGTAGACGGTCGGCAGCCGCGCGCCCGGCGGCTCGGCCAGGGCCTTGCCGTGCAGGTAGCGGTCGATGGCCGCGGCGGCCCGCCGGCCGGCGGCGATGGCGTCGACCACCGTGTTCGGGCCGGTGACCAGGTCGCCGCCGGCGAAGACCCCGGCGCGGTCGGTGCAGAGGGTCTTCTCGTCGATCACCAGCTTGCCGCCGACGCCCAGCTTCATGCCCACCGAGGCCAGGCAGTCGCTCTCGGGGTGCTCGCTGATGGCCACGATCAGGGTGTCGAGCGGCACCTGGAACTCGCTGCCGGGCAGCGCCACCGGCAGGCGCCGCCCGCTCCCGTCCGGAGCGCCGAGCTTGTTGCGGACGAAGCGCACCCCGGTCAGGAAGCCGCCGGCGGTGTTGACATCCACCGGGGTCACCAGGGTCTCGATCCTGATGCCCTCGGCCAGGGCCGCCTCGATCTCCTCCTGGTAGGCGGGCATCTCCATCCGGGTGCGCCGGTAGTAGACGGTCACCTCCCTGACGCCCTTCTGGCGCAGGGCCACCCGGGCGGCGTCGATCGCGGAGTTGCCGCCGCCGATCACGCCGACCCGCCCCTTGGCCAGTTCCTCGCCGCGCAGGTTGAAGGCCTTGAGGAAGCGCATGGAGGGGTAGACCCCTTCCGCGTCCTCGCCGAGCAGGCCGAGGCGCAGGCTCTGGTGGGCGCCGAGGGCCAGGAAGGCGGCCTTGAAACCGTCGGCGAAGAGGCCGTCCAGGGTCACGTCCCGGCCCAGGATGGTCCGGCACTTCACGGTGATGTTGTTGTCGAGCAGCGCGGCGATCTCCCTCCGGACCACCTCACGGGGCAGCCGGTATGAGGGTATGCCGGAGAGCAGCATCCCGCCGGGCTCCTCGGCGGCCTCGAAGACCGTCACCTGGTGGCCGGCCATCGACAGGAAGTGGGCGGCGGTCAGCCCGGCCGGACCGGCCCCGACCACCGCGACCCGCGATCCGCCCTTGCCGGATCTGGACGCCGTCTGCCGCTGCCAGGCGGCGGCGGGGTCGACGTTGTCGGTGATGAAGCGCTTCAGCGCCCGGATGGCCATGGGCTGGGCTCCGCCCGTGCCCAGGCGGCAGCGGGTCTCGCAGCGGTGGTCGCAGACCCGCGCGCAGATCGATGGGAAGGGGTTGGTCTCGCGGATGACCCGGTAGGCCTCGTTGTAGTGACCCTTCTCGAGGAGGGCGACGTAGCGCCAGGCCTCCGTCCCCAGCGGGCAGGTGGCCTGGCAGGGCGCGCCGACCAGCTCCTTGCAGACCAGCGCGTCGCACTTCTTGTCGACCACGTGGTGCAGGTACTCGTGCCGGTAGTAGCGCAGCGTGGACAGCACCGGGTTGGAGGCGGTCTGGCCCAGCCCGCACATGGTGGTGTCCTTGACCGTCCGGGCCAGCTCCTCGAGCAGGTCGATGTGCGCCTCGGTCGCTCGCCCGGCGGAGATGTCGTCGAGCAACTCGTACATCCGCTGCGTGCCCTTGCGGCAGGTGAAGCACTTCCCGCAGGACTCATCCTTGAGGAAGCGCATGAAGTACTTGGCGACGTCCACCATGCAGGTGTCGTCGTCCATCACGATCATCCCGCCCGAGCCCATGATCGATCCGGCCTGGGCCAGGCTGTCGTAGTCGATGGGCAGGTCGAACTTCTCGGCGGGGATGCAGCCTCCGGAGGGCCCGCCGGTCTGGACCGCCTTGATGGCCGCGCGCCCGGCCGGGCCGCCGCCGACCTCCTGGACGATCTCCCGGACGGTCATGCCCATGGGCACCTCGACCAGGCCGGTGAAGCGGATCTTGCCCACCAGGCTGAAGATCTTGGTCCCGGAGCTGGTGGGCGTGCCGACCTTGGCGAACTCCGCGCCGCCGACGTTGATGATGATCGGGATGTTGGCCCAGGTCTCGACGTTGTTGATGGCCGTGGGGCGGCCGTCGATGCCGCGCTCCACCGGGAAGGGCGGGCGCTGGCGGGGCTCGCCCATCTTGCCCTCCACCGAGCGGATCAGGGCGGTCTCCTCGCCGCAGACGAAGGCCCCGGCTCCGCGGACCATGCGGATCTCGAAGGAGAAGCCGGTGCCCAGGATGTTCTGACCGACCAGGCCCAGTTCGCCGGCCTGGCGCAGGGCGATCACCAGGTGCTTAATGGCCAGGGGGTACTCGTTGCGGACGTAGATGACCCCCTCCGAGGCCCCGGTGGCGTAGGCGCCGATGACCATGCCCTCGATGATGCTGTGGGGGTGTCCCTCGAGCACCGAGCGGTCCATGTAGGCCCCGGGGTCGCCCTCGTCGGCGTTGCAGACCAGCACCTTGCCGCGCTCCGCCGGCTGGCGGGCGAGCATGTCCCACTTGGTCCCGGTGGGGAAGCCGGCGCCGCCGCGGCCGCGCAGCCGCGAGGCCTTGACCTCCTCGACCACCCAGGCCGGGCTGCGCTTCTCCAGGGCCTTGACCAGGGCGCCGTAGCCGCCGTGCTCGATGTAGTTGTAGATGCGGATGGGGTCGACCTTCTCGTTGCGGCCCAGGATGGTCCGGACCTGCCGGCGGAAGAAGGGGATGTCCTCCTGGCGCTCGACCGGCGCGCCCGTGACCGGATCGACGAAGAGCAGGTCGGTGAGCACCTTGCCCTCGGCCACCGCCTCCACGATCCGGGCCATCTCCTTCAGCCCCACCCGCGGGTAGAAGGTGCGCCCCGGCTCGACCAGTACCGATGGCTCCATCTGACAGAAGCCGTGGCAGCCGGTGATGCGCAGGTGGACCCGCTCGGTCAGGCCCCTGGCCAGCAGCTCGCGCTTGGCGACCTTGATGATGTCGCTGGCCCCCGAGGCCTGCCCGCAGGTGCCGGCCGGAATGACAATGGTCGGGACGTCGGCGCCCCGGTCGGCCTGCAGCCGCTCCTGGAGGGAGCGGAACTCGGCGATGGAGTTCAGTTTGGGCATGGGCGAAACCGCTCCTCAGG
>JAKLDR010000002.1 GCA_022703445.1 Planctomycetota bacterium | reverse complement strand
TCCCGCTCCGGCCCCCGTCGCGCCTCCGGCCACGGCTCCGCCTCCCGCTCCGGCCCAGGCCCCGGCACCGAAGCCGGCTCCGGCTCCCGCCGGCCCGGCCGCCAAGTGACCGCCCCGGCCCCGACCCCCGCGGAGCGCGCGGTCCTCGCTGCCGTCGAAGGGCTCGGCGAGGAGATGGCCGGAGAGCTCGCGGCCCTGGTGCGCATCTCCACCGTCAACCCCTACAGCGGCGACCCCGATCCGGCCGGCGAGGCCGCGGGGCAGCGCCACTTCGAGAAGCTCCTTCGCGCCGCCGGCGCCAGGACCGAACGCATCCCCGTGCCCGCCGACGTCTACGAGCGCGCCGGGATCCTCGGGCCCAGGGGCCGGAGCTTCGCCGGCCGCGACAACCTGATCGGGCGCTTCCGGTTCGGCTCCGGCAAGGGCCCGGCCGTCGTCCTCAACGGGCACATGGACACGATCGGCACGGCCGGCTTCGACGGCGACCCCTTCAGCGGCCGGCGCGAGGGCGACATCCTCCACGGCCGCGGCTCGGGCGACTGCAAGGGCGGGCTGATCGCCGGACTCCTCGCGCTCCGGGCGCTGGCCGCCTCCGGCGCGACCCTCGACGGCGAGGTGATCTTCGAGTCGGTGGTCGACGAGGAGTGCTCCGGCGCGGGCGCGGGCACCCTGGCCTGCTGTCTGGCCGGGGTCCGCGGCCGGGCCGCGGTCCTGCTCGACGGCACCGCCGGCCGTATCACCACCGGCTGCCAGGGCATCGCCACCATGGAGGTGACGGTGCGCGGCCGCGCCGGCCACGGCTCGTACGGCGGAGTCAATGCCGTCGACAAGCTGCTTGCCGTCAAGGCCGCCGTCGACCGCTTCGCGGCCGAGCGCGCCGCCTTGCACCCGGGCGTACCGGTCAACGTCGGCGTGCTCCAGGCCGGCTACGCCCCCTGGGTGGTGCCGGACCACGGGCTGCTCTCGGCCAACGTCAATTACGAGTACGCCGAGGCCGAGGAAAGCGAGCGCGCCGGCCGGGGCTTCTGCGGCGCGCTGCTCCGCGCACGCTTCGAGGCGATTCTGGCCGAGGTCGCCGCGGCCGACCCGTGGCTCCGCGAACACCCCCCGGAGCTGGTCTGGACCAAGGACGCCCCGCCCTGCCGCATGGCCGACGCCCCGGACGCCACGGCCGCTGACGAGCTGATGGCCGCCGCGCGCCGGGGCTTCGAGTCCGCCTGGAACCGGCCGGCCGAGGAGGGCATCCTCGGCGCCTGGTACGACGGCAGCCACCTGCTCCGGGTCGGGCGGATGCCCACCGTGGCGCTGGGTTGCTCCGAGCCGGGCATGGCTCACACCGCTGCGGAGTTCAACCGCATCTCCAACGTCAGGAAGGCCGCCGGGGCGGTGGCGCTGGCTGTCCTCAAGCTGCTGGGCAAGTGACCCCGGGCCGAACTCGCGACCCCTACTTCAGGGACTGAGCCCCCAGCGATGCGGCATCCACCCCCGCGGCCCGCAGGCTCCCCGCCGCCTGGAGTATCCCGCGCACGCCCCAGACCAGGTTGCGCCCGGGGTCGTAGACCAGGCCGAAATCCTCGGTCATCCCCAGCTTGCCGGCGCTGAAGAACTCCGCGCCGGGCATCTTCGCCCCCAGCCAGCGGTTCTTCTCGCAGTCGTAGAAGGGCACGAGCGCGCCACCGTTGCCCGGCAGCAGGAAGCCGATCATGACCAGGTCGTCTTTGGGGAGATAGGCCGACTCGCGCGCGAACCGTTCGCACCTGACGGCGGCCATGCCGTCGGGGCTGAGCCGCTTCACCTCGCCGCTCTTCAGGTCCGCGGACCAGACCTGACCGGCGGGCTCGCCGCCCTTGGCGGGCGTGGTGGTGAGCAGCAGCCGGTCGCGCTTGGAGTCGTAGGTGATGGTGGAGCCGTCGCAGACCGGCGCGGGCAGGGCCTCGCCAGAGGTTAGGATCTCCTTCCAGGTCTTGCCGCCCTCCAGCCGCCAGAGCCCGTTCTTTGTGCGGTTCTCCTTGGCCTGCGTCCAGCAGACCACGCCGCCGGGCGTGGTGACCAGGTAGTTGGTGTACTTGCTGACGCTGAAGGGCAGGTTCCCGAACTTCTCGGCGTACGGCCAGGTCCGCGCCGCCGGATCGTAGAAGAGCGTCATGCCCTCCTTGATGTACGCGACGCGCTTGATGGTCGGATCGTAGGCGTAGGCGTGGTAGTTGTGATTGCCCCAGGGGGCGCCGTTGAAGGCCCAGGGGCCTGGGCCATCGAGGGAGTAGTTGAACTCCAGCGCGAACTGCGGCCGACAGGCGATGCTCCAGCGGCCGGTCTTGATGTCGTAGTGGGCGACATCGTTGCCGAAATAGGCGCTGTGCCCACCGCCCATGTGGACGATCTGATCGCGGTCCGTGTCCAGCGTCACCGTGCTCCAGGCGCCGCCCTGGCGGTTCTCGATCAGACGCGGGGGCTTGAGCGCGGTCCAGGTGTTGGCAACGAGGCTCTTCAGGGCTGCCTCGCCCGCGGCCGGGTCGGCCGGCGGCAGATCCTTGGCGTACCAATCCGGGTCGAAGGCTCCGGTCCGGAGCTCCGCCGCACCGGGCTTGACGCCGTACTGGGCGGTGCCGGCGGCGTCGGGCTTGGAGGTGTCCGGGCGGCACAGCCAGGTGCTGCGCGCCGGGCCCTTCTCGTAGCTCTGCGGAGTGCCGCCGATGAAGACCACCGCATCGTCGCCGGAGGCCGCGGCGCAGGCGGCCTCGTTGGGGATCTGGGGCGGCCCGCCCTTCTCGAGGCGCTGGACCAGGGCCCACTCGTTCCTGCCGGCGTCGTAGGTCCAGACCTCGAAGGGCAGCGCCCGGTAGAGCATCGCGTAATAGTCGTTGGTCGTGCGGTAGGCCTTGCCGCCGATGAGCACGACCCTCCCGCTCTTGGGCAGGGCGAGCAGCGCGTGTCCGAAGCGCGGCGCGGGGCCGACCGCCGGCTTCTTCTCCTCCCAGGTCCGCGTGGCGCAGTCGTAGAGCCAGGTGTCGGCATGGACCCGATCCAGCCCGTCGCCGCCGAAGAGCACGATCTTCTTCGCCGCCGGGTCGAAGGCCATCGGGGAGAGCGCCCGCGGCGGCGGCTCGCTCTTGAGCTCGAGCTTCCGCCACTCGTTCTTCTCCGGGGAGTAGACCCAGGTGCCGGGCGAGCCGTTCTCGGTGGCCACGCCGCAGCCGCCGAATAGCAGGAGCTCCCGGTTCACCGGGTCGGCGCAGAGGGCCGACCAGCTGAGGCTGTCCATGTAGCTCTGAGCCTGCGGCATCGGGCCGACGGGCGCCTTCATGTCCTTCCAGGCCCGCTCATTAGGATCGTAGCAGAGCACCCGGCCGCAGATGAGCGCGTAGACCTTGCCGTCCCACGGCGCCAGCGCGTACTGGTACCACCAGGAGGTGTGATAGGTGTTCGGCCGGGCCAGCCCCTCCGCGTCCTCGAAGGAATACCAGGGCGTCTTGAACGGGACCTTCTTGACCGCGCCGGTCTCTCCGCCTCGTCCCTCGGCGGCCTTGGGCAGCTGGTTGCGCCACTTGCCGTCGGCCGGGTCGAAGCTCATCACGTCGTAGGGGCGCTCGCCCCTGTGCTGGGCACCCAGCACCCCGCCGAAGAGGACGAAGCGCTTCGCCTCCGGCGACCAGACCAGCCCCGGCGAGAAACCCGGCCCGAGTTCCTCGTCGGAGACCTTGGTCCACTCGCCGGCCGGTGATTCGGCGCCCGGACATGGACTGGCCGCCACGGTGGCGAAGAGGACCACGAGTGTCACCATTGTCGCGCGCATGGGACTCCTCCTGATTACGGTTTCGCCGCGTCGTTCGCGGCAGCGGGCTCGCGGTTGGGCAGAATCTTCTCGGCGAAGTCCCGGTCGATGGTCTTCTTCCCGTCCTTCTCGAAGGCGATGTGTCCGCCGACCCCGTCGGTCTTGTCGAAGAGCACGGTGTAGACGCCGCCGTTGGCAGTCAGCCTGAAGCCCACCTGTCCGTCCTTCTCCAGGTACTCCACCGGGGCCATCCGGGCCAGGGTCTTGCTGTCGCCCACCTGGATGACGTGCAGGAACAGATCCTCGTTGTTCCCGTTCCCCCTGGGACTGACCTCGGCGCGCCAGGCGCCCACGCCCCGGGCCAGGGTGGGATCGCCGTCCAGCGGGATCTGGCCGGAGGAGCCGACCTTCCAGACCATGTCGTAGTTCTTCCCGTCCACCCAGTACTCCTTGCCCGGACCGCCCACCAGCTCGATCCTGTGTTCGCGGGGCAGGAGCGTCTTGCAGAAGAGCTTGCCGTGGCACTCGTACTGGAAGTACTCCGGATCAGAGGGGCGCCCCCCGGGCGGTGGCCTCTTGAGCGTCTTGATCATCATGGCCAGGCTGTCGGGCTGGTATTTGCCGGGCTTGGTGCTGATCACGTTGTTGCGTTCGATCGTGACGACATCCCCGTCCACCTTGGGCTGGTTCGAAGCGTGGAGCAGCCACTTCTTCTGAAGCTCGGGCTTCAGCGCCACGACCCGGTCGAAGACCGCGAAGTAGTCCGGGCGGATGTACAGGAACGTGCGGGTCATGGTCTCCAGCCGCCGGGTGCGCTGCCTGGGGTCCGCCCCGCCGCTGAGCGCGCACTGGTAGGCCGCGGTCACGTCTCCGGCGGCGTACACGTATTCCTGGCAGGGCTCGTAGGCCAGCATGTCGCCGGTCTCGTATACCTCGCGCCGCTTGACCAGGTAGTCCTCCACGTCGGTGGGCGAGCCGTAATGCTCGGCGCAGACGGCGCGCTGCCCGCCGTCGTTGGGTACGAACTTGTCGGCCGGGTCGTAGACCGTGACCACGTTGTGGGCGATGGCCAGGGTGGAGTAGCTCCTTCCATGATTGGTCCCGCAGCTGTAGCAGCCGCTGTCCAGGGCCAGGTCCCCGTGCCGGTAGATGTAGAACATGCCGCTATCGCAGTGGGTGTGGTTGGTGTTGATGTCCCCGATCTTGAAGAGCGCGTAGGTGGCGTCCTCGGTCCAGTCGCTGCGCATGGCCGCCAGGCCCCAGCCCTCGAAGAACCGCTCCGGCGCAAGACCATCCCCGGGCGGCTTGAGCGCCTTGCCGCGCGGGTCGAACTCGTGCCCCACGCCGTACTCGGTGAACTTGAAGACCGGCCTCTGCGGCGGCTGCCCCCCGCGCAGGCAGTGCGCGAACCAGCGCATGTAGGGGTCGTCGTACCGTTCGGTGAAGACCTCCCCGTGCTTGTAGGGGGTGCCGGACGTCATCCCGCACTCGTCCCGGCTGTCGCCGAGAGGCGCCGTGCCCATGTGCGGCAGGGTCATGAAGATCGGCTGGTAGCCGAACGGCTTCATCCAGGCGTACTTCCTGTAGAGGTCCTCGCCCAGGAAGCTCGACCACAGTTCGAGGCCGCCGACGATCTGGCTCTGCAGGCTGTGCACGTAATGATAGCTGGGCAGGGAAAGGCCGCCGCCTTCCGGTCCCATGGCCACATGCCACATCGGCACGAAGACTTTGAAGAATCGCCGGTGGGCTGCCTTGAGCTGCTCGTCGTCGCCGGGCTCCCAGGCGACGATGGCCTCGGCCATCCCGGTCAGGCCGCACTGGTTCATGAACATCCCCTGGGTCGGGCAGACCTCGCTGTCCGGCCAGCCGAGATTGGCGGCGCGGCACTTCTTGAGCTGCGCCTGCCGCAGGTCCTCGGGCAGTTCGTCGTAGAGCCAGTCCAGGGCCCAGACCGGCCGCCAGCGCCCGGCGTTCCGGCCGGCCGGGGGCGTCTTCATCCAGGCGAGGATCTGGTCGAGGTGCTTCCGGTCCTTGGTGATCAGATACATCAGCAGCGGGTCGTCGGCCGGCTGATCCTTCGGGTTCTGCCGGTACCACTCCAGGACCTTCTCGGAGGGATAGGGCAGCCGGGGGTGCTTCTTCTTGACGGTGGGCGGCAGCTCGAACTTGTAGCCCAGGTAGTCCTGCTCGAGGATGTTCTTCGCCCATTCCGGTGCCGGGCGGGCGGGGCCCTTGCCGGGCTCCCCGGCAGCGGCGCACAGGCCGAACCCGACTGCCGCGCTGACGGCCAGGATCGCTCTCATCGGCATGTTCCTCCCCCGCGGAACTACTTGATGTCGCAGCCGGCTTCGGCTGCGTAGCCCAGCTTCACCCGGAGCACCCGCTTGTTGAACGCGTCGGCCACGTAGGCGTTCCGGTCGGTCACCGCCACGCCCATGATCCAGGCGAAGGCGATTTCCGGTTGGGCGAACGGGCTGACCAAGTCTTTGGGATCGCCCTCCCTCCGCGGACGCAGGAGTTTGGTGGCCGGATCCGGCACGTAGCTGTCCGGTCCGCAGAAATCCTGGTTGCCGTAGGCACCGAAGGAGATTATCTCGTTGCCGTTCGTGTCCAGGACGCCCACCCGGAAGCGGCCCAGGTCCGGCGCGAAGACCCGGCCGAAGTCGTCCACGTCGAAGTCCGTGCCGGTGCAGCGGCAGCGCTCGGTGCCGCCGGAGGGGGAGTATGTCGGGGAGAAGCCCGGCCTCATCCAGTGCGCCCCCTGGAGCTCGATGCCCTCCGGGCAGTGGTCGCCGATGGCCTTCTCCCTCTTCATGGTCGCCGGCAGTTTCTTGTCCAGAGCGTCCTCCTTGTCGAAGTTCCAGACCAGCTTGCCGCCAGGCCCTGAGCTTGCCGAAGGGCTGTCGGCGCCGCCGATGCGCACCCAGTCGATGCTGAAGGCGCCCTTCTTCCCGTTGCTGGGGGTCAGGGTTATCCAATGGATCCTCCCCTTCCAGTTCTTCTCGTCCGACAGGTCAAAGGTGTACTCGGTGAAGTCGCTGTCGGGCTTGATCTCGACGGTCTTGCGATGCTGCCCGAGGCTGCCGTCGCACGCCGACTGCGAATACCAGTTCGCCGAATACCCGAGCGTGGCCTGGTTGCCGTCGGTGGCGTTCTTGAGGCGCAGGGTGATCCTGTTCTGGGAGGAGGCGTCGAGGTTAAGCGCCGGGAACAACAGCCAGGTGGGATACTGGGGATTGCCCAGCGTCCCCGTCAGGGCGCCGCCGGCCGTGCGCAGGTCCGCCGCCGTGCCGCGCCAGCCTTCGTAGTCGAGCTGGTTGGGCCCGCCCTGGGCTGCGCCCATCCACATCGCTCCGCCCTCTGGGCCGAACTTGATGATGCTCCCGTACATCCAGTTGTACACGGACGCGGTCGGGCGGCCGGGCTCCGCCGGCCCGAAGTACTCGTCCTTCGGGTCCGGGTTCGGCACGACGCGGCCGCCGAACTCCGCCGGGAAGGGCTGGCCGGCCGGTTTGGCAATGTCCATGATGTAGATGTTGCCACGGGCGTCCGTCCGGGGACCGTATCCCGCGTCGCTGAGCGCCCAAACGACCGTCCGCTTGTAGTTGCCATCCGGGTCGTAGACCTGCACGCACTTCTGCCCGTGGTACTTCAGCCCGTCCTTGCGCACGTAGATGTCGCCCCTGCGGTCCACCCAGAAACCGCCCTCCCACCAGGTGGTGCCGGTGGCGCCGGCCGGCAATCGTCCTTGCAGGTAAGGGAGGCCGGCGGTCGCCGGGAATGGCAGCGGCTTGCCGTCGGCGCTGTAGCGGATCAGGCCCGCCTCGTGATCCACGCTGTAGATCCTGCCGTTGCGGTCCAGTCGGGGGTTCCGGGCCATGCCGGCCCCAACGCTGCCCCGGCCGCCGTCGCCGAGGACGCGGACCTTGCCGGTTTCCTCGTTCAGGATGTGCAGCCGCCCCTCCCGCAGGCAGGCGACTTCCCGGCGGGAGGGATCGGCGGCCGGCCGCCGGAGCAGTGGCGCGCCCCCGCATGGAGTCGGGGCGGCGTCGCTGAACGCGGTCCCCCGGTCCTCGCAGCGCACCAGGAGCTGCGCCCCGCCGGCCTGGCGGGCGGCGTCCGTGTTCGTCACCAGGCCGGCCCACAGCACGGCCGGCTCGGCCGACCCGTCCAGGGCGAAGCACAGACTGCTCCCCCCATGGTAGTCCCTCTGCACCCTCTTGAGTGCGCCGGAGAGAAAACCGGAAAGGTCAACCCGCGCCTGCTCCTTGGGATCGTTCCACGCGGCCTGCCCTGAGCCTGTCGAAAGGGCGAACTTGATGACGTTCGTCTGCTTGCTGCATACGTAAACGGCGCCGCTCTTCGGGTGAACCGCCACCCAGGAGGGCCGCTCGACCGGGAACGAACCGGCCAGGGACTTATCCTTCTCGTTGAGCACCACCACGCGGTTGTTGCCGAAGTCCGCGACCAGCAGGTGCCCCTTGCCGTCCACGGCCAGTCCGCGCGGATCGCTGAGGTGGGCGTTGTCGCTGCCCGCCTTGTCCGGGTCGCCGAAGAAGAGCTCGGCCGGGCCGCGATCGGGAAGCTTGGCCCGGTACACGGCAGGCCACGCGCCGGCGGGCTTGGCATCCTGCGCCGGGGCGCCCAGGCCGGTCAGATAGACCGCTCCGCCATCGGAGGCCGGGGCCAAGCTGGGATAGGAGGATCTCCAGAGCGCCTTGGCCAGCTCCGGCCCGGCGTAGGTGGCGGCGGGCAGGCCGCCGTCGCCGTCGAGCATGGCCAAGGTAGGCACGGCGGCATGGGGCCGGGGATCGCTGGTCCGGCCCGCCAGGACGATGCGCCCATCGGGCATCACCGCGGGCTGGTGGGCCACCTCCTGCTGCGGATAGAAGCTCAATCCGTGCGGGGAGAATACGAGCGGGTTGACCGCGCCGAAGGAGTTGACGAAGGCGCCGAGCCCCTTCACCCGCTCGATGGGCAGGGTCGGGGGGAAGGGCTTGATGGTCTTCTCGTAGGATCCGTCGCGCCGCAGGACCAGCACCCTTGAGCCGTTCCTGAACAGCCAGGCGTCGCAGCCATCCAGGACGTAGAGCCTCCCGTCCGGGCCGCAGGCCAGGCCCATGACGCGCTCGATGCGGTTGGGTCCGGCCCTGTCCGGATCGGCGAAGGCCGCGCCGCCCCAGCTGGCCCTGAGCCCCAGGCCCACGCGCACCCTGAACGGCCCACCGGGTCCGCCCAGGACGGCCTGGCCGTCGTCGTCCTTGCCGTCCCACTCGATGGACTGTTCAAGCGAGTCGGCCTTGAGAGGCTCAGGAGCGTTCTTGCCGAGGACGCCAGCCGCCAGGTGCCGGACGATCCTGCCCTGGCCGTTCTCCACGTACACGGCCACGTCGGCCTCGCGGTCCGCCGCGAATTCGACCCTGACCTTGTCGCCGGCCATGGCCGCGGTCGGCTTCCTGGCGAAAGCGGGAGGCGTCGCCGGCTCGGCGGACAACGCTGCGGCGGTCAGCATCAGGAGCAGCGGCAGGATCTGGGCAGCTTTCATCTCACCTTCCTCCTACTTCGCGCCCTTGCTGGCCGCCGGCTTCTTGATGCCCAGCTCCAGCTTCCATCCCGGATTCTGTCCCTCGCCGGCATAGGCGCCGTGGAAGGGCTTCTCGCGCCTGACCCCGTTGAAGTCCAGGTCCCAGCCGGAGAACTCCCTGACGCCGGACCAGTCGAGATCCTTGGCGATGGCCAGCTTCCCCGCCTTGGGGAAGAGGTCCAGCTCGCCGATCTTCGCGAAGGGCGCGTTCAGCGACGCGTCGGCGTCCTGGTACGCGCCGGTCAGGTTGTCGGTGGCCTTGACGTTGGCGGAGAGCGCCAGCGGCTTGCCGGCGAAGACCGCGTTGCCGAATACGTGGAGGTCCCTGTCCTCCGAGCCGCCGACGTGAATGCCCGTCCCCTTGCAGACCACGGTGTTGTTGAAGACCCACAGCTTGCGGATCTTGCCGTTGACGTGCTGCTGGAAGTTGATCGCGTCGGTGCTGCCCAGCTCGTTGACAAACAGGTTGTTGTAGAGGGCGATGTTGCCGGCGCCCTGGAAGAGCGCGTCGTTCATGTTGTTCTGATAGAAGACGTTGCCGTAGATCAGGTACATGTCGCTAGAGCCGCGGCCGGAGGCGGGGACGGGATTGATGTTCAGGCACGGCCGGCCTCCCGGGCTGCTCAGCTCCCCGAAGCCGGCGTTCCTGGTCTTGACGAAGACGTTATTGCGGATGATGTTCGGCCCCTCGGGCATGTCCTCGGGGCGGGTGAGCTGCGGCTTGAACTGGGCGCAGTAGCCAGTCGGGTCCTCGATCAGGTTGTTCTCCACCACCAGCCGCGCGAAGGGGTCCTTGCCCTGCCACTGACCGATGTACATGCCGGTGCGGGTCTCGCGGATGGTGCACCCCCGCACGGCGCAGTCCCAGTAGCGGCCCATGGCCATCTCCACGCCGATGGTGGTCGAGACGATGGTCAGGTTCTCCAGGGCGATGTGGTGCCCGCCGCCCTTGAGGCGTATGGCGATGGGGTCGTCGAGCTTGAGCCCGTCGATCTTGACGCTGCGCAGAGTCACGTGGCTGCACGCGCTGATCTCGACCGTGTTGCGGCCGGCCATCGCGGTGAAGACCGCCGGCGCGCCGCCCTCCGGTCCAGTGACGACTATGGGCTTCCCCTCCTCGCCGTTGAGCTCCTTGAGCCGCAGCTGGTCCTTGTACTGGCCGGCGGCCAGCTTCAGCGTGTCGCCGGGCTTCAGCCTGGGAATCAGCTCCCGGTAGTTGCCGGGATTGGCCTCGAGCGTCTCCGCCCGGGCGACCCCGGCGGCCAGCAGGACGAAGCCGAGGACTGCGCCCCAGGCCGCATTTCCGCGCAAGTGCATCATGCTTGTACTCTTCCCTTACGCTTCCGACTGCCCGGGCCGGTTTGCCTCCGCCGGCGGGAACACCGCCCCGCTGGACTGCCCGACAACCAGCTCCGTCGGAACCGTCACCAGGCCACCGGGCTCGGCCTTGCCGTCAGCGATCTCGGTCAGCCGCTCAACCGCCACCCGGCCCAACCGACCGCCTTCGGCGCGCACGGCGGTCAGCTCCGGCGGCACGTCGTCGCGGTCGAAGGCCACCAAAGAGAGATCCCGGCCGACCGCCATGCCGCGCAGTTCGGCCGCGCGCCAGACGCCCCAGGCGCGAAGCCGGTCGAAGGCCAGTATGGCGGTCGGGGGATTGTCCAGCCCCAGAAGCTGCTCCGCGGCCAGGCGGCTGCTCTGCAGCGAATAGGCCGAAGGGACCACCAGCCTCTCGTCCACTGGGATGCCAGCCTCTTCCAGAGCAAGCCGGTAACCGCGATAGCGCCACGGGTTGTACTCCCGCCGGCTGATCTCCACATAGCCTATCCGGCGGTGGCCGAGCGCGAGCAGGTGGTTGACCGCCTGCCGGGCGCCACCCTCGGCATCGTCGGTCACGCCGGTGACGCGCAGGTCCTCGAACCAGTGGTCAGCCAGCACGACCGCTCCTCCCCAGTTGCGGGTCAGCTCCGCGACCAGCTCCCGGTCCAGGCACGAGACCAGCAGCACTCCGTCAATCCCGCCGCCTGCAAGCTCTTCAAAGAGCCGCCGGCGGCTGTCCGGCGTGGTCAGATCGATGAATGCCGGCTGCCATTCCTGCGCCGTGGCCTGCGAACTCAACCCGGCGATCAGGCCCCCGTCAGCGATCGAGGAAAGTCCAACAGCCATCCTGCGAAGGCGCCGGCCGCTGGCCCGGACAGCCTTGGGAAGAACAAACACCCCCCGGCTGGCTTCCCGAACGACAATGCCGCGCTGTTCCAGCATCTCAAGGCCGCGGCGCAGGGTCTTCCGGCTGACCCTCAGCAGCGAACAGAGCTCCCTCTCGGGCGAAAGGTATTTACCCCATAGCCCTTCAGCGTCGATAGTCTCGCACAGCTTGTCATGGACGTCCCTATACAGCAGACGCCTTTCTATCGCTATGCCTTTGATTGTCAATGTCTTGTCCTCCATCATGCGGTTTCCTGTGGTATTCCCAGGATACCGCTAGAGACCATACACCGAACTCAGCCACATGTCTCTGGAAAACTGAGGAAATCCGCCGCGAACCACTGCAAATCATGTGGCGCCGGGTCGCCCGGCGGTGATATCATGAGTGATGGATGATGAAGGACACGGCCTTGACGGGTCCTGGACGGGCGCTGATGACCGACCGTGAGCTTCTTGCCGAATACACCCTCAAGGATAGCCAGCAGGCCTTCGCCGCGCTGGTCGACCGGCACGCGGGGCGCGTCTACTCGACCTGTCTGCGCCTGCTCGGCGAAGCGCATTCCGCCGAGGACGCCGCCCAGGCGACCTTCCTGGTGCTGGCCCGCAAGGCGCGCGGCCTGCCGCCTTCCACGGTCCTGGCCGGCTGGCTCTACACGGTGGCCCGCAGCGTGGCGCTGAACCTCCGCCGCGAGACAGCCCGGCGCGTCCGGAGAGAGAGGGAGGCGGCTGGCATGCGCAGTCCTGAGACCGTTTCCGCAGAAGGTTCGTGGGCCCTGGTCCGGCCGCAGCTGGATGCGGCCCTGGCCGCGCTGCCGGAGGCGCAGCGCGAGGTGCTGCTGCTGCGCTGCTGTTACGGCCGCTCGGAGGCCGAGGCCGCCGCGGAACTGGGCTGGGGCCGCAGCCGGGTCTCCATGACTCTGTCCAGAGCCCTGGAGCGGATGCGCGGACTCCTGGCGCGACGTGGCGTCACCGTTCCGGCAACGGCGCTGTTCGGCATGCTTGCGACTGGGGCCGGTGCGGCGGAGGCGCCGGCCGCATTGCTGGCAACGCTCAAGGGCCTGGGGGCCGGCGCGGCATCGGCCTCGGCGGTTTCATTGGCGGAGGGCACCATGAAGGCGATGGTCATGGCCAAGATCAAACTGGTTGCCGCGATTGTGGCGGCGGTCGCGGCGGCCGGCAGCGGCGGACTCCTGGCGGCGCAGCTGGCCGCGGGTGAGCCGGCGGCGCCCGCGCCGCGAGCAACCGCTCCGGCCGCTCCGGCCGGTCCGGCGGCTCCGGCGCCGGCCTCCAACCAGTGGGTCAAGCTCGAGAAGGCCGACTGCGGCCGGGGCGACGCGCCGCTCGTCTACGAGCCGGGGCTCGGGCGCTTCATGGCCCTGGGCGGCAGCATCGGTTCCTCGTACTACCCCAAGCCCCATCCCTTCGACGAGCTGGCCCTGGACCTGGCTGCCGGTCAGTGGGAGAACTGGCTGCCTCCGGGCAAGGCCTGGGGCCCGCAGTTCGGCGACTGCAAGGCCCCCGCCTGGAAGAGCGAGAGCTGGGGGCTCACCGACGCGGAGGGCAACTGCCGGCCCAATGTGACCAGGTACACGGGCGTCAAGTACGGCAACCAGTACGCGCTCGACCCGGATTCCAAGCGGGTCTTCTTCTACGTCATGGGCAGCACCTTCAGCTACGACCCGGCGGCGCGGGTCTGGAAGGACCTGGCCCCGGCCAGCCATCCCGGCGGGGTCGGCGGGACGCTCTACTGGGGCTCGATGTGCTACATGCCGAACATCCGGAAGGTCGTGCTCTTCGGCGGCGCCAATGTCCAGACCGAGCGCGGCGATCCCGGCACCTGGACCTACGACCCGGCCGCCAACGTCTGGGAGGCGCTCAAGCCCGACCGGCAGCCGCCCCAGCGGGCGCTCTCGCCGCTGGTCTACGACCCGGTCAGCGGGCGGGCCGTGCTCTTCGGCGGCGACGCGCTCAACGCTCTGCTGGCCGACACCTGGACCTTCGACGGGCGGAAGTGGGAGGAGCGGAAGCCGGCCCTGTCCCCGTCGCCGCGCGGCGGCCACGCGCTGGTCTGGCTGCCCGTCGCCAAGAAGGTTCTGCTCCTGGGCGGCTGGGGCTATGACTCCGGCGTCGGCTACTATCCGGCCCTGTATCGCTACCGACCGCTCGAGGCCTGGACCTATGACACCGCCGCGGACCGGTGGGAGTTCATCGCCTCCTGGGATAAGAACGCCCCGCCGAGCGGCGCCGACCTCGCCCGCGGCGGCGCCATCCGGGCGGCGGCCGGGGCGGATGACTCGGTGCTGGTGCTTTCCGCCAACACGTGGCTGTGCCGCCTGGATGTCTCCCGGCCCGACGCCGCCGGCGCGGAGAGGCTCGGCGCCAAGCCCGGCGCGGTCGAGCGCCGCAAGGAGACCTACGACCCGGAGTGGTACAAGGGCGCCCCGGCGGCCGATCCCGCCAAGGTCGAGGCCGAGCTGAAGGCGCTGCCGGCCAACACCTGGACCGCCCGGCCGGCTCCCCGGCAGCCCCAGATGGGCGCCGGCTGGGGCACCGCGATCTACTCGCCGGAGCGGGACCTGATCATGCGCTTCTCCGGCGGGCACTGCTACTACAGCGGAACGGCGCCCCAGGTCTACGATGTCAAGACCGGCCGCTGGTCCATACCCTTCGCCCCGGAGATGCCGCTCGACTTCTGCACCACCAACGAGCAGGTGCTCAACGGGAACTTCTCCCCCGGCGAGTGGAGCCTGACGGGGAGCCCCTGGATCAGCGGGCACACCTACAAGACCACCGGCTACGAACCGGAGACCAAGACGCTGATCTATGCGGCCAAGGCCTTCACGTACTTCTTCGATCCGGCCGCCGGGAGGTGGTCCCGGAACGACAAGCCCAGCCCATTCCTCCCGAACATGTACGTCACCACGCTCTGCGGCACACCCCAGGGCGTGATGGCCTGGGCAGAGAGGGCGCGCTACGAGACCGGCCTCTTTCTGCTGGACCCCAAGGCCCGGACCTGGAGCCCCGTGGGCGTGAAGGGCAAGCTCCCGGCGGTCAGCGCGGACTGTCACGGGATGGTCTGGGACACCAAGCGTGCCCGGCTGCTGCTCTTCTCCTCGGCCGACAAGGAGCACGGCGGCGACGTCATGGCCTGCGACCCGAAGACCGGCGAGGTGAAGTGGCTGGAGGCCGCCGGCCGGGAGAAGGCCAGGGTCAACGCCCGCGAGGCCACCTACCTGGCCGACTGCGACATGGTCATGCTCGGCGGGCAGGCCACGGGCGAGGGCGGCAAGCTGCTGTCGCTGGTCTACGACTGCGAGAAGAACGCGTGGCTAGGCGCGGAACTGGCCGGCGCCAATCCGATCGGCAAGGGGGCCTTCAACGTGGACCTGGGGCTGATGTACGACCCCAACCGCAAGCTGGTCTGGGCGGTGAACTGCTACAACCAGGTCCACGTGCTCCGGTTCGACCCCAAGACCGCCGGGTTGCAGGAGATCAAGTAGACCTCCGCCGCCCGGGGGTTGCGCGGCTCCGCCGCGGGCCATATCATCCCCTCCAGGTCAGCGCGGAGGGGCGCATCCCATGAGAGCGATCCTGGCGAGCATGAACGAGATCGGCGCGGCGGCCCTGCCAGCGCTGGTCGAGCACCTCGAGGTGGTGGGGCTCTTCACGCCCCGCGAGCGCGGCAAGCTCTACATGGACGTGCACGATTTCACGGCGCTGGCCGCGCGGCTCAAGGTGCCCGTCTTCAGGATCGACGACATCAACTCCAAGGAGACCGAGGCGCAGATCCGTTCGCTCCGGCCGGACGTGGGCTTTTCGCTGGGCTGGAAGCAGATCATCAAGGAGCGGATCTTCACCATCCCGCCGGCCGGATGGATCGGCGGGCACCCCGCGCGGCTGCTCATGCCGGGGGAGAGCCCCGACCCGGCGGTGCTCTCCGCGGCCGGCAACGAACCCATGAACTACGCCATCCTCGGCGGCTACCGCCGGACGGGCATGACCCTGATGTGGGTGAAGAGCAAGATCGATGCCGGCGAGATCTTCGCCCGCGGCGACGTGGACATCGACGTCGAGCACGAGACCGTCCGGGAGCTACTCGGCAAGATCGCCCGGAAGACCGCCGAACTGCTCCGCGAAAACCTCCCGGCGCTGGTGGCCGGAAGGCCGCCGCGCACACCGCAGCAGCTGGAGGAGAACCAGCCCTACATGAAGCCGATCAGGGCCGACGACAACCGCATCGACCCGGCCGCCCCGGCCGAACAGACCTACCGGCTGATCCGCAGCTGCATCTATCCATACCCCAACGCCTTCATCGATTTCCACGGCACGCGCATCTACGTGGAGCGGGCCAGGCTCGACAACGGCGTCTTCACGGAGCTGAAAGTCCGGGTCGGCGGATCGCCGTACGCGACGGGGAATGTGGGATGATGAATTATGAATGCTGAAAGGGCTCCGAGGCCGGTCTTCCGGCTCACGTTTCATCATTCATAATTCATCATTCTGCATTCTGCCTTTCTTGCCCCAGGCCATCGACTATCCCCTCGCCCACCGCCCCTCCGACGGCGACTTGCCGAAGTGCCGGCGGAAGGCGCGGGAGAAGGCGAAGGGATCCTCGAAGCCGAGCTCGAAGGCCACCTCCTTGACGGCCAGCGAGGTGCTGGCCAGGAGCATCGCCGCCCGCTCCATCCGGCAACGCAGGAAGGCCTTCGCCGGCGTCACGCCCAGGAGCCGCCGGCACTTGTGGGACAGCGAGCTTTCGCTCACGCCCATCAGCCGCGCCATCCCCGGCAGGTCGAGCGGCCGCGAGAGGTTCGCCCGGAAGACGCGCTGGAGCTGCGCCGGGAACGCCCGGCTGCTGGAGAGGTCCAGGAAGGCCTCGGAGACCGCCTCGCGGGGCAGCGCCCGCACCAGCCGCCAGAAGAAGGTGAGCAGCAGCGCGTCCTGGACGTGCGCGGTGAGTTCGTCGGGCGCCTGCGACTCGTCGAGGATCTGGCGCACCAGCGGCCAGGCGCGGCGCTCGTCCATCCGGAAGATCTGCATGGCCGGGGTCACCCCCGGGGCGAAGAGCCCGGGCCGGGCCGGGTCGCCCTCCAGCCCGGAGGACAGCTCGAAGTTCACCGCGAAGTAGACCAGCGGCGGCTGGCAGAAGTCCCGGTGCGTGTCCCCGGGCTTGGCCACCAGGCCCTGCCCGCGGGTCAGCCGAAAGGACTGGCCGCCGAGCTCCGCGCGATAGACCCCGCGGCGGACCACGATGACCTCGTAGCCGTCGTGGCGGTGCGGGCGGAACTCGTGCTCGCCGCGGCTCTCGACCAGCGAGATGCTGCCGAAGACCGGGAACACTCCGCGGACGTTGGCCCGGCCGCGGGCCCGGTCCGTCCGGGTGGTGCGGATGCCCTCCGCGGAGGGCGGGGCGGGGCGGCCGGCCTGGCCGGCGTGGGCGGGCATCGGGCTGCTAGTTCTCCGGAGGCTCCTCCGGCGGGGGCTCGCCGAAGAGGCTCTTGCCCGGAGCAGCCTTGGCGCCGCCATCCGGGACCTCGGGCTTGGCCGGCACGGAGGGATCCTTGACCTTGCCGCCGGCCTCGGGCGCGGCGGGCTTCTCGGCCGGTGTCCCGGGCGTCGCCGGCGGCGGAGGAGGCGGTGGCGGCCGGCGGAGTCGGCCCTGGCCCTGACCGGGGCCCGGACGCCCTTCCGGGCGGGCGCCGGCCGGACCCGGCGCGGGATGGGCGGCCAGGTCGACCGCGGCGCCGTCGATGAAGATGGCTCCCGGCTTGCCGCCGGAGAAGAGCAGCACGGCCAGCTGTTTGGCCTCCTCGCGCTTCCACAGCGACGCGGAATAGGCCCACTTGGAGCTGGCCGTCTTGTAGCCGGTGCCGGCCAGGTCGAAGGAGAGCTCCTTCCAGGCCCGCGGCTCGACGTCCTGCGGCTGGCTCTCGTAGTAGACCCAGGAGTCGGCGAACCAGAAGGCCACGGCGATGCGTACGGGGACCGCGCCGGTGTTGTAGACGGCCAGGCGCATCGAACCCTTGTCGGCCAGGGACATGTCCCGGGTGAGCAGCAGGGTGCTCTTGCCCTTCTCGCCGCCGGCGGTGGCCAGGTGCATCATGGCGTTGCCGCCCCGGCCGATCTCCACCCGGCGGCAGGTGCCCGGGTCCTCCCAGTCGGCCAGCTTCCAGCCCTGGGCGGCCTCCAGGCCCTCGGCGGCGGCGGCCGGGCTGGGCGGCAGCATGCCGACCTCGGTGGCGATCCGCCGGGCGTCCTCCTGGAGCTTGGCATCCACCGGGGCGGTGGAGGGCACCGGGACGGGGGCCGTCCCCTTGACCGGCTCGCCGAGCTTGCCGACGCCCGCCGGGGCCGGCGCCTCGGAGCCGCCGCCGGAGGGGCCGCAGCCCGTGACGACCAGGGCCAGCCCCACGGCCGGCAGAACCAGAATCCGCAGCGTCGCGCGCATCGCACTTCTCCTAAAACTCAAACGGGCCGGAGCCGACGGGACGAACGCATATGGAACCCGCGGCCGCGGATGGCGGTCACCCGAGGGAGGGGGCGCCCTGGCTCGGCCCGCCCTCCGGCACAAGTTCGATCAGCGTGACCTCCGGACGGCAGAGGAAGCGGATCCGCGGCGCGGCCCCGCCCTCCATGCCCAGGCCCCGGTTGACGTAGAGCCAGCCACGGTCGAGCCTGTGCGGGCCGGCGTCCCAGTGGCGGCCCAGGCGGTCGAGGCGGACGAGCTCTCCGAGCAGCGGCAGCCGGATCTGCCCGCCGTGGGTGTCCCCGGCCAGGCCCAGCCCGGCGCCGGCCTCGACGCCCAGCGCGGCCACCTCCGGGTAATGGTGCACGAAGACCGCCGGCCGCCCCGCGGGCACCCCGGCGAGGGCCCGGCGCGCCAGCCGGAGATAGCCCTCGCGGTCGAACCGCCCCCGACCCGGGACGCCGAAGCCGGCCAGCCAGACCTCCGAGCCTCCGGCGCGGACCGGCACCGCCTGGCCGTCGAGCACCCCGACCCCCGTGCCGCCGTAGAGGTCCAGCCCCGCGAAGAACCAGACGTCCCAGTTGCCGCGCACGGCGTACGTCGGGGCGATCGCCGCCAGACTGGTCATGAGCTCCCGGAAGTGGGGGAGGCCGCCGGGGCTGTTGAGGGCGTCTCCGGCGAAGACGATGAGGTCGGGCCGGAGCCCGGCGACGATCTCCGGCAGGCGCGGCTCCAGCCGGGCCTCGGGGTCGGAGTGGGTGTCGGAGATCAGCACCAGGCGCACCGGCCGGGCGGCGGACAGTCCCGCGGTCGGCACCGCGACCTGCCGCACGGCCGGCCAGTCGGGCTCGACCAGCCGGGCATAGATGGCGCAGAGCAGCCCGGCTCCGGCCAGCGCCAGGACCGCGGCCCGGACGGCGCGGGCCAGCCGCGCCGCCGTCCCCGCGGAGGCGCCGCGAGCCGCCAGGCCTGGAACCTCCGGGGAGGGGCTCTTGCGCCGGAACCGCCGGAGCGCCGCCCGGAGCAGGATGACTCCCGCCGCCAGGTACAGCCCGAAGGCCAGGGCGGCCGCCAGCATGGCGCGCGAAGTGTCGACCAAGCGTCCCCGCCCTCCCATCCCGTCCCGTCGAGCCGCCTGCGGGATTATAGCCGGCGGAGGCATTTCAGAAACCGGCGAGAACCGCCGGGGGTGTTTCTTGACAGCCCCGCGGTGTGACGCATAATGCCTTCGTAACACCGAAGGAGGCATCCATGGGCAGGGTCTCGCGGGCCAGCATCTCGCTCGAGCCGGAGCTCTTCGAGCAGTTCGACGCCTTCGCCGCCACGAGCGGCTACGCCACCCGCTCGGAGGCGGTCAAGGCCCTGATGCGCTCCGCGCTCGTGCAGCAGGAGTGGCAGGGCGGCCGGGACGTGGCCGGGGCCATCGTCATGGTCTACGACCACCACCGGGGCTCGATCGTCAAGAAGCTCACGGACGTGCAGCACGACTTCGGGGAGCTGATCGTCTGCAGCCAGCACGTGCACCTCGACCACCACCACTGCATGGAGGTGGTGGTGGTGCGCGGCGCGGCGGCCCGGATCCGCCAGCTCCTGGCCGGACTCAAGGCGGTCAAGGGTGTCAAGCACAGCGCGCTGATGACCGCGACCACGGGCGAGGGTGTCAGATGATTCCGGCCATGGCCCCGCAAGCCGCTCCGCGGAGGAGGTAGCCGCCCGTGCACATGTCCGACGCCCTGGTCTCCCCGGGGGTGGGCGGCGCCATGTGGGCGGCCTCGGCCGGGCTGGCCGCCTGGTCGGCCCGCAGGCTGCGGGAGGAGATGACCGACGCCAGGGTGCAGCTGATGGGGGTCCTCGGCGCCTTCGTCTTCGCCGCACAGATGGTCAACTTCGCCATCCCGGGGACGGGCTCGAGCGGCCACCTGGCCGGCGGGCTGCTGCTGGCCATCCTGCTCGGACCCCACGCCGCCTTCCTGGCGATGTTCTCGATCCTGACGGTGCAGGCCCTCTTCTTCGCCGACGGCGGGCTGCTGGCCCTGGGCTGCAACGCCTTCAACCTCGGCTTCTGGCCGTGCTTCGTGGTCTATCCGCTGGTCTTCAGGAGGATGGTGGGCGACAAGCCGGGCCGCGGGCGGCTGACCTTCGCTGCCGTGCTGGCCGGCGCCATCGGCCTGCAGCTGGGGGCCTTCGGCGTCGTGCTCCAGACGCTCTTCTCCGGAATCTCCGAGCTGCCCTTCGGGACCTTCGCGCTGCTCATGCAGCCCATCCATCTGGCCATCGGCATCGTCGAGGGCCTGGTGACCGCGGCGCTGCTGGCCTTCGTGTGGAAGGCCCGGCCGGAGCTGGTCCTGCCCTCGGCGACCGGCCCGGTGGCGCGTCCCACTTCGATGCGGCCGGTGCTCGTGGCGTTCGCGGCGCTGGCCCTGGTCACCGGCGGGCTCTTCTCCTGGTTCGCCTCGACCCGGCCGGACGGCCTGGAGTGGTCCTCGGCCGGGACCTGCGGCAGGGAGGAGCCGGCCGTCCTCCAGGATCGCTGGCACCGTCTCTGCGCCGGGATCCAGGAGTGGACGGCCTTCCTTCCAGGATATGATTTCAAGTCCTCCACAACCGACGGCGAGCCTGTCGCGGCGGCGGCCGCCGGCACCCCGGAAGCAGCCAGGGAGCCCGAGGAGTCCGGTGCGCCCCATCCGGCGGTCAGTTCCGGCACCTCGCTGTCGGGGGTGGTCGGGGGAGCCATCGTCCTCGCACTGATCGCCATGGTCGGTCTCGGCCTGCGCCTCCGGGGACGGGCGGAGCAGGCCGGGGGATAGATGCCCCGGATCGACGCCGCCCTGCGCGAGATCGGCGCGCTCGACGCGCTGGCCGCCCAGGACACGCCGGTGCACCGGCTCGACCCGCGCGTCAAGCTGCTGGCCACGGCCGGTTTCGTCCTGGCGGTCGCCTCCTCGCCCCTGCGCGAGTTCGCCGAACTGGCGCCCCTGGCGCTCTTCCCGGTGGCCATGCTCGCCGCCGGCCGGGTGCCGTTCCGGCTGGTCGGCCGCAGCCTGCTCCTGGCCTCGCCGTTCGCGGTGATGGTCGGAGTCTTCAACCCCCTGTTCGACCGGGAGGTCGTGGCGCACTGGGGCCCGCTGGCCGTCACCGGCGGGTGGCTGTCCTTCCTCTCCATCCTGGCCAGGTTCGCACTGACCGCCGGGGCGGCGCTGACGCTGCTGGCCACGACCGGATACGTGGGCGTCGGCTCCGGGCTCGGACGGCTCGGTGCGCCCCGGGCGCTGGTCACCCAGTTCCTGCTGCTCTACCGCTACATCTTCGTCCTGGCCGACGAGGGGGCGCGGGCGGTGCGCGCACACGCGCTGCGTTCCGCCTCCGGCCGGCCGGCGACGGTGCGCGTGTGGGGCTCGCTCGCCGGACACCTGCTGCTGCGCGCCCACGACCGCGGCCTGCGGGTGCACGCGGCCATGCTCTCGCGCGGGTTCGACGGCTCGATGCCCGCGCTGCGGCCGCTGCGCTGGGGCCGGGCCGACTCCGTCTTCCTCGCCGCCTGCCTGGCCTTCTTCGCCCTCGCGCGGTTCGGGCACCTGGCCGAGAACCTCGGGCGGCTGGCAGTGGGGGGGGCGCCATGAGCCACCACATCGTCGAGGCCAGGAACCTCGAGTTCGCCTATCCGGACGGCACGGCCGCCCTGCGCGGCGCCTCCTTTCGCATAGAGCACGGCGAGTCGGTGGGGCTGGTCGGCGCCAACGGCGCGGGCAAGAGCACGCTGCTCCTGCACCTCAACGGCTGCCTGCTGCCGGCCGGGGGCGAGGTGCGGATCGGCGACGTCCCGGTGACCCGCGCGACCCTGGCCCAGGTCCGGCGCAGCGTCGGCTTCGTCTTCCAGGATCCCAACGACCAGCTCTTCATGCCCACGGTCGGCGAGGACGTGGCCTTCGGGCCCGCGAACATGCAGTTGCCGGGCGAGGAGGTGGAGCGCCGGGTCCGCGAGTCGCTCACGGCGGTCGGGGCCGAGCACCTCCGCGCGCGGCCACCCTACCGGCTCTCGGGGGGGGAGAAGCGCGCCGCGGCCATCGCCGGGGTGCTGGCCATGAGCCCGGACGTGCTGGTCATGGACGAGCCGAGCTCCGGGCTCGATCCCCGCAGCCGGCGCCGGCTGATCGGGCTGCTGGCCGGCTTCCGGCACACCAAGATCGTCGCCGCCCACGACCTGGACATGATCCGGGAGCTCTGTCCGAGGACCATCGTGCTTCACGAGGGCCGCGTCGCGGCCGACGGGCCCACGGCCGGGATGCTCGGCGATCGGGAACTGCTGGAACGCTGCGGGCTGTAGCCGCCCGGCGACGCCGTGCGTCGCGGGGCGCGGACTGCTCTCCCAGACGGGATCAGCGTCTGCAAGGAGGGCGCGGTCGACAGGGACGCCTACCACCGCCGGCTGCGGAGGGGATCGGGCCTCCGGTGCCGAGCCCGGGGGCTTTCCGGAAGGAATCGGGGGCCTGGCCCGTTCCCTTCCTTGACTTGATACTCACCGGTCTCTAACAATGGCTTAACGGATCCGGGCTTTAATACAGGTAGAGAAGCCCCAAAGGCATGGGAGCAGAGGAGAGATGGCAACGCCTAGGAGATCGATGGGCCGACTAGCCGCCCGGCTGCCGCTGGTTGGGCTGCTGGCCGCCTTCGGCTGCGGGGGCGGCTCCTCATCCGGCAAGCCGAACGCCGGGAAGCCCGCTCCCAGGACAGTGGTTCGGAACACCGGCTCCGACACCATGGTCAACCTAGCCCAGATGTGGGCCGAGGAATACAGGCGAATCTCTCCGAACGCCTCCGTCGAGGTCTCCGGCGGCGGATCCGGCGTTGGCATCCGGGACCTGGCCCAGGGCATAGTGGACATCGCCAACGCCAGCCGGGAGATCACCGCGTCCGAGAAGGCCCAGGCGCTCAAGAACACCGGGAAGACTCCCCAGGAATGGATCGTCGGCTACGACGCCATCGCCATCTACGTCCACAGGGACAACCCCGTCCAGGAGATCACCTTCGAACAGCTGGCCGGCATCTTCGGCAAGGGCGGCACCATCGAGAGGTGGTCGCAGCTGGGAGCGGCCGCAGAGAAGGACCGGATCATCCGGGCCAGCCGCATGAACAACTCCGGCACCTACGTCTACTTCCGCGAGCACGTCCTGGCCAAGCAGGATTTCAAGCTGGGGGCGCTGGGCATGTCCGGCTCCAAGGAGGTGGTCGAACTGGTCGGCCACACCCCCGGGGCCATCGGCTACAGCGGCATGGGCTACAAGACCGCCGCGGTCAAGTTCGTGAGCGTGGCCGCCAAGGCCGGCGCGCCGGCCTATGCCCCGACCTTCGAGAACGTCCGTGACAAGAAGTACCCGCTGGCCCGGTCGCTCAACATGTACACCCTGGGCGAGCCGCAGGGCGAAACCAGGAAGTACCTGGACTGGATCCTCTCGCCGGCCGGCCAGGCGGTTGTCAGGCAGGCCGGGTACATCCCGGTCGCAGCAGGGCAGGGGCAGTAGGTGGGAATGAAGCCGGAAGAGGCCATGCGGCCGGACTCGCAGCCGGCGCAGGACGCAAGCGGCCCGGGAGGCGCCGCCCCTCCGGGACGGCGGCGCACCGCCGGGCGGGGGCCGATTCGCAGACTGTTCCACTCTCTGAGCGAGCGGACCATCGTCAGCCTCATCTATCTCTGCGGGATCAGCGCCATCGTCTTCGTCTTCAGCATCTTCTACTTCATATTCAGGGAGGGCGCCCCGTTCCTGCGGGACGGGTTCGACTTCCAGAAGTTCTTCTTCAGCATCAACTGGATGCCCACTTCCGAGGTCGAGCGCAGCTACGGGATCCTGGCGCTGATCTTCGGGACCGGGGCGGTGACGCTCCTGGCCATGGTCGTGGCCGTGCCCTTCGGCCTGGGCACGGCGGTCTTCATCGCCGAGTTCTGCGGGCGGAGGACCCGGGAGGCCCTCAAGATCCTGATCGAGCTGCTGGCCGCCATCCCCTCGGTGGCCTGGGGCTTCATCGGCATGGTGGTGATGGGGCCGCTCATCGTCAGGGTGACCGGCGCGGACGTGGGGGCCAACGCGCTCAACGCCGGGATCATCGTGGGCCTGATGAGCGTACCGATCATCGTCTCCATCGCCGAGGACGCCATCCGCGCGGTGCCCGACGACTACCGGGCGGCCGCCGAGGCCCTGGGCGCCACCCGCTGGCAGGTGGTCTACAAGGTGATCTTCCCGGCCGCCAAGAGCGGGCTGCTCGCCGCCGTGCTGCTGGGGGTGGGCCGCGCGGTGGGCGAGACCATGGCCGTGCTCATGGCCACCGGCAACGCGGTCAACATCCCGGCGGATGGGCGCTTCCCCTTCTTCCACGCGCTCGACTCGGTGTCCACTCTGACCGCCACCATCGCCTCCGAGCTCGGCGAGGCGCCGCGGATCGGCGCCCTGCCCGACGGCAGCTACCCGCCGGCCGCCCATCACTACCAGTCGCTCTTCGTCATCGGCATCGCCCTGTTCGTCATCACCTTCGCGGTCAACCTGACCGCGGACCTGGTGGTCAAGGGGATAAGGAAACAGCGATGAGCCCGCCCGAAGCCGGCCCTTCGACTCTGGGCTCAGGGCCCGACCGCGCCGCGAACCTCTTCGCCGCGACGGACCTCACCAGGCGCAAACTGCGCGCGCAGCGGATCGCCAAGTACGCCTTCGGCGCCATGGCTGCGGCCATCGTCCTGCCGCTGCTGCTGATCCTGGCCTACCTCCTGGTCCGCGCCTGGCCGATGCTCTCCTGGGGGTTCATCACCGAGGTCCCGGCCAACTTCATGCGCGGCGGCGGCGTCTGGCCGGCGCTGGTCGGGACCCTCTACCTGGTGACCTTCTCGCTGCTGGTGGCCGCGCCCATCGGGGTGCTGGCCGGAATCTACCTGAACGAGTTCGCCCGTGACAACTGGTTCACGCGCGCCGTCAATCTGGCGGTCATCAACCTGGCGGGCGTGCCCAGCATCGTCCACGCCCTCTTCGGGGTGGGCGCATTCGTGATCTTCGCGGGGCTGGGCAAGTCCATCCTGGCCGCCTCGCTGACCCTGGCGATCATGACCCTGCCGGTGATCATCGTATCCACCAAGGAGGCCCTGAACGCCGTGCCCATGGCCTTCCGGCAGGCCTGCTGGAACCTGGGGGCCAGCCGCTGGCAGGTGATCCGCACCATCGTCCTGCCCAACTCGATCAGCGGCATTCTCACCGGCCTGATCCTCCAGGTCTCGCGGGCGGCCGGAGACACCGCGCCGATCATGTTCACGGGGGTGGTCTTCTACATGGCCGTCGAGCCGGGCACGCTGCTGCCCTACAGCCCGACCGACCAGTGCATGGCACTGGCCTATCACCTCTACACCGTCACCACCCAGGTGCAGGACGCGCCCGAGGCGTTGCCCTACGCCACGGCCGTGGTGCTCATCGGTTTCGTGTTCGTCTTCAACAGCGCGGCGATCATCCTGCGCACCCGCCTGCGGGCGAAGAAGAAGTGGTAGGCGACCGGTGAACGCCGACGCCAAGATCCAGATCCGGAACCTCGCCGTCCGCTACGGGCGGAAGGAGAGCCTGAAGGGCATCAGTCTGGACGTGCCCGCGAACTCCATCTTCGCGATCATCGGGCCGGCCAACTCCGGCAAGAGCACCCTGCTCAAGTGCATCAACCGGACCATCGAACTGACCCCGGGAGCCCGGGTCGAGGGCCAGGTCCTGATCGACGGCCAGGACACCGCCGGGATCCGCGACGTCTACGGACTGCGCCGCCGTATCGGCATGGTCTTCCCGCTGCCCGTCGGACTGCCGCTGTCCGTCTACGACAACGTGGCCTACGCCCCGCGGATGGCTGGCGGCTGCAGCCGGGCGGATCTCGACATCATCGTCGAGCGCTGCCTGCGCCAGGCGGCGCTGTGGGACGAGGTCAAGGACCGGCTGAAGTCGCTCGGCACCATGCTCTCCGGCGGCCAGCAGCAGCGCCTGACCATCGCCCGGGCGCTGTCCCACGACCCGGAGATCCTGTGCCTCGACGAGTTCTCCATCGCCATCGACCCGGTGACCACCATGCGCATCGAGGACGTGCTCCTCGAGCTCAGGAAGAACATGACCATCCTGCTGGTCACCAACCTTGTGCAGCAGGCCCGGCGCCTGGGGGACGCGACCTGCTTCCTCAACAAGGGCGAACTCGTCCAGGTGGACCGCACCGAGGTGATCTTCTCCGAACGGCCCGGAAACCAGGTGACCCATGACTACGTCCACGGCGTCTTCGGCTGAGCCGCGGCCGGGGCTCGCGGCCGCCGCTTCGGCGGACCGCGGCATCCTCACCCGGGACTTCAGCCTGTGGTACGGCGGCTTCCAGGCACTGATCGGCGTCTCGGCCAGCATCCGGCCGGGGCGGATCACCGCGCTGATCGGCCCGTCGGGCTGCGGCAAGACCACCCTGCTGCGCAGCTTCAACCGCATGAACGAGCGCTTCCCCGGCGTCCGGACCAGCGGCCAGATCACCATCATGGGCCAGAACATCCTTGCCCCGGAGGTCTCACTGATCGAGCTGCGCAAGTCCGTCGGGATGGTCTTCCAGCGACCCAACCCGCTGCCGCTGTCCATCTATGACAACGTGGTCTTCGGCCTGAGGCTGCACGGCGGCGCCGGGAGCCTGTGCCGGGCCGAGGAGAAGCTCGCCGTGGAGAAGGCCCTGCGCGAGGTCTTCCTCTGGGACGCGGTCAAGGACCGGCTGGGCGCGCGGGCCACCGAACTGCAGCTCGAGCAGCAGCAGAAGCTGTGCATCGCCCGGCTCCTGCCCCTCAGGCCCGAGGTCCTGCTCATGGACGAGCCCTGTTCGGCGCTCGACGCCGAGGCCACCGCGGCGGTGGAGGAACTGCTCGACGGCATGCGCCGGCGCTACACCATAGTGATCGTCACCCACAACATGGCCCAGGCCCGGCGGGTTAGCGACGACTGCATCTACATGCTCAGCGGGCGGCTCGTGGAGCACGGCCCCACGGCCGAGCTCTTCATCAACCCGCGCGACAGGCGCACCGAGGAGTACATCGAGGGGCGATATGGCTGACGCAGGATCCGTGCGATTCAGCCTCGCTATCGATATCGCTATCGGTATCGAGCCGCCGTTGGCATCGCCTGTCGGCTCCGATGGCGATAGCGATACCGATAGCGACAGTCAGGACGAACAGGAGGTGTTCCATGCCCAAGCGCTTTGACGAGGACCTCTACAAGCTCAAGCAGGACGTGCTGGCCATGGGCACCGTGGCCGAGGGCATGATCCGCAAGGCCATGGGCGTGCTGGTCGACCGCAATCCGGCGCTCATTGCTCAGGTGCTGGTCGACGAGGACCGGATGGACGCCTTCCAGCGCTCCATCGACAACGAGACCGTCAGGCTGATCGGGGTCTACACGCCGGTGGCCCGGGACCTGCGCTTCCTGCTCATGATCACCCGGATCAACGCCGAGCTCGAGCGCTGCGCCGACCACGCGGTCTCCATCTGCCACGGCTACGAGAGCCTCAAGCTCCTGGAGGAGCCGCCGCTCAAGCCCCTGGTCGACCTGCCGCGCATGGCGGCCATCGCCGAGCAGATGCTCCACCGGGCACTGGAGGCCTTCCTCAAGGGCTCGGAGGGCGACGCCGAGGTGGTCATCCGGACCGACGACCAGGTCGACCGGCTCAACGACCAGATCTTCCGGGAGCTGGTGACCTACATGCTCGGCGACCCGCGGAGCATCAGCCGGTCTCTGGGCCTGATCCTCACCGCCCGGGCCTTCGAGCGCGTGGCGGACCACGCCGTGAACATCGCCGAGGACGTGGTCTACATCGTCCGCGGCGAGGACATCCGGCACGTCAGGGGCTGAGCGCCCCAACCGGGGGTCGGCGCCCGGCCGGCCGGGAGGACCGGGGCGCGGCGGCTATTTAGCGGGCGCGGGGACGAACTCCAGGACCAGCTCGGTCCAGGCCGCGCTGCGGAACTCGCGGTCGATGGGCCCCTCCAGGAAGACCAGCAGGTGGAGCCGGGGAATGGCGCCCAGGGCCAGGTCGGACGCGCCCTCGCGGAGCGCCTCCACCCGGAACCGGCCGCGCAGGCGCTCGCCTCCGAGCCCCGTGGCGCCGGACAGGAAGTAGCGCGGGCTGGCGGCGGCGTCGGCGCAGGGCAGCGGGAAGCGCCCGAAGCAGGCGATGGCCGGCGGGGCGCCGAACTTCCGGCTGAGCCGCTCGGCCAGCTCCCTGGCCTGGGGCTCGCGCGCCCCCCACTGGCGGATGAAGAAGCGCTCGTCGGCGGTGAAGATCTCGGCGGCCTCGTCGCTCTCGGCGCGGCCCCGGAAGACGTGCAGGCGTCCGCCCTCGGCCGGGGCGGCGGTGCCGGCGAAGAGGACCAGCGGGCGGCCCGGCGTCGAGAGCTTCCCGGCCAGCTCACCGCCGGCCGCGGCGTGGTAGGACGCCCAGCGCAGGTCGCCGGAGAGCTCCAGCTCGAAGGGCGCGGCGCGCAGCCTGCGCACCCCGTTGACCGGAGCCACCTTCCGCCCGTCCTGGAAGACGTCCACGGTGACCTGGCGGGTGCCGTCCTGGAGGAGCGCCGGACGGGCCGCTCCGGCCGGCGAGCAGCCCGCGGACAGGGAGGCCGCCAGGGCGCAGAGAAGGAACGTGCGAATTCCGGCGGACAGAGCCATGATCCGGTGCTCCTTGTCGCCGGCTGCCCAGCAGCCGCACACATAATCTAGCGGGCTTTGCCCCCGAAGTCAAACCGGCGCAGGCGGGTTGCGTTCCAGCCTTGCCACCACGGCCCGCCCGACTACCATGGCCCAAAGCAAGGAGGGGCTCCCATGCGTAAGCTCAGGCGCCCGGCGTTGCCGGGGATCGCGACTGTCCTGGCCGGACTGCTCTTCTCCTCCGCACTGGCAGGCGAGGCGCCGGCCGGAACCGCCAAGTTCACCGGCAAGGTCAACGTCACCAAGCGCCAGGCCGGCGTGCCCGCGGCGGCGACCTTCACAACCGCCGATGGCAAGGCCTACGAGCTGGTCATGGACGAGCGCGGCAAGAGCCTCGGCTCGGTCATGCACGGCCAGACCCCGGAGATCTACGGCGTCGCCGAGGGCGACAAGCTCAGGGCGGTGGCCTACGTCGACGAGCGGGTCAACGCCGGCCACGAGTTCTGGCGGCGGATGCGCTGCCTGGCCTGCGTGGTCATGCCCGGGACGGTCAACTCCGCGACGCCGCCGGACCTGAAGGGCGCCGAAGCGGTCGTCGGCCGGCCCTACGACTTCAAGCGCCGCTTCACCGCCTGGACCCGCGACGAGAAGTTCCTGTGGGTCGCCGCCGACAACGAGATCCTCCAGTTCGACCTGGCCGGGAAGAAGCTGGTGAAGAGCTACGGCCGGGCCGAGGGGCTGCCGGACAAGCTCGTCTACCAGCTGGCCAGCGACGGCAGGGAGCTGTGGCTCATACACCGCGGCGGAACGGCCATGCTCAGCGTCGGCACCGAGACAATCCAGGACGTTTCACTGTTGCCCAAGTGCAAGTACGTCCGGGTCATCGCCGTCAACAACCATGACTTCTGGTTCATTGGCGATACCGGCACACTGCGCTACAGCAGCATCGAGAAGGATCGCGCCGGAGGAAACCGGTTCCCCGCCCTGCCCACCGCCGCGCGCATCGCCAAGGCGGTGGACAACGGCATCTGGCCGCCGCACTGGGAGCGGCGCACCGCGCACTTCATCACTAATCCCGTCGAGCTCGCCGGGCGGCTCTACGCCGGCTCCTTCGGCGACATCTACGAGCTGGACCTCAAGGCTGCCAAGTGGACCAAGATCGCCGAGAACGGCTTCGAGCAGACGGCCCGCGGCGGCAAGCTCTACTTCCTGACTCCCAAGGGCCTGGCCGAGTACGACCCGGCCACCGGCAAGACCGAGGCGCTGGAGCCGCCCGAGGAGGTCCGCGGCCGGTACGCGCAGCTCCTGCTCACCGACTCCGCGGCCTGGATCGCCTCCGAGCCGCTGGCCGCGGCGGGCGACGCCGCCCCGGCCGGCGGCGGCCTGGCCCGCTTCGACCTGGCCGCGCGCAAGTGGCAGACCTGGGCGGAGGTCGACGGCCGGCCGGCCAGGCCGGTCTCGTGCCTGACCGTGGCCGCCGACGGCGCGGTCTGGGCGGTGACCATGGAGGGCAAGTACGCGGCCAAGAGCGCCCACCCGGGAATGACCACCACCAAGCGCCTGGAGTTCCACACGGGCGGCTTCGGCCTGCTGCGCTACGACGAGAAGGCCGGCAAGTGGACCTCGCTGCCACTGGCGCTCGAGGAACTTGGCCAGCGGCTGATCTGCGGCCAGGACGGCTGCCACGGCGCCGACACGATCGTCCCGCAGTTCGTCGAGAACCTGACCGTCGGGCCGAAGCGGGCCTTCGCGATGACTAGGCTCGTGCCCAAGCAGTACTTCGGCGGCTACTGGCCGTGTCTCGACCAGGTGGCCTCGCGCGCCGATGCCGGCGCGGCCTGGGCCGCGAAGTTCGAGCACCACCCGGAGCAGCTCGACCTCCAGGGCGAGCAGCCCATGGTGCTCAACATCTCCACCGGGCAGCTCACCGCCAGCGGCAACTCCCTGAAGGACCAACTCTGGGAGGCCATCGGCCATGACCTGGTGCTGGGCTCCTTCCTGGCCGGCGAGACCCACTGGGCGGTGACCGAGAGCTGTGTCGGCTTCTTCGACGAGGCCGCCGGCTCCTGGAAGCAGCTCGCCGCGCCCGAGTTCCGCTGGTACTGGCGAGCCACCGCGCTCCTCGACGACGGCCGCTACGTCTACGTTGGCTCCGACCGGGGGCTGGTCACCAGGCTCGACACCACCACGGGGCGCTTCGAGCTTCAGGTGGCGCTCAAGGACCGCAAGATCGAGCGCATCGCGAAGGACAAGGACGGCAACATCCTGGTCGCCGGCGGCCAAGCACCGCTCGGACTGCTGCCGGTCGAGCTCGTCGGCGATGGCGTAGGGGCACGGCATGCCGTGCCCCTACAGGCCGAGGCCGCCAGGTTCGACGGCAAGGCCTGGGCGGCGGCCAAGCCCGAGGACGTGCCCGCAGCCGCGGCGCCGCAGTGGCTCTTCAAGCAGCTCCGCGAGAAGCCCCAGGGCTACCAGGACAAGACCCAGGGCAACTACCTCTGCGAAACCGCCGGCGGCGAGCCCAAGCCGCGCTACTACCTGAAGGAGGCGTTCTTCCCGCTCTTCCTGAGCGCCAACACCGACGGCAGCCGCCTCTGGGCCTCGACCTACACCGGCATCGTGCGGATGGACGTCAGGAAGAATGCAGAATGATGAATGGTGAATGGTGAATGGTGCAACGGGGCGCCTCTCAGGTCTTCGTGTTTCTGCATTCACCATTTCTAATTCACCATTCGCAGTTCGCCGTGTCCTGGCGGTCGCGGGAGAGCTGACACCGGAAAGGAGTTCCGCGTGAACCGTTTTGCATCCGTCTGGCTGCTGGTCACCGCCGCGGTGCTCGGCGCCGTGGTCATGGCCGTGGAGATCCTCGGCGCACGGTTGCTGGGTGCCGCCTACGGCGGAAGCCTGGCGGTCTGGGCGGCGATGATCGCGGTGACCCTGCTGTCCCTGGCTGTCGGCTACTTCGTCGGCGGCTGGGCGGCGGACCGGCGCCCGAAGCCGGCGCTGCTCTACGGCATTCTGCTGGCCGCCTCGGCGCTGGTGGTGCTTTGCCCGCACACCCGGTTCATCCTCAAGGCCTGCCACGACGCCCTGGGCATCCAGGGCGGGGCGCTGGCCAGCTCCCTGATCGTCTTCGCGCTGCCGCTGGGCTTGATGGGCGTGACCGGCCCCTTCGTCATCCGGCTGCTCTGCGCCTCCGGGATTGAGACGTGCCCCCGGCCGCCGGCAGCCCCTGCGCCCGACCCGGATTGCGAGTCCGGCAAGGGCGTGGGCATCCGCGCCGGCGGGGTCTATGCGGTGTCCACGCTGGGCAGCGTGGCCGGGACGCTGCTAACCGGCCTCTGGCTCATCCAGACCTTCGGGACCGCCGCCGGCTTCCGGATCGCCGCTGTGACCGGCGCGCTGGTTGCGGCGGTGGGGCTGGTCTCGGCCCTGCGCCTCCGCGGCGCGGCGGCGCTCGTCGCTCCGGCGCTCCTGGCCTTCGCGCCGCTGCCGGTCTCGCGCGTCGGCCAGACCTACACCGCGCCGGACGGCGAGCCGGTGAAGATCGTCGAGGTCCGCGACTCGGCCCACGGGCGGATCTCCGTGCTCGACAAGGGCGACTACCGCCTGCTCGTCGTCAACGGCATCATCCAGACCGGCGTGCCGCGCCGGGGGCAGGCCAAGGGCCGCGGCCTCTCCGAGCAGTACTTCCAGGAACTGCTGCCCTACACCGTCGACGACCCGGCCAAGACCAGCGGCCTGATCGTCGGCCTGGCCGGGGGCATGACCGCCTCGATGCTCCGGCTCTACGGCATGGAGCTCGACTGCGTGGACCTGGATCCCGAGATCATCAGGGTGGCCCGCGACTACTTCGGCTTCGCCGGCCCCGCTACCGCCGCCGACGGCCGGACCTTCCTGGAGTCCTGCAGCCGGCGCTACGACTTCTGCGTGATCGACACCTACTCCGGCGACGTCTTCCCGTTCCACCTGGCCACCCGCGAGGCCTTCGCGGCGGCCAAGGGCGTCCTGAAGCCCGGCGGGATCCTGGCCATCAACTACATCGGCTCGCCGGCCGGGAAGGGCTACGCCTGCCTGGACGCGACGGTCCGCGCGGTCTTCCCTCACGTCCGGGCGATCCGCGGCGAGCCCGGCGACGACGTCCAGACCGTCACGGTCTTCGCGTCGGACAAGCCCATCGCCTTCAACAAGGGGTGGCTGGAGCTCTCCGCCGGCTTCTCCGGCGTCGACCCGGTCAGCGAGAGCATCGAGCGCCTGACCCTGGCCGCCGCGCCGGCCGGCGGCTTCGTGCTCACCGACGACTACAACCCCATCGACATGCTCCGGGCCGGCGAGGCGCTGCGCTGGCGCGCGCGCACCGCCCGGAACATCGGCGAGGCGGCGATCTTCTAGCAGCCCCCGAAAGAGCGGCGGGGATCGTTTAGCCTCCGGACCTCTCAGGACACCGCGGCGAACCTGTCCTTGGTGGCGCCGCAGACCGAGCACTTCTCCTGGGCGGCGCCCAGCACGGTGTTGCCGCAGACCGTGCAGACGTGGATCGGCCCGACGGGCAGGTCCTTGCCGGCGGCCAGGGCTGCCTTGGCCTCGGCGTAGAGCCCGTGGTGGATCTTCTCCACGGCCAGCGCGTGCCGGAAGATGGTCGCGGCGGCCCGGTTGCCTTCCTTGTCGGCCTCGGCCACGAATCCCGGGTACATCTCCCGGAACTCATGCCCCTCGCCGGCCAGGGCTTCATCCAGGTTCTTCAGGGTGTCGCCGATTCCGCCCATGACCCGCAGGTCGGCGTGGGCGTGGACGGTCTCGGCCTCGGCCGCGGCCCGGAAGAGCCGGGCGATGCCCGGGCGGCCGTCGGCCTCGGCCTTCTTGGCAAAGGCCAGGTACTTGCGGTTCGCCTGGCTTTCGCCGGCGAAGGCCGCCTTGAGGTTGTCGAGCGTAGACATGGCATCCCCTCTCTCAGAATCCCGGCGTCATGGCCAGGCAGCCGCTCAAGCGACTGCGGTCCGGCGGAGCTTCGGAGGGTCCGTTAGCTCTGGTCGGTCCAGGGCACGTAGTAGGCCTGGGGGTGCTGACAGGCCGGGCAGAGCTTGGGGGCCTCGCCGCTCTCCGCGACGTAGCCGCAGTTGAGGCACTTCCAGCGGATGCTGCCGGCGCGCTTGAAGGTTTCGCCCTTGGCCAGGCGCTCGGCCAGCTTGTTGTAGCGCGCCTCGTGCTCGCGCTCGACCTTGGCGATCTGCTCGAAGCTCTCGGCCACCTTGGGGAAGCCCTCCTCGCGGGCGATCTTGGCGGCCTCGGGGTAGAGCTTGGTCCACTCCTCGTGCTCGCCGCCGGCGGCGGCCTTGAGGTTGGCGGCGGGGTCGCCGATCACGCCGGCCGGGAAGGTGGCGGTGATCTGGAGGTCTCCGCCCTCCAGGTGCTTGAAGAACACCTTGGCGTGTTCCTTCTCGTTGTCGGCCGTCTCGGTGAAGATGGCGGCGATGCCCTCGAAGCCGGCCTTGCGCGCGGCCGAGGCGAAGAATGTGTAGCGGTTACGGGCCTGGCTTTCGCCCGCGAATGAAGCCAACAGATTCCTCTCGGTCCTGGTCCCCTTGAGACTCGGCATGGTGCTCCTCCTCTGCGAGAAACGTCCCGGGCTCCGGCGCATTTTCCCGGCCCCGTCGGCCGGTAGGACCCGAAGTATCTCCGCGGCGGCGGAGACTGTCAAGGCGCTGCGGGTCTGCGGCCCGGGGAGCCCCGGAGGAGCCGCCCGCTCACAGCCAGCCGGTGACCTCGGCCAACAGCCGCCCGTAGCGCACGAAGTCCGGCCAGGAGACGTCCGGCGGGACGCCGTGGTCGCAGCTCGGGATGTAGCCGCCGTCGCGGACCACCGGGGCGATGCGCTCGATCTCCCTGACGATGGCGTCGCCGCCCCGGGCCATGGCGCGCTTGTCGACGCCGCCGGTGTAGGCCATCTTCCGGCCGAAGGTCCGGCGGAACTCGTTGATGTCGTTGCCGGCGGCCACCTCGATGGGGTCGCAGACGTTGATGCCCGCCTCGATCCAGAGCGGGATGAGCTCGTCGATCCTGCCGTCGGAGTCCATGTCCACCACCGGCACGCCCGCGCCGCGGATCTCGCCGGTCCAGCGCTTCCAGGCCGGGAGCAGGAACTCCCGGGCCATGGCCGGGCTGATCATGGACTTCTCCTTGTAGGCCATGTCCTCGCTGAAGTGCACGGCGTCGAGGACCCCGGCGTCCAGGAGCGGCGCCAGCGTCCGGGAGACGAACTCCGTCCAGAAGGCGGCCATCTCGGCGATGAAGTCCGGGTCGTCGATGAAGAACATGCACAGCGGCTCGAAGCCGCACCACTCGCGCATCTGCCAGAAGGGCCCGGCGACGCTCACCGTCACCGGGTAGTCGCGGTCCCGGAGCTTCCGGCAGCGCTCCCGGAAGTCATCCGGGAAGCGGCCCGGCGCCTCGGGGTCGTAGCGCTTCTTCATGGCCTCGAAGTCGGCGCGGTTCTCCACCGGGAACCTGTGCCACTTGCGGGTGACGAAGTCGATGGCGTTGCGGATGTAGGTGTAGTCGTACTGGTCGGAGATCTCGGTGACGTTGCCCATCCAGTCCTGGACGATGTAGTGGCCGTCGCGGTGCTCCAGCACCTTCTCCTCGAAGGTCGGGATCATCCGGAAGCTGACTCCCGGCGATACCCGCGGTCCCGAGGCCGGGCGCGGCAGCCCGAGCGTCTCGAGGAGGAAGTCGATCTGGTCGCGGCCCTCGGGCAGGCCCTGCTGGTGCCAGGCCTCCCGCGTCGACTTCCGCCCCCAGCCGGGCATGAAGGGCACGCGGTCGGGCTGGCCGAAAGTCAGGGCGGCGATGTAGCGTTCGCGCTCGGTCATCTGGCTGGTTGCCACGGTCATGGTCGTCATCCTCCGTTAGTTCGCTTTCCGGACTGGCTTCTACAGGGAGTTTACCCCGTTCCCGTATTGACAGCGTCCGCCGGCAGGTCATAATATGTTCGTAAATGGGACAGACGCAGAAGCCCCCCGCCACCCCCCGGCAGCCGCCGGCACCGCCCGGCCGCTCCGCCGGCCTCAAGAGCCAGCCGCCGAACTACCGCTTCGAGACCGCCGGTTACGAGCAGCTCCAGGTGATCCACGTCGGCTCGGGCGAGCTCTGGTTCAACGAGGAGACGCGCCTGGAGCCCGGCGGCATCGCCCTGCTGCGGATCGGCTCGGCCTTCACCCTGCACACCCGGAAGCTGGGCTACCGCGGCGTCTTCTTCATCGCCCGCGGCCCGGGCGAGGAGCGCCCGGAGTTCCGGGGCCAGTCGCTGGCGCTGGTCGCCGACGCCGAGGCGAGGGAGATCGCCCGGGCGATGGAGCGCGAGCTCGAGGCGCCCGGCGAGGGCTCGGAGGAAGTCCTGGCCGGGCTGGGGCAGGCGTTGGCCTGGCGCGCGTTGAGGCTCGCCGGCCGGCCCGGGGCGCGCGCCGAGCTCCAGGACAACGGCCGCTACTGGGCGGAGCGCGCCAGGCAGGCGCTCGAGGTCACGCTCTGGAGCGGCCGGACCGCCCGCGAGGCGCTCGAGCCGCTCGGGCTCTCATATCGGCAACTGGCCCGGCACTTCACCGCCGCGCTGGGCGTCTCGCCCAAGCGCTACCAGCTCCTGGCGCGCCTCCGCGAGGCCAAGCGGCTGCTAGCGGAGACGGGCATGACGGTCACCGCCGTGGCCGCCGAGCTCGGCTACCCCTCGAGCCAGCACTTCGCCACGCAGTTCCTGGCGGAGGCGGGGGCGACGCCGAGCCAGTGGAGAGCAAGGGAGAGGAGTTCCCAATGAACAGGTGGATGGTCTCCGCGGCATTCCTGGCGTTTCCGGCGGTGCTCCTGGCTTCGGGCTGCCTCGGCCCGGGCGTGGTTCGTCAGGGTGGCGGGGCGGGCGAAACGGGCGAGGGGCGGCAGAAGGAGGATGTGACCCTCTCCAGACGGATCACCTTGGAGTTCGTGGACCAACCCCTCGGCGAATGCTGCAGGTACCTCACCGGCCTGGGCATCGATGTCTCCTGCGACGAGGCCCTGGCCGGGGCGGTGGTCACCCTCCGGTTGACCAAGACACCGGGTAGATCCGTTCTGCGACTCATGGCCCGTCTGGCCGGAGCCAAGGTCTATCGGCAAGCTAATGGCAGCCTCCTGATTTCCAATCAGGCGGGCGCCGGCATTGAGTTGCCGGGCGATGAGGACCCAGCCGCCGATTGGCCCAGGGTCTTCGCCGAGAGGCTCCACAGCAAGAAGGTCAACTTCGAGTTCGTCCAGGCGCCGCTCTCGGAGGTCATCGACTTCTTCCAGTCGGTCGCGGACTTGGGCATGGTCATGGACCCGGCGGCCAAGGCCGGCAAGGACGGCGAGAAGACGGTCACCCTGAAGGGCGAGGGCATGACTCTGGGCGAAGCGCTGGACAGGATCCTCGATCAGGCCGGCCTGCGGCGCGAGTACCGCGACGGGGCCATCTTCATAACCGGCAAGTAGGGCGCAGGAGCTACCAGTCCCTCCCCCGGAGGTCGATGGCCCCCGCGGGGAAGGGCTCGCCGGCCAGGTCCAGGCTCATGGCGATGTTCTTGGCGGTGATCAGGCTGCCGCGGCCATCGCCGCCCGCCTCGGTGACCGGGACGGCCAGCGTCCTCCAGCCCAGCGATGCGTAGAAGCGCTCCAGGCCCGGCACGCAGAAGAGCAGTCCCCAGCGGATCCCGCGGCGCGCGGCCTCGGCCATCGACTCGGTCATCAGCCGGCGCGACAGCCCCGACTTGCGAGCCTCGCTCAGCACGGCCAGGTTCTGGATGCCGGCGATCCTCGCGGGGCGGCCGCCGCAGGTCACCTGCCGGGTGACGATGCCCACGTGTCCCAGGATCCTTCCGCCCTCGCGGCCGAGCAGCGAGAACTCCGGCGCCGAGCCATGCCAGTGGCGGGTCTGCGCGAACGCCCCGGCGTCCGACTGGAAGACGACGCAGAGCATGGCGCGGATGGCCGCGTCGAGCTCCGCGGTCATCGCCCCCTCGTCGACGATCTCCAGCGCCGGCGGCGCGGAATCCGGTGTGCGATTGTCGCTCATGAGCCCGGATTCTAGCGCCGGCCGGCTCCGCGGCAAGGGTGGGCCGCCGGCTCCGTTTGACACCGGCGCGGCGCCCGCGGAGAATCCCCGGCGGAGGACGGTGCATGGCTGCCGCCACAGGGCTCTTTGCGATGGTGCTCATCGACGAGGCCGTCCCGCCGCTCGGCAACGAGATCTACGGCGAGCTCGCCCGGACGCTTGGCAGGGTTCGCTACGACGTCATGGCCGCCTTCAAGCGCTCCCCCGGCATCCCCTTCGAGGATCTCGCCGAGGATCAGGCCCTGGCCGCGGTGCGGCTCTTCACCGACGCGGGCATTCCGGCCGCGGCGGTGGATAGCGCGGCGCTCCCGGCGCCGGCCAGGGTCTTCGTGGTCCACCGGGTGGGACTTGGCGGCGAGGGCCTCTCCGTCCAGACCGAGCTCACCGGGGCCATGCGCGTCCTGCCCTGGGACGGGCTCGCCGCGGTGGCCGCGGCCACGCTCACGGAGGGCGGCGGCCCGGGGCGCGGGCCGGGCGGGCCTTCCGTCGGCGCGCTGGTCGCCGGGGCCGCGACCACCCTGGCCACCGGCATCCCCATAGGGTTTCCGGGCAGAACGACGCGCAGCCCCGCCCCGGCGCCGCGCGCGGCCGCCCACCAGGTGCTGGCCGTCTCGCCGCGGGACGCCGACTTCGAGCTGCGCTTCAGGGCCGCCGAGCTCGGCTACGACTTCCTGGGCGAGCGGATGACCAGCTCTTCGGCCCAGAACTTCCGCCTCTTTGCCGACGAGGTGATCGGCCGGGCGCCGGCGGCCAAGGTCGCCGGCGCCGCCCGGGAACTCGCCGCCCGGGGGGCCGCCCCGCCGGCCATGGAGGCCGACGTCTTCTCCCTGCACAACCGCTGGCTCAGGACGCTGGCGGCACAGGGGCTGTGAACTCAGCCAAGGGAGGAACATGAGTCGCGGCAGAAACAAGGACCCCTTCCGTCTCGACGGCCGGATCGCCCTGGTGACCGGCGCCAGCCGCGGCCTCGGCCAGGCCATCGCCCTGGAGTTCGCCAGGCGGGGCGCGGACCTGGCGCTGGTGGCCCGGGGCGCCGGAGCGCTCCGGCGCGCCGCCGCGGCCGCCCGGCGGTTGGGCGTCCGCGCCGAGTGCTTCCCGGCCGACCTGGCCCTGCCGGATTCGCTCGGGTCGGTCTTCGACGCCGTCGTCCGCGGGCTCGGCGCGCCAACCGTCCTGGTCAACGCCGCCGGGACCACCTTCCGCGGGCCGTCCGAAGCCGTCCCGCTCGCCGACTGGCGCCGGGTTCAGGCGGTGAACCTCGAGTCGGCGCTGGTGCTGTCCCAGTGTTTCGTCCGCGCCCTGGAGGGCGCCAGGCGCGGCGCTTGCCGCGGCAAGATCGTCAACATCTGCTCCCTGCTCTCGGCGCGGGCCCGGGCCACCATCGCCGCCTACACCGCCTCGAAGACCGGGCTCCTGGGCCTGACCCGGACGTTGGCCGTGGAGTGGGCGGCGCGGGGCATCAACGTCAACGCCATCGGCCCGGGCTACTTCGAGACGGAGATGACCGCCCCGCTGGTGGCCGACGCGAAGTTCCGGGCCTGGGTGGAAAGCCGCGCGCCGATGGGCCGCTGGGGCCGGCCCGCGGACCTGACCGGCGCGGCCGTGTACCTCGCCTCGCCGGCCTCCGACTTCGTCACCGGCCAGATCCTCTACGTCGACGGCGGCTGGACGGCGGGGCTCTAACGGCGGTTGCGAGTTGCTGGTTGCGGGTTACCGGTAGCCAACCCAGGATCCGCCTTCGGCCTTTCCTTCCAGCAACCGACAACCCACAACCCGCAACCAAGTTCTGCCGTTGCATCCCCGGCCGGCGCTAAAGACAATATGCCCATGCCCGATAAGGCACCGACCAACGACGCCGAGATGCTCAAGGCCGTGCTGGCCCACCAGTCGGATGGCTGGTCTGCGCTGGTCGCCGCCCACGCCCCGGCGGCGCGGGCGGTGGCCCGGACCGTCTTCGACCGCTACCGCGAGCCGTTCAGCCCCGGCGATCTCGACGAGGTGGCGGTTGAGGTCTTCGGGCGCCTGGCCGCCGACGACTTCCAGTGGCTGCGTTCCCTGGAGCGCCCCGGCCTGCTGGGGCCCTCCATCCGCGCGCTGGCCGCCTGGCGGGCTCTGGGCCTGCTGCGCGCCAAGTACCACACCTTCACCTGCTCGCTGGAGGCCGAGGTCCAGCTCGGCGGCAAGACCATAGCCACGGCCATCCTGGCCCGCCCGCCCTCGGCCCGCGACCGCGCCCCGCACCTGACCCGCGAGGAGGTCGACCGCCTGGCCGCCGACTTCACCGAGGCCCTGGGCGAGCGCCAGAAGCGGGTGCTGACCTTCCGCTACCACGCCAAGAAGAAGTACCGCGAGATCGCCGACGCCGAGGGCATCCCCATGGCCTCGGTGGGCCAGATCCTCAGGCACGAGCGCGACCGCTTCGCTGAGATCCTGGCCGAGGCCGCCCCGGAGGCGGAGCTGTGAGCACCTCCATCCCCTGCCCGCACGGGGAGGAGTTCTCCGCGCTCCTGGACTGGGAACTGGCCCCGGAGCGGCTGCCCCTGCTGGAGCGGCACATCGAGGAGTGTGAGAAGTGCCGGGCGCACTACCTGCGCCTGGCCGCCGCCGACCGCATGCTGGGCCTGTCGCTGGGCGAGGCCCGGCTGCTGGCCGAGTGCCTGGCGGTCGAGCCCGGCGAGAAGGACGCCCCGCCCGCCCAGCTCGTCGAGGAACTGGAGAACGCCGGCCGGACCGAACGGCTGGCCGCGCTCCGCGAGATCGCCCGGCGCGCCGCCCGGCGGCGCCGGAGCCTGCTGATCTCCGCCCTGGTCGTGGTGCTGGTGCTGGCCGGGGCTTTCGCCGCCGCCGTCGGTCCCTCGCCGATCGAGTCCCTCTCCGGCGGAGCCGTCCGGCAGGGCGGCTACGTCATCGCGCCCAAGGACGGGGCGGTCGTCCTCTGCGACGGCACCCGCGTGGAGCTGGCCGCCGGATCGGTCGCCGGCTTCCGCAAGCCCTGGCGCTGGGAGGGCCCCCGGGCCGAACTGGTGCGCGGCAAGCTCACCGTCGCCGAGGGGCGCCTGGCGGTCGAGATCGGCGAGACGACCCGCGAGCTGGCCAAGGGCCAGAGCGCCGAGGCCTCCGGCCGACCCTACGCCCGGAAGTGAGCGCGCGTCCGGAGCGCGCCGGACCGGCACGGAATCCCCGAAATGCCCGCCCAACCGGATGATCCAGACGGCGGCGCCCAACCCGCCCCCAAGGTGCGCCCCGCCAGCGGTTCCGACGGGGTCAGCTCCCTGGCCTCCACCAACGAGGAACTCTACGGCTGCCTGCTGGCGGTCAATGCCAGCATCACCGCCGGCCGGGGCCTGCGCTGGTTCGTGCTGGCCCTGGTCACCGCAGCCGCACTGGTCGGCACGAACCTCGGCTGGTTCAGCTCCTTCGCCGGCCCTGAGTTGGACCGCGTCAACGTGCCCTGGGGCTGGGCCATCCTGGTGGCGGTCATGATCGCCCTGGGGGCCGGCATGGAGGCCCTCAAGGCCCGGGCCGCCTACCGGGGCCGGCGCGCCGAACTGCTGGACACGGTCCGCAGGTCGGGCCTGCCCCACGCGGTGATCCTGACCCGCATCAAGGATGACTTCAACCTGAACGCCGTGGCCCGGCAGATGAAGAAGGACGGCGCCTTCGGCGAGGACCTAGCAGCCCGTTGAAGAAGTGCCGGGATCGCGACGCTTGAGATTGTGACCTCAGGCGAGGAACGACGACGAAGGCGTGTCTGAAAGACACGTCGAGGAGGAGTGACGAAGCATGAGGCCGCAAGATCAGGCGTCCCTTCGGGTTGCGACCGGACGGCCCGTCTGCCGCGTTGCCCTTCGACTCGCTGCCGGGCTCGCTCAGGGCCCCGAGCAACGTCGAGGGGCTCGTCGTCGCCGTGTCGCTTTGGACACGGCATCCTCCTCGCGCCTTACATCCGGGCCGTCCGGACGCAACGCGATCCCCGGCACTTCTTCAGTAGGCTGCTAGCCCGCAGATCGTCCCGGATGTGAGGGCCGCTCCGGACGTCCCCGTCCGGATTTCCCGGGATTCCCGTATTCGCCGGGCAGCCTCCCGGCACTATAAGGCGAAAAGGGAGAACTGATGCCCCCCAGCGACGGACAGCTTCTGGAGCGCTTCGCCTCGGCCGGAGACCAGACCGCCTTCGAGGAGCTCGTGCGACGCCACGGCCCCATGGTCATGGGCGTGGCCGCCCGGCTGCTGGGCGACCCGCACGGGGCCGAGGACGTCTTCCAGGCGTCCTTCATGGTCCTGGCCCGCAAGGCCGGCGAACTGCGCAAGGGCGGTTCGGTGGGCAGCTGGCTCTACGGCGTGGCCGTCCGCGTGGCCCTCAAGGCCCGGGCCGCCGCCGCCGTCCGGGACGAGCACGAAAGGCGGGCCGCAGCCATGACCGAGGCCAGACCGAGCGCTGACGGGTCCTGGGACATCCTCCGGCCGGCCCTGGATGAGGAGCTGGCCAGGCTGCCCGGGAAGTATCGCCAGCCGCTGGTGCTCTGTTACCTCCAGGGCCGGACCAACGAGGAGGCGGCCGCTGAGCTGGGCTGGACCAAGGGGACGGTCTCCGGACAGCTGGCCCGGGCCCGGGAGCTGCTCCGGGAGAGGCTGGTGCGCCGGGGCGTGTCGCTCTCCGCGGCGGCGCTGGCCGCGCTGATGCTTGAGAAATCCTCGGCGGCGGTGCCCGGGGCACTGGCCGCATCCACGGTCAAGGCCGCGGCGCTGGCCGCGGCCGGGAAGGCGGCGGCCGCCGGGCTCGTCTCGGCCCAGGCCGCCGCTCTGACGGAAGGAGTCTTGAAGGCCATGTTCTGGATGAAGGTCAAGCTGGCCGCGGGAATAGCGCTGGGCGCCGCGGTGGTCCTCGGCGCCGGCGTGCCGGCGGCGATTCACGCCGTGCGGGCCGAAGAGGCGCGCAAGGACGCGGGCCCCAAGCCGGCGGTCATCGGCGGGCTGGAGATTTCGGTCCGCCCGGCCAAGGTCCCGTTCGGCAGCCGGGAGGCGCTGGCCTTCGTGGCCAGCTACAAGAACGCCTCCAACAAGGAGGTTGATCTCGAGTTCCAGTCGTTCATGGGCAGCACCACCCTCTACGGGATGAGCTTTGTCGTCGAGAACGTCGGGACCAAGGCCGTGCTGCGCTCCGGCCACGACCCCGAGGTGCTTCTGCCGAAAATGCCCACCCAACTGGTCGCCAGGAAGCTCGCCGCCGGCGAGGCGTTTGAGGCCACGGCGCAGGCCCCCGGCTCCGGCAACAGTTTCTGGCGGGACGCGGCCGGGGGACGGGAGAAGGTGGGGCTGCCCCTGGCGGCCGGCAAGTACCGCCTGACCGTGGAGTTCGACGCCGGCGACGCCGGCAAGGCCCGCTTCGGCCCCGTGGATTTCGAGGTCCAGGCGGTCGACGCCGCCGCCGAGCAGGCCGGCGAGAGGAAGGCCCTGGAGGCCGCCCGAGCCTACGCGCTGGAGCGCGCCGCCTTCCAGAAGAAGGTGAGCGCGAACGACGACTTCTGGAAGACCTTCAGGCCGGAGGACCTGGTCAAGGAGACCCCCAGGGGCGTGACCGACGACGGCAGGAACTTCACGTTCACCTTCAAGGCGCCGACGGCCAAGCCCGGGATGTCCGTGAGCATCACCGTGTCCGCGGACGCCGACGGCAAGGTTCCCTACGGGGGAGGGCAGGGCGACGCCGGCTTCTCCTTCCTCAACGAAGGCCAGGGCGCGCCGGTAATGATGAAGAAGGCGCCGGCCTTCATCGGTCCGCCGCAGCCGGCGGACTGACCGCACCGACGGAGCCAGCCAACCAGGAGGAGTGACGATGAAACTCAAGACGATCTGCGCGGGCTTCGCTCTGGCCGGCGCCATGGCCACAGCTGCCTGGGCCGGCGACGGCGGCAACAAGCCCGCGGGGGCCAAGGCGCCCGACCCGTTCAACTGGGGCGAGGCCGTCGATGGGCTGCAGCTCGGCCTGGTGCCCACCGGCCGGGGCGACACGCCGACGCTCCGGAACGTGTACTTCGAGGGCGAGGGCCTCAAGTTCGCTCTGTACCTGAACAACGCCGGCACGACCGACCTGACCATGGTGCATGCCGCGCTCAGCATGCCCGACTTCCGGGTCCTGATCACTCCCAAGGACGGTGGCAAGGTCCTCGTGGCCAGGTACGATGCCGCCCAGCTCGCCAAGGACGCGAGCGCCTCGGCCGCCACCGTGCGCCTGCCCCGCGGCGGCCACGGCAACTGCCCAATCGAGTTCGACGCCAAGTGGCGCTTCGAGGAGGCCGAGGGCGGCGCCACGGCCTTGAAGACCCTGCCGGTTGGCAAGTACCATCTCCAGATCGTCTACGAGCCCAAGCTCGGCGAGAAGGAGTCCGGCTGGAAGGGCAGGGCGCTCACCGGCAGTGCGGAGATTGAGGTACGGGTCAGGCCGGCACCCTCCGCCGCCTGGTCGGGTGGCGGAGGCGGCGGAGTGGGTGGTGGCGGAGGTAGTGGCGGTGGTGGCGGTGGTGGAGGCGGCGGTGTCGTGCCCGGGCCCAAGCCCGCTCCGCGGCCACTCCCCGGCCCCACGCCCACGATGTGAAGGCCAGAAGAGGCTCTTGAAGGGAAGGAGTGCGCAGACAATGTTCGGGATGAAGAGGATGGCGCAGGCTGCAGGGATGGCCCTGGCCGCCGCGGTTCTTGGGAGCAGCGCTCCCCTGGAGATCCGCGTCGCCCGGGGAGGCGAGGAGGTCGAACTCGTCACCCGGCCCGGAGAGACGGGCAGGGGCGACACCGCCAAGGACAGCCCGGCAAAGGCTGGCCCCGCCAAGGACGCCGTCCAGGCCTGGCTGAAGGACAACGTCAAGGGCGGCGTTGAACTGCCCGAGCTCGCGGAATCGGCCGATCCGGCGGTCAAGGCCGCCTTCCCCAATCACCAGTTCCTCACCATGCGCTTCGCGCAGTTCCCGGTGGCCCGGATGGCGCCCGAGCCGCTGGGGACCGCCAACCTCTTCGCCGTCGCCGAGGCCGGCAAGGACGGCAAGCGCGAGGTGACGCTCATGAAGAGCGCCGCCGACCTCCAGGGATTCTGCGCGAAGGCGCTGCGCGCCAAGGACAAGGACGCCGCCCGCGCCGCCGCCCACGGCTACTGCCTGCTCCGCAAGGAGCTGGCCCAGGACGGCTTCTTCAAGTTCGACATCAAGCCAGCCGAGTTCGAGGTGACCGAGAAGGATGGGAGCATCACCGTCAGGGCCGCCCTCAAGGTGGACGGCGGCGCTGCCGGCGGCCCGGCCAAGATGAGGAACTCCGGCTCGATCGATGCGCTCGTGGGCTTCGAGGGCAAGGATGGCGTCTTCAGGCTGGTCGAGGAGAGCGAGAACCTCCGGGCCGGCATGCGCCCGATCTGCCAGTCCCTGAAGCTCAACGACCCGGACCCGGCGGTGCGCGCCGCGGCCGAGAGGGATTTGCTGATCATGGGCCGCAATGCCCTGCCGTATCTCCGCAGCAAGATCGCCGCAACCAGCGGGGAGCTCCAGGAGAAGATCAAGGCCTTCACCCGGCGGGTCGAGGCCGGCGAGGGCGGCCTGAACGTCCCCGGCGGCCAGCCGGAAGCCAACTGACAGCCTAAGCAGACCGCATCCGCGGGGCGGGCCCAGGCCCGCCCCGCGCTTTTTTTGGTCTTTTTCGTGCATCGATTCCGGGGCGCGGCGGAGATAATGTCAGCAGGAGGGATGCCCGGAACCATGGTCGAAGCCATCCGCAGTGACGGGGAACTGCTGGCCGAGTTCACGGCCTCCGGTCGCGAGGCGGCCTTCGGGGAACTGGTCCGCCGCCACGGCCCGCTGGTCCTGGGCGCCTGCCGCCGCCTGCTGGGCGATGCGGCCGACGCCGAGGACGCCGCCCAGGCCGTCTTCATGGTCCTGGCCAGGAAGGCTGCGGCGCTGCACGGCGAGCGTTCGCTGGCCGGCTGGCTGCACCGCGTGGCCCGGCATGTCTCGCTCCGGGCGCGGGAGGCTGCGGCGGTCCGCAGGGCCCGTGAGAAGGAGGCCGGCATGGTCACCGAACGCGGACGGTCCGGTGAAGATCTCTGGGCCGCGGTCCGGCCGGAGCTCGACCGGGCGCTCGACGGCCTGCCCGATCGCTACCGGACTCCGCTCATCCTACATCACATGGAGGGTCGGACCCAGGAGGAGGTCGCCGCGCTGCTGGGGGTTCCGACCGGGACGCTCTCGGCGCAGCTCGCGCGCGGCCGGGAGATGCTCCGCGAACGGCTGGGCTCGCGCGGGGCGGTCTGCTCCGCGGCCCTGCTGGCCGGGTTGCTTGCCAATCACTCACTGGAACCGCTGCCGGGGTCCTTCGCGATCTCGGCGGCCAAGGCTGCGGCGCTCGCCGCGGCGGGGAAGGCGGCCGCCGCCGGGCTGGTCTCGGCCCAGGCTGCCGCATGGACGGAAGGAGTCTTGAAGGCCATGTTCTGGATGAAAGTCAAGTTGGCCGCGGGGATCGCGCTGGGCGCCGCGGTGGTGCTCGGAGCCGGGGTGCCGTTGACAGTGCGCGCCGTGCGAGCGGGCGAGGCGGCCCGGCCGGCGCCGCCTACGTTCCGGGGGGAGGAGCCGGTCCAGCCGGACCCCGCCGGCAAGAAGCTGCTCACCGACGAGGAGATGGAGAAGCTCGCCGCCGAGGCGGTGGCGGCGCTCAAGCCCGACGAGAAGGCCAACATGTGGCTCCGGGGCAAGCCGTTCAAGCCCACCATGAGCGCGCTCGGCAGCAAGAACCCGCACCTGGGCGAGCAGAAGATCGAGCACCCGCTCAAAGACCAGCGCTTCTGGTGCGTGCTGCTCTACCACACCACGGCCGTGCCGGTCCGCCACTACCTCTGTGTGGACCGCACCGGACTGGTTACCTATCCGTTCAAGGTCAACGAATCCCGGGGGGAGCAGTTCGGCAAGATGGTCGCCGCCGAGGACAGGTCCAAGTGGCAGGACCAGGACTACGTCAACGCCGCCGCGCTCTACGTGCACCTGAGCTCGCCGGCCAGCGAGGACGGCTGGAAGCTCTGCAAATCGGCCGACGACTTCCTGGCCATCAAGTTCAACATGTTCCCGGCCATCGAGGCCAAGCGCCAGGAGGCCGCCAAGCAGATCGAGGCCCCCAAGGTGGTCAAGGCCGGGGACAAGGCCACGGTGACCTTCTACGCCTGGCACAACATCGGCGGCGGGCTCAAGCAGTGGACCGTGGAGTTCGGCCCGGAGTTCAAGGCCGATTCCAGGGAGCTCGGCCGGTTCGGCGGCGGCGGGTACGATTGATCGGCGCATTACCCGGCCACAAAAACCAGAAGGGCCCGGCATTGCGCCGGGCCCTTCGGTTTTCAGAACCGCTGTGAGCCGCTCAGGCCGCCGGGCCCTCCCCGGCCGCTCCGGCCAGGACCGGCGGCGGGTAGACGAAGGTGCGGGTGCCGGCCTCGGCGTCCAGGCGCAGCAGCCCGTCGCCGGTCGAGCCGACCAGCTTGAGGCGCGCCGCCAGCTCCGAGGGGTTCTTCTCCTCCTCGACCTGCTCCTTGACGAACCACTGGAGCATGGGGTTGGCGGCGAAGTCCTTCTCGGCAGTGGCCAGCTCAACGAGGTTGTTGATCATGGCGGTGACCTTCTGCTCGTGGACATAGGCGGCCTCGAAGACCGCCCCGGCGCTCTTCCACTCATTGGGCGGGGCCTCGATGGCCCCGAGCTGCACCCGTCCGCCGCGGTCGGTGATGTGGTTGTAGAAGAGCGTCGCGTGAGTCAGCTCCTCCTGGGCCTGCACCTTCATCCAGCTGGCGAAGCCCTTGAGGTTCTGCTCGTCCAGCCAGGCGGCCATGGACAGGTACATCCAGGCCGAATAGGTCTCGGCGACGATCTGCTTGTTCATGGCGGCTTCGACTTTCTTGTTGATCATGATCGGGCAACCTCCTCCGTTTACCGGTCCGGAAGACGCTTCCGGCGCTTCCCGTACTAAACCCCGTCCAGTGCGGGGCTATTCCGACATGTATACGGCTGCGCCGGCCGATGACAAGCCCTTTACTCTCGGTCGTTTTTGGTGTAGTACTGCAGGGGAAGGAGAACGCGCATGCTTGGGAAATCGAGCCTTGTCGGCCTGGGCGCGCTGCTGGCCGGCGCCCTGTCCGTCCTGGGAGGAGAGCCGGAGATGAAGGCCGACTTCGTAGTGGCGACCGACGGCAGCGACGCCGGCCCGGGGACGAAGGAGAAGCCCTTCGCGACGCTCTCGCGGGCCCGCGACGCGGTGCGCGAGCTGAAGAAGGGCGGACAAACCAGGGACCTGGTTGTGCTGGTGCGCGGCGGGACCTACCGGCTCAAGGAGCCGCTGGTCTTCGGGCCGGAGGACTCGGGGACGGAGAAGTTCGCGATCACCTACGCGGCCGCATCCGGCGAGAAGCCGGTGCTGAGTGGCGGCCGGCTCATCACTGGCTGGAAGAAGCGCGAGGGCAACCTCTGGGTCGCCGAGCTGCCCGAGGTCAAGGCCGGCACCTGGTTCTTCCGTCAGCTCTTCGTCGACGGCGCCCGGGCCATGCGCTGCCGCCACCCCAACGAGGGACAGATGCTCAGGGTGGCCGCGGTCTCGCCGGACGTGAAGACCATCTCGTTCGCCGAGCCGCTGGCCAAGGGGGACTTGGCCGGCCAGGCGACCGAGCTGGTCGCCATCCAGGACTGGTCGATCACCCGGGGGCTGGTCGTCTCCTCCGGCGAGAAGTCGGTGGTCACGGCCACGCCGCACGGCTTGATCGGCCACGGGCACTATACCACCACCAGCCCGGGCAAAGCCGCCTTCTTGGAGCACGCTCGGGCCTTCCTCGACCAGCCCGGCGAGTGGTTCCTGGACCGCGCGGCCGGCGAGCTCTGCTACCTGGCCGCGGCCGCCGAGGATCCGGGCCGGCGGCGCTTCATCGCCCCGGTCCTGGAGCAGTGGCTGGTCCTGGCCGGGACCCGGGAGCGGCCGGTGCGCAACCTGCGCTTTGCGGGCCTGGCCTTCGAGCACGCCGAGTTCCCGCTCCCGAAGGTCGGCTACGCCGAGATCCAGGCCGGCCACTACGGCACGGCCGTCAAGGAGCCTACCCACGTGCCGCCGGTGGCGGTCGAGTGCCTCTGGGCGGAGGACTGCCGCTTCGAGCTCTGCCGCTTCGCCCACACCGGCTCGGCGGCGGTGGGCTTCGGGCCGGGCTGCCGGCGCAACGCCGTCGTCGGCTGCCGAATCGAGGACATCGGCGGCAACGGGGTCATGGTCGGCTGGCGCGGCAAGGGCGAGCTGACCGGCACCGGCCTCGACGCCGACTGGAAGAACCCGGCCGACGCGCCGTCCGGCCACGAGGTCGCCAACAACCTCATCCAGCGCTGCGGGGCGGTTTGCCACGGCAGCGTGGGGATCTTCGTGGCTTTCGCGCCGGACACCCGGGTGGCCCACAACCTGATCCGGGAGATGCCCTACACCGGCATCTCCATCGGCTTCCGCTGGAACCCGACCGAGACGACCATGAAGAACTGCCTGGTCGAGGCCAACCACATCCACGACGTGATGCGCATGCTCTCGGACGGCGGCGCGATCTATTCGCTGGGCTTCCAGCCCGGCACGGTCCTGCGCGGCAACCACATCCACGATGTCCGGCGCGGACCGTTCGCCATCGGTGCGCCCAACAACGGCTTCTTCGTGGACGAGGGCAGCAAGGGCTTCCTCTTCGAGCGCAACCTGGTTTACGCCACCAGCGGCGCACCGGCGCGCTTCAACAACTGCCAGGAGGCCTGGCACACCTGGAAGGACAACATGCTGGGCGGGCGTCGCAGTTCGGCCAAGGGCGTGGCCGGCCAGGCCCTGGCCTGCGACGGCGCAGCCCTGGACGTGCCCCACGCCGCCAAGCTCGACCCCGAGCGCTTCACGGTCGGCGTCTGGGTACGGATGGAGGACTACCCGGGCGGCGAGGACAACCGGCGCTGGCTGGTCAACAAGAACGGCAACGAGTGGACCGCTGGCCACTGGGGGCTGATCATTGCCGGAAAGGAGGCCGGCGCCTATCTGAATATCGGCGGCGGTCGCGAGAACTGCTTCGCGCCGCTGAGCTCCACGGCACCGCTCAAGATCAAGCAGTGGCAGCACCTGGCCGCAAGCTACGACGGCGCGACGCTGCGCGTCTACGTCGACGGCTCCGAGGTGGCCAGCAAGGCGGTCAATCTCAAGCGCGGGTCGGGGGGCTCGCCCCTGGTCATCGGTCGGCGCCAGGACGGCTTCGCCGCGTCAGCCTTCAGCGGGGCCCTCGACGAGATCCGGCTCTACGACCGCGCCCTGGACCAGGCCGGGATCAAGGCCCTGGCCCAGCCCCCCGCCGCCGGCAAGCCGCCGGAGGACGGGCTGGTCCAGGCCTGGGGCTTCGACGAGGCCGGCGCCGGAGACGCCGACAAGATCATCGAGGCCGCCGGCCTGGAGCCGGCCTACCGGCATCTGCTCAAGGAGCCGTGAACAGGACAGAGACGCCGCACCAAGTCGCGAAGAACGGGACGACGAGCCCCAACCACAGAGGACACAGAGGGCTCGGAGTTGGCTTTGGGCTTTCGGCTTTGGGCTTTCGGAACAACGGTGGCAGAATCTGTCGTCCTCTGTGTCCTCCGTGTCCTCTGTGGTTATATCGTGAGCTCACGTCACTCCGTCAGACCCACCTCGGCGAGCACCCGCCGCAGCGCGGCCAGCGTCGTCTCGCTCCGCTCGAGGCGCGGCTTGGCGTGGGTCTCGACCGAGATGTTCCCGGCGTAGCCGCCGGCCGCGAGCGCCTTGAGCTTCGGCGCCCAGCCGAAGTCCCAGCCCGGCTTGCCCCCGCCGAGCTCCGGCGTGTCGGCCGCCTTGTAGTGCATGTGCCGGACGTGCCGGCGGACGCGCTCGAAGCCGCGCTCCCAGGAGTCGCCGGTGGCCGACGGATCCCAGCGCTGGAGGTTGACGCCCATGGCCGGCGAGCCGACCGCCTCGACCAGCTCCGCCGCGGCCGTGCCGCTGTCGGCGTAGCTGCCGCCCTCGATCTCGATTGCCAGGGTGAAGCCGTCCCGGGCGGCCTTGGCCGCGGCGGCGCCGAGCATCTCGATCGCCTGTAGCGGCGCGCCCGCCTCGCGCCCGGGTCCCGCCGGGCGCTCGAAGCCGAAGATCACCACCGTCCGGCAGCCAACCTGCTCGGCGAGCCGGAAGGAGGCGTCGAGCTTGGCCCCGCCGTTGTGGTCGACGGCCCAGTGGCCGAGCGGCAGCTTGAAGAGCCCCGGGCTCACCGCGACGAAGCGGATACCGGCGTAGGTCTTCCGGAGCGAGGGCAGGAGCTCGTGGAAGGCCTCCGGGTAGTAGGGCGCGCGCTCCAGGTACACGCGGCGCAGCTCAAACTCGCGTACGCCCCACTTCCAGCCGATGGAGACGGCGGTCTCGAGGTCGTGGGAGATCTCGTCGGTGACGATGGAAAGCATCAGGAGACTCCTAAAAGGTTCTCACGCCAAGGCGCCAAGAACAGCAACAGCAGCTCTAACCACAGAGGACGCGGAGGACACAGAGGACGACAGATTCTGCCACCGTTGTTCCGAAAGCCCAAAGCCCAAAGCCAACTCCGACCCTCTGTGTCCTCTGTGGTTGGGGGCCGTCGTGCCGTTCTTGGCGGCTTGGCGGCTTTGCGTGAGCCAAGCTCCGGGAGCGACATCATGGCGTCGCCCCGCCGCCCAGCGGGATGCGCGCCAGCGGCGTGTAGGTCGGCCCGCCGCGGGAGAGCTCGCTCATGAAGAGGACGACTTCTTCAACATGGCACTCGCCGAACCCCTTGCCCTCGTAGGCCTTGAGCGCCTCGGCCAGCTCCCCTATGCCCCGCGAGCCCTTGACCCGGCCCATGGTCAGGTGGGCCTTGAAGGCCCGGCCGTCGGGCGGCACGCCGAAGTCCTCCATGTAGTCCTCGACGATGTCGCGGATGGCCCCCAGCTGGCCGCCGTCCTCCATCCGGGCGGCGACCAGCCGCATCCGGCGCGCATCGGGGAAGGCCGCCACGCCGGTGACCGTCCCGGCGAACGGCGCGTGCTCCTCGAGCGCCTCCTTGGCCGCGCCGGCAATCTCGCCGGTGGAGGTCATGGGCACGTCGCCCAGGAACTTCACCGTCCAGTGCAGGTTCTCGGGCGCGACCCACCGGACCGCTGCGTCGATGCGCTGGAGGTCGCTCATGACCGCGGCGAGCTCCCGGCGGAGCCGGTCGTCGATCTCGGCGGCGAAGAACGCGCGGATCAGCTTGGACACGGGATCACCCGGGGGAACGGATCAGACGGATCCGTCGGATCCGACCGATCCGTCTGATCAGAGCCCTGCTTGCCCACACGCAGCCCTAGAAGGCACACACCGCCCGGAGCTCGGCCACGCGCCGGTCGATCTTCTCGCGCGAGAGCGCCGCGACGTGCTGCGGACCGAAGCCCTGGATGGTGAAGCTGGCCACCGCCGTGCCGTGGGCCGCGGCCTTGAGCAGCGTGGCCGGGTCGGTCCGGCCGGTCTCGGCGAGAAAGCCCATCATCGCCCCGGCGAAGCTGTCGCCGGCACCGGTGGGGTCGACCACGTTCACCTCCGGGAAGGCCGGCAGCGCGCAGATGCCCTGCTTGGAGGCCACGGTCACGCCATGCTCGCCGCGCTTGATGACCACGGCCTTCAAGCCGAAATCCACCAGCTTGCGCGCGGCGCGGGCCAGCACCGCCTCGCCGGTGAGCATTCGCGCCTCGGTCTCGTTGAGGCACAGCGCGTCGACCCGCCCCAGCAGCCGGTCGAGCGCCGGGCGTCGCGTCTCGATCCAGAGGTTCATGGTGTCGGCCACCGTCAGGCGCGGCCCCTCCACCTGGTCGAGCACCTTCATCTGGAGCTCGGGGGCGCCGTTGGCCAGGAAGACGTAGTCACTGTCCCTGAAGGCCGCCGGGAGCTTGGGTTCGAACTCACCGAAGACGTTGAGATCGACCTTAACCGTCTCGGCCTCGTTCATCGCGCCCTGGTAGCGCCCGTGCCAGCGGAAGGTCTTGCCGGGCCGGACGACGAGGCCCTCGAGGTCGGCGTTCAGGCTGCCCAGGAACGCGCGGCAGTCCTTCGGGAAATCCTCGCCGACCACGCCGACCAGCCGCACCCGGGTGTAATGTCCGGCGGCCGCCGTGAAGTAGACCGCCGAGCCGCCCAGGACCGTTTCGGCCTTGCCGGCGGGGGTCTCGACGGTGTCGAGGGCGATGGAGCCGACCACGAGCAGGGACATGGGGCACCTCCTGAGGGCCGATTATCGATTTGGCCGGGGCCTTCGTCAAGGCGCCCTTCCGGGAGCGTGGATCAGACGGATCCGCCGGATCCGGCCGATCCGACGGATCAGAGACTTGCCCCCGGGCCATCCCCGGGCTACACTCCCATCATGGCTTCCGCGCTCTTCGGCGAGGATTTCCTCAGGCGGCTGGAGAAGCTGCGCCTGGCGCTGGTGCGCTCAGCCGGCTCGCGCTCCGAGGGGCTGCGCCTGGCCGGCGCGCGCGGCGGCACCGGCGAGTTCCGCGAGCACCGCAACTACGCCGCCGGCGACGAACCCCGCTACATCGACTGGAACCTCTACGGCCGCCTGGAGCGGCTCTTCCTCAAGGAGTTCACCCCCGAGCACGAGGGCCGCGCGGTCGTCTGTTTGGACTGCTCGGCATCGATGGGCGCCGGGCCGGGCGGCCCCGGCAAGTTCGACTTCGCCAGGCGCCTGACCGCCGCGGTGGCCTACGTGGGCCTGGCCGGCGGCGACCGGGTGACCGCGGTGACCTTCTCCGGCGGCGACGCCAGGCCGCTGGCCCTGCGCGGCGGCGCCCAGGGCCTGTACGACCTGCTCGAGTTCCTGGAGCGCGCCCGGCCGGCCGGGGAGAGCGGCCTGCGCCCGGCCGCGGAGCGCGCCGCCCGGGCGGCCTCCGGCGGCGGCCGCGGAGTGGCCGTGTGGATCAGCGACCTCTGGATGCCGCCGGCGGCCTGGACGGACCTGGCCGCGGCGACCGGGCGCGGCGCCGACGTGGTCCTGGCCAGGGTGCTCTCCCCCGAGGAGGTCGCCCCTCCCGCCCCGGGGGCCCTGATCCTGGTCGACTCCGAAACCGGGGAGCGCCTGCGCCTCGACGGCCCGACCACCTCCGCCGGCTACGAGGCGGCGGCCGCGGCTCACGCCGGTGAGCTGGCGGCCTTCGCCGCGCGCCACCGGATGCGCCTGGTCTGCGCGGCCAGCGACCGGCCCTTCGAGGAGGCAGCCCTGGAGCTGCTGGCCCGGGGGCGGCTGGTGGAGCGGACCTAGAGTGCGTCCGTAAACCTGGGCGGGGCACGTTGGGAACGCCGCCCGACCGGGCGCAAGGCGCGGCGACGAAGTCGGCTCGGCGGAGAGCCGTCGGGGAGCCGCAACGCCGCGAACGGCCGGGCGCCGCCCCAACCCTCCGGGCCGGGGGCGGCAGGGCGCGGGCCTTCGTTGCTCGTCGTCGCCGTGTCGCTTTGGACACTTGCTCCTCCTCGCGCCTCGGCCGGCGCCCTGCCGCCCCCGGCGCGCCCCACCCAGGTCTACGGACGCACTCTTGACATCCGACATGCAGCGACAAGGCGGAGCACCGGAAGGGCGGACGGCTCCGGCTTGCTCTCCGGATGTTGGGCTCCTGCCTGATGGATGCCGCGGGTTACGCGCTGAATGTTCGCTCTAACTTTGCGGCCCTCCCTGGCGTCGGTATAATGTGGCCGCCTCATCAGGAGAATACCGCATGAAGCCCCGCCTGCGCATCTGTCTGCCCCTGCTGGTCCTGGCCGCCCTGGCCGCCGCCGGGTGCAATCCCAAGAACTCGGCCGACGAGGCCGCCTACCGGCGGGCCATCCGGGACATCAAGAGCCCCAACCAGGCCGAGCGCGCCACCGCCGCGGAGAACCTCAAGCGCTGGCCGGCCCACGCCAAGGAGTCGATCCCGCTGCTGATCGAGGCGCTCAAGGACGACTACACCTGGGTGCCGATCTGGGCCGCCGGGTCGCTCACCGCGCTGACCGACAAGGACTTCACCGCCGAAGACAAGCAGCTCAACCACGAGCGCTGGCACAAGTGGTGGTACGAGGAGGTCAAGCAGAAGGCCCCCAAGGTCGCCCCGCCCGACGACCAGACGCTCAAGAAGGTCCGGGCCAAGGTCGAGAACGACAAGGGCCAGATGTACCTGGGCGGCGGCGACTACGTGACGGCCGCCAACCACTTCATGGAGGCCATCAAGATCGACGGCCGCGTGGCCATGTACCACTCGAACCTGGGGCTGGCCATGCTGGGCCTCAAGCAGTACGACCGGGCCCTGCGGTTCTTCGACGTGGCCAAGAGCATGGACCCCAACTTCACCGAGTCCTACCTCAACAAGGGCGGGGTCTACACCGAGATGGCCGCCGACAAGCGCTCCGCCGCCGCCGAGTACCAGGCCTCGCTGAATGCCAAGCTGGCCGCCGGGGAGCGCGACGCCGCGGCCGAGGACAAGAAGCGGATGACCGAGGCCATCGACGCGGCCAAGGCCCTGGAGAAGCAGGCCGTCGACGAGTTCCTGCACGCGCTGGCCACCGACCGGACCGCGGCCAAGACACCCGACCGGGACGACCGCCTGTGGGCCGCCCACCTGGCCATCGGCCGGATCCGCATGCGCCAGGGCAACTGGGAGGATGCCGCGCCCTCGCTGGAGAAGGCCCGCGACCTGCAGAACCGCGACCTGGGCATCCGCCGCGACCTGGCCATCACCTACTTCGCCCTCGACCAGTTCTTCCGCTCCTGGAAGGAGATCAAGGCCATCGAGGAACTCGGCGGCCGGGTGGATGCCGGCTTCCGGAAGAAGGTCGAGGACCGCGTCCGCGAGATGGGCGGCGATCCGGGCCGGGCGAATCCCTGAAGGCGTTGCCGCGCGGGCGCACCGGCGCCCGACGGTTTTTCTCCGCTACCGGCCGACTGCTGCGCGGTTAGAATCCGGCCGGACCGGAGGACTCTTCCGATGCCCAGGCTGTCGTTTCTGGCCGCCCTGTGCGGCGCGGCATTCGTGGCGGCGCCGGCCCTCGCGGGCGAGGCCGCCGCGCCGGAGAAGCCGGCCGAGGCGCCCGCCGAAAAGCCCAAGCCCAAGACGCCACTGGCCCTGCAGCCGCAGATGAAGCCGTTCCTGACCGCCGGCGCGGCGCGCTGCGGGACCGTCCTGCTGGTCAAGGTCGCCGCAGCGGGCGAGGTCAAAACCGACGAGGACCCGCCCGCCCAGGACCAGGCCGGCAACGAGGCCATGATGCGCGCCGGCATGTGGTGGGGCGGCCAGCTCAACAGCGTCCTGCGCCTGCGCTGCGAGGTGCTGGAGGTCCTGCGCGGCGACGCCGCGCTCAAGGAGTGCACGGTGCTCTGCCGGCACTTCGACATCAACGCCGCGCGCATGGCCATGATCCAGGAGGCCCGCGAGGAAGCCAAGAAGAAGGGCGCCGCCGCCGGCTTCAATTTCAACCAGGAGGACATGATCAAGCGCGCCGCGCCGGCCGCCGGCGAGACCTGGCTGCTCGTGCTCATGCCCGACGCGACCGCCAAGCCCGCGGCGGGCGAGAAGCCGCCACACTTCTCCACCGGCTTCCTGCCGGTCCAGGCCCCCGCCGCCGACCTGCTCGGCGACATCCGCAAGCTGGTCAAGAGCGTCCGGGACTTCGACAGGCCGCCGGAGCTGAGCCCCGACCAGCGCGCCGCCGCAACCCGGCACATCGCCGCACTGGGCTCGGCGGAGTACGCCGCCCGGGCCAAGGCCAGTCAGGACCTGATGGCCCTTGGCCTGGCCGCCCGCAAGATTCTGGAGGAGACCGCCGCGTCCAGCTCCGACCCCGAGGTCCGCGAGCGCTGCGCCCTGATCCTCGACGACCTCAAGCCCATCCCCGGCGGCAAGCCCGAGGACTGGGCCGGCACGGCGGCGGTCAGGAAGTCCGAGGAGAAGCCGGCGCCGGCCGTTGAGGCGGTGATCGAGTAGACCCCGGGAGAGGCCGGCCGGCCTTCTGTTTTCGCGACAGCCTGAGGTCACGCCGCCGGTTTGATGGCCGGCGGCTCGGCAGGCTTCGGCTCGGGCCTGGGCCCCGGCCGGGCCCCCGGCCAGGCGCAGTCCTTGGGTATCTCGAATGCATCGAAGGCCTCGAACTCGTCGCCCTTGGCGGACGGCCCGAACACCTTGAAGCTCAGCTTGTCGGGGGAGACCGCCACGGTCAGGAAGTGGACGGTGGCGGCGAACTTCACCGACCAGTCCGCTCCGACGTCGAAGCCCTTGCCGCGCAGCGGAGCCCCGCCGCCTCCGATGGTCAGGTGGGTGATGCCGTTGATGGGCTTGGTGCGCTCATAGTTGTGGTCGTGGCCGACGAAGACCGCGTGGACCTTCCCGGCGATCAGGACCGACTCGACCTCCTTGCGGAAGCCGACGTTGCCGCCGTGGCTGCCGGTCGAGTACATGGGCTCGTGGAAGGTCACGAAGCGCCAGCGGTCCTTGGCCTCGGCGAGCTTCTCCGCCAGCCACTTCATGCGCCCGTCCTCGGACTTGGGCCGGGTGTACTGGTCCAGGGCCAGGATCCGCACCGAGCCGTAGTCGAAGCACAGGTCGTCGGCATGCCCGGAGGCCTCCGGCCGATCGGGAATCGGGAAGTACTTCGGGAAGAGATCGGTGCCGCCCTCGTGATTGCCGCGCACCGGCACCAGCGGCAGCCGGGCCAGCAGCGGCGCCGCCGGCCGGAAGAACTGCTCGGCGGTGGCCTCCTCGTCCGAGCCGCCCTGGGCGAAGTCCCCGGTGTGCAGCACGAAGGTGTGCTGTTTGAGCCGTTCGACCTCGGCGACCAGCGCCTTGATCACCTGCTCGTGGGCATCCTTCCGGGTGCGGGTGTCGCCGTAGGCGAAGAAGGCGAAGTCCGCCCCATCCTTGGCGCCGGCCTGGGGGGCGGTCCGGAAGCGCAGGGTGCCGAGCGCCGGCCCGCCGGCCGCTCCGGAGAACACCTCGACCTGGTGTTCGGTCCCGGCGGCGAGCCCGGTGACCTTCAGCGCGTGGAACTCCACGGCCTTGGGCTCCGTGAAGGTCTTCGCCTCGGCCGCCCCCTCCGCCTTGACGACCGCCAGGCCGACGGCCTTCTTCTCGGTCTGCCAGCAGATCGTGGCGCCGTCGGCGGCGAGCGCGACGGCGTACGGGCCGCTGAGCGGCCCGGGGACGGGCTTCTCGGCGGCAGCGGCGGAGCACAGGGTGAAGAAGGCGAACGTCAGGATCATTGCCAGGCTGCGCATGGCGGGGACCTCCTGCCGGCTATAACCGCCGGGCTCCTGGAAGTCTAGCCGGACATCCGGAAATCGCCAGGTCCGGGCGGTCCACAGGGCCATGCCCGAAACCATTCATCTTCCGTCGATCCAGCGGGTGTTTTCAACGCGGAGGTCGCAGAGGGCCGCAGAGTTCGCAGAGGTGTGTGCGTGTTTCTTTGTGCGCAGGAAAGGTGCACAACCAGCTCCCTTGCCATCCTCTGCGTCCCTCTGCGAGCTTCTCTGCGACCTCTGCGTTGAAACCGGGCCTGCGCAATCGGAGCGCCCGGGGTTTGCTGGAACAACCGTGGGCGGCCGCGAGCCCACTTGCAATGCCCGCGGCCGCGGGCAGAATCGGCGGCGGTTCCGGAGCGCAGGAGGGCCCGCCTTGGCGGAAGTCGCACTTGAGGGCGTCACCAAGGTCTACCCGGGGGGCGTGACCGCGGTCCGCGACGCGTCGCTGGCCGTCCGCGACGGCGAGTTCATGGTGCTGGTCGGGCCGTCGGGCTGCGGCAAGTCCACGCTGCTGCGCACCGTCGCCGGGCTCGAGGAGGTCACCGCCGGGACGGTCCGCATCGGCGGCCGGGTCGTGAACGACGTCGCCCCGCGGGACCGCGACGTGGCCATGGTCTTCCAGGACTACGCCCTCTACCCGCACATGACCGTCGCCGGGAACCTGTCCTTCGGGCTGAGGATGCGCGGGCTCCCCGCGGCCGAGATCGGCTCGCGGGTGGCCGAGGCCGCCCGGACCCTGGGCCTGGAGGGCCTGCTCGACCGGCGGCCCCGGGAGCTCTCCGGCGGCCAGCGCCAGCGCGTGGCCCTCGGCCGGGCCATCGTCCGGAAGCCCGCGGTCTTCCTCTTCGACGAGCCGCTCTCCAACCTGGACGCCGGGCTGCGCGCCGAGCTGCGCGCCGAGATCAAGAAGCTCCACGGGCGGCTGGGCACCACCACCATCTACGTGACCCACGACCAGGTCGAGGCCATGACCCTGGGCGGGCGCATCGCCGTGCTCCGCGACGGGGTCATCCAGCAGCTCGGCGAGCCGCTCGAGCTCTACGACCGCCCGGCCAACCGCTTCGTGGCCGGCTTCCTGGGCGCGCCGCCGATGAACTTCCTGGCCGGGACCTTCGCCCGGCGCGACGGCGGCGCCTTCTTCAGCGACGGCCACGCCTGGATCCGCCTGCCGGACGGCGCGGCACAGGCGTTGGCCGGCCGGGAGGGCTGCCCCATCGAGCTGGGCATCAGGCCGGAGCGGCTGGCCATGGCCGCGTCGCCGGCCGGTGCCGCTGCCGAGAGCGGCCTGGAGGCCAAGGTGGAGGTGGTCGAGCCGCTGGGCAGCGGGACCATCGTCCGGCTGGCCACGCCCCGCCAGCACCTGACCGTCACGGTCGAGGCCCACCGGACGGTGCGGGTCGGGGAGATCGCCTGGCTGTCCGCGCCGCCGGAGCACTGGCACGTATTTGACGGGCAGAGCGGGCGGGCGGTGGGGCCGGGCGGCTGAGCCAGGGCGGGCTGGGGTGTTCCATTACGGTCCAGGGCTCGCCGAAGCAGCGGATCGCCGGCGAAACCGCAGATTGCAGAATGTCGAATTACGAATGTAGAAGTGCGGTGCGGGCCTTCTCCTCGTCCTTCGCAATTCCGACTTCGACATTCGGCATTCTGCGGTTCGTCGTGAGTCCTACCCCTTCACCGCTCCGCCGGTCAATCCGCTGATCAGCTGCCGCTGGGCCACCGCGTAGACGGCGAGCGGCGGCAGCACGGCCAGGGCCAGCGCCGCGGCGAGCAGCGGGGTGTCCGACCCGAACTCCCCGCGCAGGTTCTGGACGCCGAGCGGCAGGGTGTAGTGCCTGGGGCTCTGGAGCAGCACCAGCGCCAGGGCGAACTCGTTCCATATGTTGACCAGCGTGATCATGGCGACGCCCACGAGCGCCGGCCGGGCCAGCGGCAGCCCCACGCTCCGGAAGGTCCGCCACGGGCCGCACCCGTCGAGCGCCGCGGCCTCGCGGAGCTCCTTGGGGACCTCCCGGAAAAAGGCGGCCAGCAGCACAACCGCCACCGGCAGCGAGGTCGCCACGTAGACGGCAACCAGCCCGGTGCGAGTATCGTAGAGACCGGTGGCCTGGAAGAGCTTCAAGAGCGGGATGAGCGTGACGTGCACCGGCACCATCATCCCGGCGGCGAAGAGCATGAAGACCGCGCCGCGCCCGGCGAAGCTGATGCCGGAGAGCGCCCAGGCCGCCGGCGCGGCCAGCGCCACGGTCAGGAGCATGGAGGCCGCGGTGATCCACGCGCTGTTCCAGAACCAGGTCAGGAAGTCGCCCTGGCTCCAGACCCGCCGAAAGTTGTCCAGGTTGATGCCGTGGGGCAGGCCCCACCAGTCGCCGGCCTGCTCGGGGCCCTTGACGCCGGTCGAGACCATCCAGAAGAGCGGATAGGCAGCGACCGCCAGTCCGGCGCCCAGCACCAGGTACTTGGCGGCCGAGGACGCGCGGAGCCTCACGCCGCGCCTCCGGTCGGCTGCGCGCCCCTGCGGAACTTCATGACCAGCCAGGCGACGATGAGCGAGACGGCCAGCAGCACCACGGCGAGCGCGCAGCTGTAGCCCACCCGGTGCTGGGCGACGCCCACCGAGTAGATCCAGGTGGCGCCGAGCTCGGTGGCGTGGTCGGGCCCGCCGGCGGTCATCACGTAGACCAGGTCGAAGTACTTGAGCGAGCCGATCACCGCCAGGAGCGCGCTCACTCCCAGCACCGGCGCGACCCCCGGGAGGGTCACGTGCCGGAAGCGGCCCCAGGCGCCGGCGCCGTCGAGCTCGGCGGCCTCGTAGAGCCCCTTGGGGATGGCCAGTACGCCGGCGAGCAGGATCACCATGTGGAAGCCGACGTACTTCCAGGAGACGGCGCTGAAGACCGCCCCGAAGGCAAGGCGCGGGTCGCCCAGCCAGTCGGCGCCGCTCGCGCCGACGGCGCGGAGCGTCGCGTTGGCCAGGCCGTCGGCCGGGTCGAGCAGGAAGTAGCGCCAGAAGAAGGCGATGACCACGGTGGGCAACACCATCGGCGCGAAGTAGGCGGTCCGGAAGAGCCACCGCCCGCGGAGCGGCCCGGCCAGCATCGCGGCCAGCGCCAGCGCGATGGGCAGCTGCACCACGACGGAGAGCGCGGCCAGAAGCAGGTTATTGAGCACGGCCTTCCAGAAGATGCCGTCAGCGAAGGCCTCGGCGTAGTTCCCGAGCCCCAGCCACGCCGGCCGGGCCTGGCCCTGGTTCCAGGAGAAGAGGCTCAGCCCCGCGGCCTCGAGGATCGGCAGGAGCGCGAAGCAGATGTAGACGGCCAGCGCCGGCGCCAGGAAGAGCCAAGCCGCGCGGGCCTCGCGCCGGGCGCCGACAATCACTTCTTCTCTCGCTCCGCGATGGCCCGGGCCTTCTGCTCCATGAGCCGGGCAGCCTCTTCGGGAGTCTTGGAGCCGCCCAGCAGCGCCTGGGCCGTGCTCTTGTGCTCCTGGGCGAGCTCGGGGGGCAGGGCCTGGTCGTAGTAGAGCTGGATGTCCCGCGCGCGGGCGAGGATCTCGGCGGCCGGGCAGGTCTCGGAGGCCAGGGCGCCCTCGAGCAGCTTGGGGTCGAGCGCCGGGATGCGCCGCGTCGCGGCCCACTCCCGGCCGGTGGCGACCGAGGTCAGCTCCATGATGAGAGCAGCCGCCTCACCGGTGTGGGAGCACCGGGAAGAGACCGCGTAGCCGGCGTTGACGCCGCCCAGGACCAGGGAGGCGTCGCCCTTGCCGCCCTCGACCGCCGGGAAGGCGAAGCAGCCGAGCTTCTCGGCGAAGCCGGCCGGGGCCTCGTCCCGGAGGTTGCCCAGGAGGTAGGTGCCCATCAGCATCATCGCCGCCCGGCCCTGGAAGAAGAGCCCCCGGGCGCGGGTGTAGTCCATGCCGCTGAAGCCCTCCGAGAAGGCCCCGCGGCCGGCGAGCTCGGCGGACATCCGGCCGGCCGAGACGAAGGCCTCGTGCTCGAAGCCGGCCTGGCCCCGGCGCGCGAGAGCGTCGGCGAAGGGCTCCTTGCCGCCGAGCCGCGTGGCCAGGTAGGCGAAGTAGAACGCCCCCGGCCAGGAGTCGGAGTTGCCGAGCGCGATGGGCGTGACCCCGGCGGCCTTGAGCTTGTCGCAGGCCGCCAGGAACTCCTGCCAGGTGGCCGGCGGCTTAAGGCCGTGCTTCTCGAAGACCTCGCGGTTGTACCAGAAGACCACCACGGCGATGTCCGCCGGCAGGGCGAGCAACTTCCCGTCGGCCCGGCAGATGTCCAGCGCCCTCGGGGCGTACTGCCCGAGCCGGTCGGCCGGAACCCGGCCGGAGAGGTCGAGGACGTGCCCGGCGCGCGCCGCGGCGGCCAGAGTCCCGCCGCCCCAGGTGTGGAAGGCGTCGGGCCCGGAGCCTGCGGCCAGGGCGGTGGCCAGCTTGCTCTTGAAGGCGTCGTTCTCGAAGGCCAGGACCTCGACCGTGACGCCCGGATGCGCCGCCTCGAAGCGCCGGACCGCCGCGGCGACCACGTCCTTCATCGGGCTCTTGGTCTGGATGTGCCAGAGGGTGAGCTTCTTCGGGGCGCCGGGCTTCGGAGCCCCGGCGTCCTGCCCGCAGCCGGCCAGGAAAGCAACTGGCAGAACGGCCAGCAGCAGCGACCAGACGGCGCGCATCAGAGTGCCCCCTTCCCACGAACCACCCTTCCCGCCGTCGCCCGGGCTACCGCCGCGGCCCAGACCTCGCGCACCCCGGCGGCCTTGAGGGCCCGGGCGCACTCCTCGGTCGTGGCCGCGGTGGTGATCACGTCGTCGACCAGCAGCACCCGCCGCCCGGCGAGCCGCTCCGGGCGCCGGACCGCGAAGGCCCCGGCGAGGTTCTCGAGGCGCTCGGCGCGGGACAGCCCCGCCTGCCGGGGTGTGGCCCGGAGCTTGACCAGGCTGCCCCTCTCCACGGGAAGCCCCAGCCGCCGGCCGAGGTGCCGCGCCAGCTCCAGGGTGTGGTCGAAGCCGCGCTCGCGCACGCGCGCGGGGTGCGACGGGGCCGGCACGATGACGTCGCACTCGCCGGCCCGGACCGGACAGTCCGGCGCGGCCAGGCGCTCGGCGACCAGGTCCGCCAGGTACCGGCCGAGATACGCGCGGCTGCCCCGCGGCGCGTACTTCCAGGCCTTGATGACCTCGGCCAGCGGGCCCTCGTGGACTCCGGCCGTGGCCGCCCGTGTGAAGACCAGGTTCATCCGCCCGCAGTCGGCGCACCAGCGTCCGTCGTGGTCGCTCTCGAACGGCCCGAGCGGCACCCCGCAGCGCCGGCAGGCCGGCCCGCCGATCAGGGGCAGCTCCGTCCGGCAGCCCTCGCAGAGCAGTCCGGGCTCGCCCGGCTCGCGCCCCGCGCCGCAGCCCGGGCAGACCGGCGGCCAGAAGAGGTCCAGCGCCGCGCCCAGCGCCAGCCGGGCGCCGCGGAGGGCCTTGGCGGGCAGCCGTCGACTGAGCGCTAGCGGTCGTCTCTCGTCATCAGACATAACCCAGGCCTCCGCTTCTCGGCATCGCTATCGATATCGGTATCGCAATCGGAGCTCGCCCGCCGTGGCGGACGAAGAGACCGGTTCTTCCCGAAAGGGAACCACGACCTTGCCGGCGCTTCGATACCGATGGCGATAGCGATACCGATACCGACGAGGCCACGCCAGGCCCGGCCGGATGGACTCTAGCGGCGGCCGGGGACATAGCTCCCGTTCATCCGGTAGATGAAGGCCAGCACCTCGGCGACGGCCTCGTAGAGCTCGGGCGGTATGTCCGCCCCGACCGGCAGGCTGCCAAGCACCTCGGCCAGGTCCGCGTCCTCGTGTACCGGCACGCCGCTGGCCCGGGCCCGCTCGAGGATCCGCCCGGCCATCAGTCCCACGCCGCTGGCCAGCACCTCCGGGGCGCCGCGGCCGGCCGTCGGGTCGTAGCCGAGGGCCACGGCCACCTGGCGCGGAACCCTTCGCCGCCGGCGGAGCGGCGGGGGGAGGCCGGCGAAGTTGATCGCGGCCATGTCAGGCGGCGCCTCCGAAGACGGTTGCGGGTTGCGGGTTGTGGGTTGCGGGTGGCCGGATCAGCTGGTCGTGCCGACCACGGTCCGTAATTCGCAACCCGCGACCCGCAACCCTGCTCACGCCCACAGGTCCAGCCCTCCGCCCCCGGCGGCCCCTTCGGCCTCGGGAAGATCCGACGCGCCCCCGCGCCTCCGGCGGCCGGCGGTGACCGTGGAGCTGACGCTGGCCTCGAAACCGTGCGCCGTCAGCCGGTCTTCCAGCTCGCCCAGGCTGGCGGCCACGTGGTCGCCGCGCTCGCGGTCAGGGAGCTCCAGCTTCACCGCCAGGCTGCGCCCGGAGAGCGCCAGCTCCGACCGGACCTCGCCCAGCGCGGACAGGTCCAGGTCGAGCACCGCGCGGACCGAGCCCCGGCCGCGGCCGGGCGATCCGGCGCCGGAGCCGGTGCCATCGCCGCTTCTGCGCACCAGCACCCGCAGCGCGGCGGTGCCGCCGTCCGGTCCGCCGGCCCCGGGCAGTTCGACGTAGGAGAAGGCCCCGCCGGGGCCCGAGGCCGAGAGGCTCCAGAGCCGCGCGGCGTCGAGGCGATCCTGGGCGGCGGTCAGTGCCCGGTGCGCGCCGGCGAGCGCCGCCACCTGGGGCGAGGCGGCCAGCGCCGCGCGCTCGCGCTCGGCGGCCAGCAGCCGGAGGTCGGCGAGCTCCCGGGGGCCGAGCGCCCCGAGCTCCGCGCGGAGTCCGGGCGCCAGCCCGGCGGCCGGAGCGTCCGGCCCCCCCTGCGCGCGGAGGTCCGCCAGCAGCCGGTCGAGCAGCCCGGCGAGCTGCCGGGGGTCGGGGGCGCCTCCGGGCGAGCCCCGCTCGGCGGCGGGCAGGGAGGCCAGCAGGTTGGCGAGCGCGTCGAGGGCCGCGGCCTGGGGCAGCGCCCGGACGGCCTCGGCCATGCGGGCCTCGACCGCCGCCAGGAGCTCGCCGACCTGCGCGGGCAGCGCCGCGACGGCCCCGGCCAGGCCCGCGCTGGGTTCGGCCCCCGCCGCGGCGGCGGCAGGCCCGGCGGCCAGGGCGCCGGCGCGGGCGGCCAGGTCGTCCGTCCCGCCTGCGGCCAGCAGCCGGGAGGCTTCGGCCAGCAGCTCGCCGGCGGCGGCTCGGCCGCCGAGGAAGCTCTGCAGGCCCTCCTGCAGCCCGCGCGGCGCCGCTCCCTGGCCGGAGGCCGGCGCCGCTGCTCCCGAAGCGTCCTCCCGGACCATGGGGATCAGGTCCATGAGCACCCGGCTGCCAGCCTGGCGGACGACCAGGCGGAGCTGGTCGCCGGGAGAGAGCGCCGCGGCGGAGTCCGCCAGGACCTCCCGCCCGCCGATGGACAAGGCGAAGCGCCCGGCCGCCACCTGGGCCAGCACCCGGGCGGACAGGCTGTCGCCGGCCTTAAGGCCCGCGGGCAGGGCGCCTTCGGGCAGGCTGAAGGCCGGTCCGGGCGCGGAGGGCAGGTTCTGCGGGATTTCCGGCATTTTACGCCTCATGCCTCCCGGGAAGACGACCGATGACAATGGTCGGGAGTCGCTCTTCCCGCAAGGAGGGTGCCCGGATGGATCCCATCAGCGCAGCGGCGGCCTACAGCACGGCGCAGGCCACCGAGAACGTCAAGACCGAGGCCGGGGTGAAGGTCATGAAGATGGCCCTGGACCAGGACAAGGCCGTGCTGGAGCTGCTCGCCAAGACCCTCCAGACGGCGACCACCGGGCTGGGGCGAAAGATAGACGTTCAAGCCTGAAGCCATTGCCGTATCTCCCCGGGCCGGATGGTAGCGCCGGCCCAGCACAATGCAAGCATAGCCGATCGGTCGCCGGGAAACCGCCACGCCCTATGCACAGCGCTTTCGATCCCGCTCCGGCATGGTGAGTCATCCCAAGTTTCAGTGGCGTTGAGAGGGATCCCCGGTCCAGCGCAGGGGGCAGCCCGGAGCTACCGCTCGCGGGCATCCCTGCCCGCTCGCTGCGTGGGAAAACGCCTTCGGCCTCCTGCCTTCGGCGTTTTCCAACGCCGCCCCGGACTGCCCCCCGCACTGGACCTCCGTCGTCCGGCCATCGTGGGTCCGGTGTACGGGGTGGGCCGGGCTCGGCGTCGAAGATGCCCGGAGCCAGGGATGGCGGCAGGGCAGCTTCGTCGCAGCTTGGAGGGCAGGATGCCCTCCAAGCGGTAGAGACCGGCCCGCCCCGTGCGCCGGCCCCTCCTCGTACAACCCTCTTCAGGAAGTGGGGATGGTTCAATCCGGCATGACCTTGCACGCTCCTCCCCGGCGGATATGCTTGGGCCCGGATCCCGGAGACAGACCGCCATGGCCATAGAGATAGCCCACACCCTGATCACCCCCTACAGCCTGCTCAAGAGCCGCACCGGCGGCATCATCGGCCGGCTGCTCGCCTGGGGCGAGCTGGAGCTGGCCGGCGCGCGAATCTACGCGCCCGACGACGCCTTTGTCGACGCCTACCTCAAGGTGGTGGGCGCAAGCAGCCTGGATCCGGCCATGAAGGCTCCCCTCGAGAAATACCTCGACGAGAACCTCCGCCCGGCCAACCGCATGGGCATCTCCAACCGGACGTTGGCCCTCTTCTTCCGCGGGGAGAACGCCTTCGCCAAGCTGCACAACGTGCTCGGCCCGCTGGAGCTCAAGCTCCGCGGCGACAACATCCGCGGGACCTACGGCGACATGGTGGTGGTCGACGGCAAGGTCCAGTACTTCGAGCCGGCGGTGCTCGGCGCCGCCGACGCCGCCACCGAGCGGGCGGTGCTGGCGCTGCTGGCCGAGCGGGCCGAGAGCTGCGGCGGAGTGGTCGAGCACGCCGTCAAGCTGCCGCCGGAGGCGGAGACCACCCTGGTGATGCTCAAGCCCGACCTCTTCGCCAAGCGCTCCTCGCGGCCCGGCAACATCATCGACATGTTCAGCCGCACCGGGCTGTACATGGTCGGGGCCAGGCTGGTGCACATGTCGCTCGACCAGGCCAACGAGTTCTACGGGCCGCTGCGCCAGATCTTCGTCAACCGCCTGAAGTTCCTGGTGGAGCGCAAGCTCCGCGAGGGGCTGAAGGGCGCCTTCCAGTTCGAGGTCACCGACGCGGACATCGCCGCCATGGCCGAGCCGCTCAAGGACAAGAACGCCGAGTGGGAGTTCAACCAGATCGTGTCGTTCATGACCGGCCGCGATCCCTACAAGGAGGTCTCCGCGCCGGCCAGGAAGGCCCCGGGGCGCTCGACCTGCCTGGCGCTGCTCTACCGCGGCGTCGACGCGGTCAACAAGATCCGCGAGCGGCTCGGGCCCACCAACCCCAAGGAGGCCGCCGGCGGGACGGTCCGCTCGGACTACGGCTCGGACCTGATGCGCAACGGCGCCCACGCCTCGGACTCGGCGGCCAACGCCGTCCGCGAGCGCAAGATCATCGGCCTGTCCGGCACCGAACCGAGTGCGGAGGCGGCCATGATCCGCGAGTTCCTGGCCGGCAGGTGAAGCCGCGCGCCGCGCGGGCGCAGAGGACGGTGGCATGATAACCCCGACCATGAAGGACTTCGCGGCCCTGGCCGGGAAGTTCGACTACGTCCCGGTCTGCCGGGAGTTCCTGGCCGACGCCCTGACCCCGGTGAGCGCCTTCCGCCGCTGGGCGGACGTCTCCCGGCACGCCTTCCTGCTGGAGAGCGTGGAAGGCGGCGAGAAGACCGGTCGCTACAGCTTCCTGGGCGCCGAGCCGGAGCTGGTCTTCCGTTCGACGCTCGATTCCGTCGAGCTCACCCGCGCCGACGGCTCGGTCGAGCGTCGCGAGAAGGTCGACCCGCTGGCCGAGCTCGAGAAGGAGCTCGGGCGCTTCCGGGCCGCCCCACTGGCCGGCATGCCCCGCTTCGCCGGCGGCGCGGTCGGCTACGTCGCCTACGACGCCGTCCGCCTGGTTGAGAAGCTCCCGCCGGCGCCGGCCGACCAGCTCGGCGTGAGCGACCTGTACTTCCTCTTCTGCCCGACGGTGGTGGCCTTCGACAACGCCCGCAAGACGGTCAAGCTCATCACCCACGTGCGCACCGCCGGCGCCCGGAACCCCTCGCAGCTCTACGCCGAGGCGGTCGGCCGGCTCGGGGCGCTGGCCGCGCGGCTGGAGCGCACCCCGGCCGAGCCGCTCCAGGAGCTCGGGGCCGTGCCGCCGGAGGGCGTGAAGTTTACCTCGAACTTCACCCAGCCGGAGTACGAGAAGGTCGTGGAGCGCTGCAAGGAGTACATCCGCGCCGGCGACATCGTCCAGGTGGTGCCCAGCCAGCGCCTGACCGCCCGGTGCCCGGCGGCGCCCTTCGACGTCTACCGGGTGCTCCGCGCGGTCAACCCCTCGCCCTACATGTTCTATCTGAAGCTCGACGGCCTGGACGTGGTCGGCTCGTCGCCGGAGGTCATGGTCCGGGTCGAGGACGGCCTGATCACCATCCGGCCGATCGCGGGGACGCGCCGGCGCGGCAAGGACCCCGACGAGGACGCGGCGCTCGCCGCGGAGCTGCTGGCCGACCCCAAGGAGCGCGCCGAGCACGCCATGCTGCTCGACCTCGGCCGCAACGACGTGGGCCGCGTGGCGGCCTACGGCTCCGTCCGGCTCGACGACGTCATGACCGTGGAGCACTACTCGCACGTCATGCACATCGTCAGCAACGTGTCGGGGCGCCTCAGGGAGGGCCTGACCGCCTTCGACGCGCTCCGCGCGGGCCTGCCCGCCGGGACGGTCTCGGGCGCGCCCAAGGTCCGGGCCATGGAGATCATCAACGAGGTGGAGCCGGTCAAGCGCTCAATCTACGCCGGCGCGGTCGGCTACCTCGACTTCCGCGGCAACATGGACACCTGCATCGCCATCCGCACCATGGTCATCAAGGACGGCCAGGCCCACGTCCAGGCCGGCGGCGGGGTGGTCTACGACTCGGAGCCGGCCGCGGAGTTCCAGGAGACCATGAACAAGGCCCGGGCGCTCCTGGCGGCCATCGCCATGGCGGGAAGGGACCTGGGCGGCCGCTGACCACGAGGCTGCCCCCCATCCCGGGGCCGCGCTCTTCAACTTGAATGCGCTCCGCCCCGCGCGAGAATGCCCCATCATGCCCACCGTCAGAATCGAACCCGATGGCTTCTCCATCCAGGTCGCCTCCGGCGACTCGCTGATCTCCGCCGTGGAGCGCGCCGGGGTCATCGTGGACACGCCCTGCGGCGGCCGCGGCGGCTGCACCAAGTGCACCGTGCGGATCGTCGCCGGGGACCTTGCGCCCAGCGAGGCGTGCCGGCAGGCCTTCGACGCGGGGAAGATCGCCGCCGGCTGGCGGCTGGCCTGCCAGGTGCGGGTGACCGCCGACCTGACCGTGGAGGTGCCGGCCGCCGCGCGGGTGCGGGGCGAGCGCATCGTGGCCGCCGGCGCGGCCGAGAGCCGGAGCCTCGACCCGCTGGTCTTCGGAACCGTTGTGGAGGCCGGGGTGCCCTCGCTCGAGGACCAGCGCGCCGACCTGGAGCGCCTGCTGGCCGCCGGCGGCGCCGGGCTCGCCGGGCTGGCCCCCGAGCTCGGCTTCCTGCGCGACCTGCCCCGGGCGCTCCGGGCCGAGGGCGGCCGGACGGCGGTGGTCGCCCGGCGGGCCTGGTCGGGCGGCTGCGGCCGGCTGATCTCGGTCGCCCCGGCCTCGCGCGCGCCGCGGGTGCTGGGGGCGGCCTTCGACCTCGGCACGACCACGGCCGTCGGCGAGCTCTGGGACCTGGCCTCCGGGCGGCGGCTGGGCGTGGCCAGCCGCACCAACCCGCAGCGCGAATACGGCGCCGACGTGATCAGCCGCGCCGAGCACGCCGCGGGCTCGCCCGGCGGGCTCAGGGACCTCCAGCGCCTGGCCGCCGGCTGCCTGGACGAGATCCTGGCCGAGTGCCTGAGGTCCGCGGGCTGCCGCTCGGCCGACGTCCACGACCTGGTGGTGGCCGGGAACACCGTCATGCAGCACCTGCTGCTGGGCGTGACTCCCGAGCACATCGCCATGAGCCCCTTCGCGCCGGCCTTCGCCGCGGCCCGCTCGGTGCCGGCCGCCGAGGTGCTGATCACGGCGGCCCCGGGCGCGCGGCTTTCGGTCCTGCCGGCGGTGTCGGGCTACGTCGGCGGGGACATCGTCGCCGGGCTGCTGGCCACCGGACTGCTCGACGGCGCCGACGACGCCTCCGGGCCGGTGCTCTTCATCGACATCGGCACCAACGGCGAGATGGTGCTGGTCGCAGGCGGACAGGCCACGGCCTGCTCGACCGCAGCTGGGCCGGCCTTCGAGGGCGCGCGCATCTCGCACGGCTGCCGGGCCATGAGCGGGGCCGTCGAGGAGGTCCGCTTCGACGGGACCGACCTGGTCTGCCTGACCATCGACGGCGCCGCGCCGCTGGGCATCTGCGGCACCGGCCTGATCGACGCGGCCGCCGAGCTGGTCCGCACCGGCCTGGCCGACGAGACCGGGCGGCTGCTCGAGCCCGGCGAGCTGCCGGCGGGCACTCCCGCGGCGCTGGCCGGGCGCGTGCGCTTGGGCCAGGACGGCCCCGAGGTGCTGCTCGGCGCCGGCCGCGAGATCCCGCTCACCGGCCGGGACCTGCGCGAGCTGCAGCTGGCCAAGGCCGCGGTCCGGGCCGGGGCCGAGACGCTGCTGGCCGAGGCTGGCCTGGCGGCCGGGGATCTGGCGCGCGTGCTCCTGGCCGGGGCCTTCGGCAGCTACATCGACCCGGCCAACGCCCTGGCCATCGGGCTGCTGCCGGCCGTGCCCGTCGAGCGCGTGGCCTTCGGCGGCAACACCAGCGCCGCCGGCGCGCGCCTGGCGCTGCTCGACCGCGCCCAGCGTGAGCGCGCCGCCGAACTGGCCCGGAGCGTCAGGTACCTGGAACTCTCCGGGCGGCCGGATTTCCAGGAGCGCTTCGCCGAGGCCATGTTCTTCCCGGGGGCGGCCAGCGGCTGAGGAGGGCCCGGCGGCACGCGGAGACGCGGAGCCGGATCGCCCGGGTTCGTCCTCGTTCTCGTTCTCGACCATGGTCGGCTTTCGACTTTCGGCCGTTCGACAGGCCCTTCGGCAGACTCAGGGTCACGGCCCTGAGCAAGGTCGAAGGGCTTTCGGCACAACAACGGCCGCCCGGAACGCCTGCGCGTTGGCTGTTGCCGCTGTCGCTGTCGTTCCGAACGCCGAAAGCCGAATGCCGAAAGCCCCTAGAGGTTCGTGATATCGTCCCCGGTATCGCCCTTCCCGAACCAGTAGTAGCCCTTGGGGTACTTGGCCGGATCCGGCGAGTCGCCGTCGTTGGTCTCATCGATGCCGTTCGGGCCGCAGGACCAGATGACCGCCTGAAGACCACTGAAGTTGACGCGGAATCTGATCTCACGACCCCAGGAATCCACCAAAGCCCCGTTCTTCAGGAAGGTCTTGCGAACGTCGCCCAGATAGTCCTGAGCTGTATTGATCGTGGCTCCCGAATGTCCCCGAACCTCCGCGTAGACTTGCTGGCCTCTGATTGCGACGTCGGCGACCGGGTCGGCAGCCAAGGCCCGGGTGACCGCTGGCGGCTTGGGCCATGGATACTGGCCGTGCTCCAGTCGGAAGTTCTCGCACGCCAACCGCGCATCATTGAGAAGGCATCTCGTCCCCAGGACTTCCGATGGCTTGTGTCTGCGAGAAAAGACCAGAGCCGCGGCCCCGGCGAGCACAGCTAATGTCGCGATCGACACGATCACACAAGCATACACCCGTCGCCTTGGCTTCGGCGACTCATAAACCGGCGCGTCTAGCGTCTCGCCCGGGTCCGGCAGCCTGCCCTCGTCCTTCATCCTTCCGCCTTCAGCCTTCCTACTTCTTGCGTATCCACGCCTCCGCGTCCTTCCAGTACTGCGCGCTCTCCAGCGGCTCGGCGTCGAGCTGCCAGTACTGGGTCATCATCCGCTCCTTGATGCGCGGCGCCTTGCCCTTCTCGGCGAGCCACTTCCTGAGTTCCTCGGCGCCGATCTTCGCCTTCGGCTTCCAAGCGGCGCTGGTCACGCACGCCGCGATGGACTCGAACATGGCGCAGGCCTCGGGCACGTCGCGCTCCAGGCCCGTGAAGTTGAAGGCCGAGACCATCAGGCGCCCCTTGCCCACGCGCAGGTCGAAGAGGTAGGCGAACCGGCGCATGGTCCAGTCGGGCTGGAGCTCGCGGAGCTTGAAGGTGAATACGTCGTAGCGGTCGCGCACCGCCTTGTCGACGCCCTGTACCGCCGGCTCGACCGCGACCGGGAAGCCGTCCAAACTCGCCTTGTCGCAGTCGTCGATGAGCCCCGCGAACTGGAAGTCGATGAAGCCGTCGGTCGGGAAGGCCTTGGTGGCCGGGTGCGGCCGGAGGAACCCGCCGAGGTTGTGGCCGCGGTCCCAGATGACCGCCTTGAAGCGGTCCCAGGTGGAGGGCAGGTAGTACTTCTCGCGCGGCGCCTGTCGGTCGCGGGTCTCAGGTACCCGCCAGAGCAGGAGCACGTCGCCGCCCTTGTCCAGGTGCCTGAAGACCTCGTCCGAGAATCGGTCGGTGATGACCAGTTTCTCGGGGCGCTTGAGGTCGCCGCCCATCGCGATCTGCGGGTAGCGCTTGACCAGGTTCACGTCGCGGAGCGCCACCGTCGCCCTGCGGATGGCGAGCTGCTGAGGCCGGTTCGGGTAGAGCCACAGATTCCAGGAGTTGGCGATGGCCGCGCCGGAGGGCGGGACGAGCTTGACCTCGAGCTCGAGCGCTTCGGGCTTGGCGGTCTTGGGCAGCCGGACCTCGACGGTGGCCAGCCGCGACAGGCCGTAGCGGATCTCGATCTTCTCGAGCCGGCCGCCGAGCTTCACGGCCTTGCCGCTCTTGGAGCGCAGCTCCCAGGTGAAGGTCCCCTCGCCGGTCAGCGTCGCCGAGAAGTTCGAGAGCCAGACCGGCACGGAGACCTTGTCGCCCTCGAAGAAGGCCCGCTTGGGCAGGTCGGCGACCAGCACGGCGTCGCTGTTGAATTTGAGGTACTGCTCGGGGACGACGCTCTCCTTGATGTCGTCGAAGCAGTCCAGGAGGCCGTTGGCGTTCTCGTAGCGCTCGGTGTCGGCCAGCTGCAGGAAGTTGAAGCCGCGCAGGATCGGGCTCTTCCGGATGCTCTCGAAGACCTGCTTGTACCAGACGTACTGGTAGCGGATGCTGGCCTCCATGAGCTTCGGATACTCGGCGTCGAGGCCCTTCTCGGCGCGGAGCTTCAGCAGCTCGCCGACCCACCAGGGTTCGGCGGCCTTGTTGCCGGCGGCGAACTTCTTCCGGAGGGCGTCGAGGTCGCGCAGGGCCACGTAGTGGCCGACCTCATGGGCGACCACCGGGAAGGACAGCGGCACCTCGCGGCGGGTGGTGGCTTCCGGCGCCTTGACGATCATCTCCTTGCCGGTCACCGAGCCGAAGATGCCCCAGTTGGCGGTGGTGTTGAACATGTCGTAGTTGCGGCCGAAGGGCGCGAAGTAGCCCATGTGCTGGACGTCGAAGTCGATGTTGCCGCGGTCGCACTCGCCGCGGGCGCAGGTGTCGATGAAGAGGCGCGTCGGGTCAAGCTTGCGGAGTTCGGCGGCGCGCTCGGCCACCTCGGGGTTCCGTCCGGGCGTGTTGATTTCGTTGCCCAGGCAGTAGACCATGAGCGACGCGCGGTTCCGGATGCGCAGGACCATCTCCCGCCAGTCGGCGGAGCGGACCAGCACCGGGTCGTGGTCCATCAGCTCGCGCTCCTTCTGGTACTTGCCGTAGTACTTGCGGACCTCGACGTGGGTGAGGATGCCCAGCCGGTCGGCGGCGTCGAACCAGGCGTCGGAGGGCACCCGCGAGTGGAAGCGGACGAAGTTGAAGCCCAGGCGCTTGGCGTTCCGGATGTACTTGGCGTAGAACTCGGTCTCGGAGAGCCCGGCCAGGTTCTCGTGGTCGTGGGCCTCGCGCCCGCGGATCACGCCGCGGACGTAGAGCGGCCGGTTGTTCATGAAGAGCTCGAGGCCCTCGACGTGGAACTTGCGCATCCCGAAGCTCTGGACGACGCGCCGGGCCTCGCGGCCGACGGTCAGCTCGATCACCAGCTGGTAGAGGAAGGGCGCGTCGACCGTCCAGGGGGTGAAGCCCTTCAGAGCCGCCTCGAAGCGGATGCGGCGCTCGCCGGGGACTATCTTCCCCGAGGCCAGCACCTTTCCGCCGGCTTCGGCCGGCGAGAGACGCCAGTTGCCGGCCTTGAGGTCCTGCGGCGCTGTGAAGGTCGCCTCGATCCGGGAATTGTCGAAGTCGGGCAGGATGAAGAGGTCGCGGATGGTGTCAGGGCTGGTGGGCGACATGGCCGGCTCCTTTGACGAACAGGACTGCCGCAGGCGCGGCGGTTCCGTTTAGGATAAGCCCGGCGGCGGCGAGTGCAACCTCATCCGCCGGGCGGGCCCACGAGGGATGCGGTCCGCACAGGCTCACGCCAAACCGCCTGGAACGGCTGTGCCGCACTAAGGTTGAGGGTTGAAGGCGGTCGGGACCGGAGCTGTTGGTCGCATCCGGCGTCCTGCGCAGCCTCCCGCCTCCAACCCTCAACCTTCAACCCGGCGGCTGACCCCACTGCGCGGCGTCACACCTCCGCCGCCCGCCGGTAGTCCGCCGGCGTCCGGCCGGTCAGCCTCCGGAAGGTCCGGAAGAAGAAGGGGCCGTCGGCGAAGCCCGAGTCGGCGGCCACCTGCTTGAGCGGCGCCTCGGTGGTGCGCAGCAGCAGGCAGGCCCGCTCCACGCGCATCCGCCGGATGCAGGCCATGGGCGCCAGGCCCGTCCCGCGGCGGAAGAGCGAGCGCAGGTGGACCTCGCTCACGCCGGCGCGAGCGGCCAGTTCGCCGACGGAGAGCGCCGGGTCGGCCAGGCGCTCGGCGGCCAGTTCCAGCACGGGCCGCAGCCGGTCGAGCGGCCCGCCGCCGGGTGGCCGCAGCCGGTCGCCGTGCTCCCTGACGATGTGCAGGAGGACGCGCCAGATCTCGGCAGCCATGCCCTGCCCCCAACCCGGCGGTCGCCGCGCGAAGTCCCGGGCGGCGCGGCGCGAGCTCTCCACATAGGGCGACCGGGCGCCCCCCGGGAAAGCCCCGCCCAGACCGAGCGCGGCCAGCAAGTCGGCGGCGCCGAAGGCCTCCGCGAAGAAGTGCACGGTGAAGAGCCGGAAGGCCACCCCGCGGTCCGGCCGGACGTGATGCTCGGCGGCCTTCGGGACAATAAAGATGTCGCCGGGCCCGAGCCGCGCGCCGGACGCCGGCTCGGACTCCGTCAGCCGGCACCAGCCCGTCCCCGAGGCTATGCAGAACCACATGGCGTCCGGGACGCGCCGCGGGTGCTGCTCCCAGTCCTCCGTGCAGCGCCACTCGAAGGCCGAGACCGGCCGGACCCGCGCCGCCTCGAGCCACCTCGCTACCTCCGCGCCGGCGGCGGGGAGCGCCCCGAAGGCCGGGAACTCCTCCGGCCCCAGCGGCACGGCGGTGTGAGTCGGCGCTTCCGGCTTGTCCTTGCCCATGTTTCGTTTAGTCCATCCTTATCATCACCCCGGTCATTGACTGCGTCCCCATTCTAGAGGCATACTGTGGGCAGACAAGGGCCGAAGCACGAGGAAGCTTTCGCAAAGGACAGCCCATGAGCCAGCCCGCCGCAGCCGCCGCCACCGGGATCCGCGCCGCCGAGCGCGACCTGGTCCGGGACCTCGCCCGCCGGGTCGCGGAGATCTCCGCCTCGCCCGGGATGGCCGCCATCCGCCGGCGCTGGCGGGACGTCAACGCCCTGCGCCGCCCCGACCGCGCCCCGGTCTGGTGCCGGCCGGTTGCGGCCTGGGACGAACTGCTGCCCGACTCGGAGCTCAGCTGCACCGATCCGTGGCTCCGCCGGCTGGAGCGCGGCTTCCGCCAGGCGCTCGTCAAGCACGACATCGGCGACGACACGCCGCTCGACGGGGCATTCGAGGTCCCCGCCGCGCTGCGCTCCGGGCCCGGGAACCTCTGGGGACTGGAGACCGGCAAGCACCGGCCGGTCGGCCCGGGCGGCGCCTGGGGCTACGATCCGCCGCTCCGGGAGGCGGCCGACTTCGACCGGCTGGCCATGCCCCGCTTCGTCCACGACGCCGACGAGACCCGCCGGCGGCTGGAGCGGGCGTCGGAGTTGCTCGGCGACATCCTGCCGGTCCGCGCGGTCTGCGGCGCGCCTCTCTCTGCCACGCTGGGCACCGACGCCGCCGACCTGATGGGCCTTGAAGCCATGATGCTCAACATGGCCGCGGAGCCGGAGTTGGTCCATCGCCTCATGGCCCACCTGCGCGACGCGGCGCTCGCGGCCCTCGACGCGGTCGAGGCCGCCGGCCTGGTCACCGCCAACCACACCGGCCCGATGACCGAGAGCGACCCGATCGGCGCGCCCCGTCCCGACGGGCGCATCTCCTTTGCCAACTGCTGGGGAGCGGCCAACAGCCAGGAGTTCGACCAGGTGTCGCCGGAGATGTGGGAGGAGTTCTGCCTGGCCTACCAGCGGCCGCTCTTCGCGCGCTTCGGCCTGGTCGCCTACGGCTGCTGCGAGAACCTGACGCGCAAGATCGACGGGGTTCTCTCCATCCCCAACCTGCGCGTCTTCGTGTGCAGCGCCTGGACCGACCTGAACGCCGTCCTCGAGAAGGTCGGGCCGCAGTACTGCATCATGTGGAGACAGAAGGCCTCGGACGTGGTCTTCGCCAAGGACGAAGCGGGACTGCGCCGGGACCTGCAGGACGGCTGCCGGCGCCTGCGCGGCCGGCCCCACCAGATCGTCCTGCGCGAACTCCAGACCCTGGCCGGCCACCCCGACCGTCTGCACGTCTGGACGCGCCTGGCCAGGGAGGCCGCGGAGCGCTGGGCCTGAGCGCCCACCGCGGCGGCGTCAGCCCTCGAGGGCCACCCAGGCCTCGCCCATCAGCCCGTAGGGCACGAGGTTGTAGGCGGCCTGCAGGCGGTCCTCCCGCGGACGGAACTCGGTCGGCCCGGTCCAGGGCGGGCGCTTCCAGACGTGGTGGAGCGGCCCGAGCAGGTTGCGCCGGCTCGAGACCAGGGTGATCTCGACGCGATTGGCGGCCCCGGGCTTCAGCGCCCTGGTGATGTCGACCTCCCACGGCGCCCAGCCGAGCAGCCCGAGGCTGCGGCCGTTGACCGCGACGCGGGCCACGGTGGCCGCGACCCGGTCCAGGCGCAGCACCGCGCGCTGACCGCGGGCGAGCTTCCCGACCCGCACCGTCTGGCCGTAGGTCACCGCGCCGGAGTACATGGCCAGGCCCTGCGCCGTCCAATCCCCGGTCCGGAGCCGCTTCGGGAGCGCGGTGACGAAGGCCCGGTCGCCGGCGACGCGCACGCCGAAGCGCCCGGTCAGGTAGACGTCCTCCAGCCAGTGGTGCTGGCGGTACTCGGTCCGGAGGAGCAGCCGGTTGGCGCCCTTCCTCAGCCGCACCCCGGCGAGCGGCACGACTTCGAAGGAGCGGTCGACGAACCAGCCGGACGGCTTGGCGGCCACGGCGGTCCCGTTCACGGAGACCGCGAAGCGCTCGGGGTGCTCCAGGACCAGGCTGACCGGCCCGGTCGGGGGGGCCTCGACCTCGACGTCGAACTCCAGTTCCACGGCGGCGGACTTCGGCGAGAGGTCCTTCATCCAGATGTAGGGCTGCTCCTTGGGCTGCTTGTTGTCGGGGAAGCCCAGCTCGCGGCGCAGGTCGTCCTCGTGCTGCCAGAGCAGCTTGCGCCCGCGCCAGGGGCCGAAGCGCCCGTCCGGACCGGCGACGCGCATGCGCGCGAAGTCGAGCGTCAGGCCGTTGGGCTCGTCGAGCGCGCAGTCCCACTCGGCGGCCAGCGCGACGCGCGCGACCTCGGTGCGCGGGGCCGGCAGCGCCACGCGCCGGGCCTTGCCCGGCGTCCGCAGGAAGAGCCGGCTGCCGGTCGGCGGCAGCTCCGCGGGGAAGACCTGGCGGCCTTCCTGCCCCTCGACGCCGGGGACGTCGCTCATCCGGCCGGTCAGCGGATCGATGGCCCGCAGCCGCCCGGAGCCGGCCCAGCGCACGCGCACCGCCGCCGGCCGCGAGCGGTCCATGTTGACCAGGAAGAGCAGCTCGCCGGCGTCGGTCTTCCGCAGGTGCACCCAGGTGCGGGGCGCGGCCGAGCTCCAGTCGCTGCCGCAGGGTTCGATGCGCGCCGGGCGGCAGGTTTCGCCGAGAGCGGCGGCCAGGGCCCGCGGCGCCACCGGGATGCACTCCGCGCCGGCGGCCAGCCCGGCGACACGGTCCGAGGGCCGGCCGTCGGCCAGCTCCGGGCGCCGCCCGCAGAATACCAGCCGCCCGCCGCCGGCGGCGAACCTCTCGAGCAGGTCGAGCGTAGTGCCGCGCAGGGTCAGGCACTCCGGCACGAGCACCGCGCGGTAGCTCATCTTTCCGACCCGCAGCCGGGCTCCGCCGGCGGCCGGCTCCACCGCCGCGTGCCGCGCGGCCAGCGACTCGTCCACGAAGTCGAAGTCGAAGTTCGCGTCGAGCAGCAGGCCGGAGAGCCGCTCCAGGCTCTGGCTGTAGCCCTGGACCAGGCTCTTGTCGTTCTCCAGGTAGGCGCCCCAGGCAGTCTCGATGGGGTGGAGCACGGCGACCTCGCGGACCGCCTGGCCCTGGGAGAGCGCCAGCGACAGCCGCGCGAAGTAGTCGCCGAGCAGCTTGTGGTCGGCCCACCAGGGCGACTGGTAGAAGATGCTCGCCGGGTAGTCGCGCTTGGCGCCGCCGGCCATGGAGTACCAGCTGAGGTGCGGGCAGAAGTGGTTGACGCCCAGGACCTGGTGCCAGTCGCCGATGTGCTTGTACATCTCGAAGGTCGCGTCCCAGCCGGTGCAGCCGTAGAGCTCGGACAGCACCCGGTTGCGCCCGAACTGGCCGGCGGCCGAGACGGTCTGCTTGACGGTGAGCAGCTCCGGTTCGCGGTCGCAGAGGATGTCGATCCCCGGGCGCTGGAACCACTCGTAGTGGGGCATGCAGGCGCCGACGTAGCCCACCTGGCCCTCGAGCGTGCCCTCGTAGAGCTGGTGGCCGGTCGACTCCAGGCCGTGCCGCTCGCACCACTCGAAGATCTGCCGGCTGTAGGCCTCGGTGTAGAGCTCGGTGGCCACCTGGTAGTAGTCGCGGCGGACCGGCGAGAAGCGCGCTCCCTCGACGCGATGGCTGATCTCCGGCAGGCGCGCGATCAGGTCGTAGCCGCGGCGCCGGCGGAACTCCTCGGGCAGGCGCCCCGTCCAGGGATAGGCGCGATCGACCTCCGGCCCCTTGAGCGCGAAGTGCCCGTAGTTGGGCTCGTCGGTGAAGATGCCCGGGACGGTCCGGCCGAACTCCCGGCCCACGGCCTTGCGGTACTCCTCGTGGGTGCAGGCGATGAAGGCCTTGATCGCGTCGGGGTTGAGCGCGTCGACGTAGGCGGTGTGGTTGAACCAGCGCACGCCCTCCGGGCTGCGCATCCGGTAGACCAGCACGGTCCGGCCGGCCCCCGGCCTCTCGCCGGCGGCCAGCGGCCGCACGTCGCGCGCGACCGGGCCGTCCACGTCCGCGCTGAAGCAGCCCAGGGCGTCGGCCGGGGCCGCGGTGAACTCCGCCGCCGGGACTGCGTCCCAGAAGAGGAACTTGATGCGGTACTCGGGGTTCCTGGTGACCATGCCGCCGCCGAAGCCCGAGGGCCAGCGGTCCTCGTCGTAGAGCCAGGCCTCCATCTTCCGCTTCCTGGCCTCGGCGACCACATCCTTGATGCAGCCCATGAACTCCGGGGACATGTAGTCGGTCTCGAGTCCGTAGCGCACGTGCATGAAGAAGCCGCCCAGGCCGGCCTTCTGGAACTCGCCCACCTGCCGGACGAGTTCCCGGCTGTCGAGCTTGGCGTTCCACGCCCAGAAGGGCGCACCACGGAAGGCGGACGGGGGGTTGGCGAGTTGCCGGAGCCAGCTGGACATGGGTCGTTCCTCCCGAAAGGGGCCGGCCCGATTATAGCGGCTGGCGCCGCCCCGCCGGGCAGATTCGCGGCCGGGGCGTTCCGGGATAACCACCGTCCCGGGATCCTGGCAGCGCGCCCGGCTGCCGGCTATAATCCGGGGCATGATCGACGGCTTCAGAATCATCGACCTCCACGTCCACAGCGAGCTCTCCGGCTGCGCCGACAAGTCGCCCGGCTACCGCGCCGGCGAAGTCCTGCGCCACGCCGCCGGGCTGGGCATCGACGGGGTGGGCTTCACCGACCACATCCTGGAGCCCCAGCCCGGGCTGTCCGCCGAACTGGTCGCCGAGATGGGCGGGCGTCCGGGGCTGGAGCGCACCCGGAAGCTGCGCGCGCTGCTGGCCGGGCTGGACCCCGCCGGACTGCCGCCCTTCCGAGTCGGCGCCGAAGTCGACGTCTTCCGGCCCGGCCTGTTCGCCGTCTCGGCTGCCGGCCGCCGGGAGCTCGACTTCGCGGCCTTCTCCGCCAACCACCCCGGGCTGGCCTGCATGCCCGGCCCCGGATCGGACGAGCCCGGGGCCGTCGCCCGGCACATCCTCGATCAGACCCTGTCCGCGGTGCGCTCGGGGCTGGCCACCTCGCTGGCCCATCCGCTCATTCCCATGGGCCGGCCGCAACCGGCCGACGTCCACGCGGTCCTGGCCGGAGACGGCGGCGGGGCCGCGGGGCTTTTCGAGGAGATGCGCGACCGCGGAGTGCTGCTCGGCTTTCCCCGGCAGCTGCTCACCGCCGGGCACCTGGCGCCCCAGAAGAGCGCCGCCGCGCTCTACGCGCTGGCCGCCCGCGTCGGAACCCGGCTGGTTTTCGAGACCGACTGCCACGCGTTCTGGCACATGTCCTGCATCGTGCCGCTGGTGGAGTACGCCAGGCGGCTGGGGCTCGGTCCGCAGAACTTCATATCCGAACTGCCCTGAAACGGTCTGAGCCGCCAAGAACGGCAAGGGTCTTCACCACGGAGGACGCGGAGGACACAGAGGACGGAAGTTCTCGTTCGCGGCGGATATCGTGCTCCTGCAAAGTCCTTGCGCCGCGGATGGGCTCCAACCTCTGCGTACTCCGCGTCCTCCGTGGTTGAAGTCGCAGTTGTTGTCCTGGCTGGCTACTGCCCTAGGTACAATCTCTCCGCCAGGAAGGGGTGCAGCCCGGCGGCCTTGATCTCCCGGGCGGTGCGCTCGATGTCATAGGCCACCCGGTGGAATTCGACGACGTCGCCGTCGAAGGTGGCGTAGCTGGCCTGCGGCCGGTCGTCGCGCGGCTGGCCCACCGAGCCGACGCAGATGTAGAGCTTCTTGTCCTTCACGTGGAACTTGGACCAGGCCGGGTGCGGGAAGATGAACGCATCCGGCGTGCCCAGGAAGGCGCGGTGGTTGTGCCCGGTGAAGCACAGGTCGAAGCGCTGGAAGTCGCGCTGCATGTCCGCGACGAACTTCACGAACTGGGCGTGGTCCTCGGCCTCCCGGACGTACTCCATGAGCGGGTCCTCGGCCGAGCCGTGCACGTAGAGGATGTTCTGCTCGAGCTTGGCGGCCTTCAGGCTGCTCAGGAAGAAGATCAGATCGGGATCGGTCAGCTGCCGCTTGGTCCAGTTGATGGCCTCCACGGCGATGGGGTTGAAGCCCTCCGGCCCGCGCAGCACCGCGTACTCGTGGTTACCGAGCAGGCTGAAGGCGCAGCGCTCCATGACCAGCTTGAGGCACTCCACCGGACGCGGGCCGTAGCCGACGACGTCGCCCAGGCTGATGATGCGTTTGACGTTGCGCTTGTCGATGTCCTCCAGGACCGCCTCCAGGGCCGCCAGGTTGCCGTGGATGTCGCTGACCAGGGCGTCCATCAGGATGGCCTCTTTCCGGGGATCGGCGTGGTGGCGTCGGCGGCCGCCGCCTTGGGCGCGGACGGAGGGGGATCGTCCGGAAGGACCGGCAGATCGTCGTCGTCCAGCGGGATCACGTCGTCTATGGCCGGGGCCGGGCCGGCGGCGCCCCGCTTGGGACCGGCGGAGAACTCGGTGACTTCGGCATTCGGGCCCGGGGCGGCCGGCCGGCGGCGGGCGGCACCGGCGTCAGCCCGGGCGGCGTCGCCGGCCAGGCACTCCGGGCAGAGCAGCCCGTCCGGGCCCCGCCGGGCCTTGCCGGACTTGATCGCCGCCGCCGGGACGCTCCCGGAGCAGCGCGCGCAGAACTCCACGACCGCCTGGGTTTCGATCCGGGCCGAGCGCTTGCGCGGTGGGATCTGCGGGCTGGCGGCGGCCGCGGCGGCCGCGGCGGCGAGCTTCTTGGTCTCGGCGTCCTCGAAGCGCTCTTCCTGGTGGAACTCGATCTCCACCTTGCCGAGCATCAGCTTGTCGCCGTCCTTGAGGGGGGCCTCGGCGGATATCTTGGCGCCGTTGATGGCCACGCCGTTGGCGCTGCCCAGGTCGCGCACGAAGTACCCGGTCTGACCGGCGGCGATCACGCAGTGCCGGCGGCTGATGTGCGGGTCGGCGATGCAGACATCGCACTCGCTGACCCGCCCCACCACCGCCTCGCGGTCGGGGGTGATCTTGAAAGTCCGGCCTTTGGCGCGGCCGGAGGTGACCACCAGGCAGCTCATGGCGCGGTATGGACCTCCCCGGAACCCGTGCGAATTATAGGTCGGCCGCCGCCGGTGTCAAAAGCCGCCCAGGTGGGTTGAAAGCCCGGGGCCGGCGGCTAGACTGGGGCCGTCGCACGGAGTTCATCGTCAGAGGGAGGGCGCAGCTTGGCGGCATCCGAAGACGCTGACAGGATCCAGAACGCCCTGCCGGCCTTCCCCGAGATTCCCGGTGGCTGGTATCAGGGGCTGTCGCTCGACCAGCAACGGCTTTTCTGGGCGCTGGCCGGGCTGGCCGTGCTGGCCCTGGGGGTGTGGCTGCTGGGGCTGGTCTGGCGACGCGTCCTGCTGCCGCTCTCCCGGCGCACCTCCACCAGGCTCGACGGCATCGTCCTGGAGCACGCCCGCAGGCCGGCGCTGGCCCTGGCCGCCGCCGGCGGAATGAACGCGCTCTTCCACTGGGTCACCGAGGGGCTGGGGTTCGCCCGGAGCGTGCCCGGCCAGATCGCCGGGGGGCTGCTCTACTCCGCGGTGGTCCTGGCGGTGGCCCTGGTGGCCTACGCGGTCGTCGCCGCCGTGGCCGACTGGTATCTGGTGGAGATCGCCGCCAGGACCGCGACCCCCATGGACAACAAGCTGGTGCCCCTCTTCCGGAGGGTCGCCAAGATCGTCGTGCTCTTCATAGCGGTTACCGTCATCCTGGGCCACTTCGACGTCAAGATCGCCGCGCTGCTGGGCGCCGCAGGCGTGGCCTCGCTGGCCGTGGCCCTGGCCGCCCAGGAGACCGTGGCCAACATGATCGCCGGCTTCACGATACTCGTGGACCGGCCCTTCCGGATCGGCGACCGCATCCAGCTGGCCGACGGCCTGACCGGCGACGTCCACGAGATCGGGCTGCGCAGCACCAAGATCATGACCTTCGACCACGCCCTGGTGATCCTGCCCAACAAGGAGATCTCGGGCGCGCGCATCGTCAACCTGAGCTACCCGGACCCGCGCCTGGCCATCCGCCGGGACTTCACGGTGGCCTACGGCACGGACCCGGACAAGGTCAAGCGCGTGCTCACGGCCATCGCCGGCGCGCACCCCAAGGTGCTCAAGGAGCCGGCGCCGGCCGTCTTCTTCACGGACTTCGGGGACAGCGCCCTGGTCTTCAAGCTGGTCTGCCACGTGGCCGACTACCGCGACGCCTTTCCGACGGTCGACGAACTCAACATGGCCGTCAACCGGCGCTTCGCGGAGGAGGGCATCGAGATTCCCTTCCCGCAGAGGGACATCCACGTCCGGAGCATCCAGGGGGTCGTCCCGCCGGCGCCCATGGCCCCGGCGGCACAGGAAGGCGGAAGGAAATGAGCCAGAACCACGCCCTGATCACCGGCGGCGCCGGCTTCATCGGCAGCCACCTGGCCGAGCACCTGCTGGCCGCGGGCTGGCGGGTGACCGCGGTCGACGACCTCTCCACCGGCTCGATCGCCAACCTCCGGTCCGTCGAGGGCCGGCCCGGCTTCCGGCTGTACGTGTCCTCGGCCGGGGACGAGGCGCTGCTGCGCGCTCTGGCCGCCGACGCCCACGTGGTCTTCCACCTGGCCGCGGTGGTCGGGGTGAAGAAGGTCATGGAGAGCGCCATCCAGACCATCGAGAAGAATCTGCACACCACCGAGACGGTCCTGAAGGTGGCCAACCTCTTCCGCCTGCGCACGGTGGTGGCCTCCACCAGCGAGGTCTACGGCGCCAACCCGCGGGAGAGCTTCCGCGAGGACGACGACTCGATCATCGGCACCAGCCGGCACCGGCGCTGGTCCTACGCGGCCAGCAAGCTCCTGGACGAGTTCCACGCCTTCGCCTACTTCTACTCGACCTCGCTGCCGGTGACGGTGGTGCGGCTCTTCAACACCATCGGGCCCCGGCAGGTCGGGCACTACGGCATGGTGGTGCCGACCTTCGTGGGCCAGGCCCTGGCCGGCCGGCCGATCACCGTCTACGGCGACGGCCGGCAGCGGCGCTGCTTCACCTTCGTCAAGGACGTGGTCCGCTGCCTGGCCGAGCTGGCCGCGCGGCCCGCGACGGTCGGGCAGGTCTACAACATCGGCAGCGACCAGGAGATCACCATCATGGACCTGGCCCGCAAGGTCAAGGCCATGACCGGGAGCCCCTCGGAGGTCGTGCTCCAGAGCTACCAGGAGGTCTTCGGCGAGAACTTCGTGGACATGGAGCGCCGCAAGCCCGACGTCTCCAAGCTGCGCGCGGCCATCGGCTACGCTCCGGACACCAGGCTCGAGGCCATGCTCCAGACGGTGATCGACGAGCTGAAGCCCAGGGGCTGACTGCGTGCCGGCGATCAGACGGATCCGACCGATCCGACCGATCCGTCGGATCCGCCAGGACCCCGCATGACTCCCACCGCCCGGCCCCGGCTGTCGGTGATCATGCCGGTCCACAACGAGGAGCGGACGCTCCGGGAGATCGTGGACCGGGTCCTGGCCGCGGCCTGCCCCGCCGACATCGAGCTGATCATCGTCGACGACGGCTCGACCGACGGCAGTCGGGCGATCATCGCCGAACTGGCCGGGCGCCACCCCGACATCCGCTCCCATCGCCAGGACCCCAACCGAGGAAAGGGCGCCGCGGTCCGCAAGGGCCTGGAGCTGGCCTCCGGCGACTGGGTGCTCATCCAGGACGCGGACCTTGAGTACGACCCGGCCGACTACGCCCGGCTGCTCGAGCCGGCCCTGGCCGGCGCGGCCGACGCGGTCTACGGCTCGCGCTTCGCCCCGTCCGCCGACTGCCGCCGCGCGCGGCGCTGGTGGCATACGCTCGGCAACCGGGCGCTGACCGCCGCCTCCAACCTGCTCAACGGCCAGCGGCTCTCGGACATGGAGACCTGCTACAAGCTGATCCGCGCGGATCTGGCCAAGCGCCTGCGGCTCCGGAGCAACGCCTTCACCATCGAGCCGGAAATCACCGCGCGCCTGGCCCAGTGCCGGGCGCGGGTCGTCGAGGTGCCCATCAGCTACCGCGGCCGGACCTACGCTGAGGGCAAGAACATCGGCCCCTGGGACGCGGTGGAGGCCCTGGCCGCGATGCTCTACTGCCGCTTCCTGGGCGGGCCGCCGCTGTCCGGCGCCTGAAGCCGGCGGCACTCCCGGCAGCGGCGGGCCAGTTCCCGGCGGTTGGCGGCCGGGTCGACCCGGCCAAGCGCCGGCAGCCGCCGCCCGGGCGCCAGCGGCGAGCGGTGCCGGTACCCGCGCCGGCCCATCTCCCTGGCAAGCTCGTCGTGGCGCCGCTTCAGGGCGGACAGCTCCACCAGGCCGTCCCGGACGTAGCCGGCCAGGCTCCGGCCCAGCCGGAAGGTGGCCAGGAACATGTGGCACTCGACGTGCTCGCCGAGCAGGTGCGCCCGGCACAGGGTCCGGGGATCGACCATCCACATGCGCACGGCGTCAGCGCCCCCCGACCGTGTCCGCCGGCGTCCGGGCCGTCCAGGCACCGTCGGCCGCCCAGCGGAAATCGCTCCAGGCCCCGGCCTGGCTGGCGCGCTCGACGATCCGCCGGCCGCCCTGCGCTTCGAGGGTGATCGCCTTGACGTCGCCGGCCAGGCGCAGGACGAACTCCTTGGCCGGGGCGCTCTTGGCCGGCTGCGCGAAGACCAACGAGCGCAGGGCGCCGTCGGCCGAGAGCTGATATTCGGCGCTCCCCACGCGCGAGGGATGGTCGAGGAGCAGCCGGAAGCTCCGGCAAGCCAGGAAGCTGTGGACCAGCAGCGTCCCCTTCTCCGGCAGCTTCGGGGGCGCGGCATGCTGCGAAAGGAAATCGAGGAAGCGCGGGAAGTCTTCGGACGAGTGCCCGGCGTTCCAGAAGTGGAAGCTGATGTTGGTCTTCCTGAGTTCCTCGGCCCGCTGTTTGTACTTCTCGGCGTGGTGCGGCGGGACCGAGGTGTCCTTGGTCCCGTGCACCACCAGGAGCGGCGAAATCACGTTGGGCAGCAGGTGCAGTCCGCCGCGCGAGAGGTAGCCCTCCGGGTTCGACTCCGGACTGCCGCCGATCCAGCCCTTGCCCTCCATCTCGTCGCGGTACTGGCCGGCCTTGTCGTCCCCGTGCCAGAGGGCGTAGTCGCTCATGCCCGCCCACTCGGCGGCCGCGGCGAAGACGTCGGGCGCCTTGCCGACCAGCGCCAGGGTGTTGCCGCCGCCTCCGGAGCCGCCGACCACGTACGGGCCGCTCTTACCGTCGACCTTGGCAGGCCAGGTCTGCCGGGCGAAGTCCAGGGCGTCCAGGCCGTCGATGAGCTCGAAGCCGGAGGCGTCGGGCGTCCCGGTGCCGCCGCCCCGGCCGCGCATGTCCACGTTGACCACGAAGAACTTCGCGGAGAGCTTGGCGATGTAGCCCTCCTTGCGGGAGACCGCCGCGGTCTGGTGCCAGCCGTGGAAGAAGAGGCACAGCGGCCGGGCCTCGGCCGGCACGTGGAACTCGGCGGTGAGCTTGAGCGCCGGGTCCTGGGAGCTCTGATAGGTGCGCACCTCCATGGCGACGTTCCCCTGGGGGGGCGCCGGCTCGCCTGCGGCGGCAGACAGGGCCAGGACGGCGGCGCAGACGGCGGCAGGTCCGGCGGTCTTCACAGGCTGATCTCCCAGAGGTAGCCGCTGCGAGCGACATTGTCGTTCTCGCAGGCGTAGATGGTCCCGTCGCCGGCCATGACGATGTCGTGGCACTGGTGCATGGCGGCGCCGCCGGGCTCACGGACCGGGCCGATGATCTCGAAGCCGCCCCGGCGGTAGTCGAAGCGGGCCAGTTCGCAGCGCCCGTCGCGGCCGACCACCCCGTAGGCCGTGCCCTCCCCTGCCCTGACCAGCGAGGCCAGGCGCGTCGGCCGGCCGGCGACCGGCGTGCAGAGGTGCTCGGCGTCGGCCGTCTTCGGATCGATCCGGTAGAGCGCGCCGTCCCGGCCGCCGGCGTAGATCCAGCCGTCGCCGAAGTTGTGGAAGCTCTCCGGCTCCACGAAGCCGTGCCGGCCGTCGGGCCGGGGCAGGCCCTTCTGGAAGAAGACGATCCGGTCGGCGCGCGGGTCGTACTTGCACAGGCGCACCGCGTCCGGACCGGTCTCGTAGGCCCAGGCCCGGGTCAGGCCCCAGCAGCTCCAGACGCAGCCGTCGTCGTCGATGGCCAGGTTCTCGCTCATGATCCCGCCGCCGGCGCCGCTGGTGATGGGGCCGAGCATCCGCCCGGTCCGCCGCTCCAGGTCGAAGGCCAGCAGACACTGCGGGTGGAAGCCCAGACCGTAGGCCGTGCGGCGCTTCTCGTCGATGACCAGGCTCTGGATGTAGACGTGGGGCACGGGGATGCCCAGCTTCTCGATGCGCCCGGTGGCCGGTTCGTAGCGGACCACGGCGCCGCCGGGGGCCTCCTCGAACTTGTCGATGCAGTGCAGGAGCGCGATGGCCGCATAGACGGCGCCGTCGCTGCCGCGCAGCAGCGCGCGGTGGAACTTGGCGTCGAAGGAGTCCCACAGGTGCCGGACGCCCAGGTCCACGAACCGCCCGGCGCGGCGGTCGTAGGCGGTGAAGATGTCGCTGTCGAAGGAGGTCACCCCGCAGTAGACCCGGTCGTCGTCCGGGTTCCACAGGGCGCAGTCGAAGCTGATCCAGCCCCGGCGCCACTTCTCGTTGCGCTTGAAGTCGTCGTAGACCCAGCGGTTCTCGACGGCCTCGGCCCACTCGTTCCCGAAGGACTCGTCGCGGAGCTTGAGCGCGCGGACTTTCACGGTGCTTCCTCCCGCCGTTTCAGGCATGCCTCGAGGGGATCATAGCGCAGCCCGAGCTCGCCGGCCAGGCCCTGCGGCGCGTAGGTCTCGGCGAAGAGCCGGCGGGTGGTCTCGCGGAGGCCGGCCAGGCGGGCGAGCAGCCCCGGGGCCTCCCCGGCCAGGCGGCCGGCCAGCGCCGCCAGCGCGAAGTCGGCGTACAGAAGTTGGAGGTCGGTGCCCTCCAGCCAGAAGTCGAGGTTGTGCGCGTTGCGGGCGGCCTTGGCCCGAGCGGCTTCGAGCAGCCCGCGCGCCTGGGCGTAGCCGGCGCGGAGCTCGCCCAGGCGCTCGGCCGCCGCCCGGCGGCCGCCGCACTTGCGCTCCAGCGGCTCGATCAGCCCCGGCAGGGGATCCTCGCCGCGCTCCAGGCGCCCGCGGGCCTCGAGCAGGGTGCGGCTCTCCGCGGATGGGAATGGCCGGGCGGCCAGGCGCACGGCATCGGCGAACTCCGGGATGGCCGCCCCGTAGAAGTCCCGGGTGAAGGCCTCGTACAGGCCGCGCTCGTCGAAGTCCCCGCCGGTCGATGCGGCCAGGGCGGCGGCGAAGGCCACGGGCAGGCCCAGCTCCGGGTGGTTGTGCCGCACCGCCCAGGAGGTCACCAGGTGCCCGGCGCCGGCGCCGAGCCCCTTGCGGGCCGAATGGAAGCAGTTGGGCATGTGCATCTCGGCGTCGGGGACGCCGACCGCGTCGCCGCAGCTCCTGCTGGCCGAGGCGGTGATGACCTCGAGGCCGGCACCCCGCAGCGCGTCGGTCGCATAGAACTGCGGGAAGGTTCCGTCGCGCCGGGTCTGCCCGTCGACGGCGTAGCGCTCGAAGTGCTTCCGGAAGGCCGGGTTCTCGCAGCGCGCGTAGTCGGCCCAGGTGAGCCCCCAGATCGTGGCCCGGTGGCCGGTGCGCGGGTCGACCGCGCCGCCGCCGTGGATGTGCAGCCCCGGGCCGCGCTCGGCGCGGACGCCGTAGTCCCAGTCCATCATCACGACGTACTTGGGGATCTCGGGGATGATCTCCGGGTGGCTGAGCACGATGTCCGCCCAGATGATCGGCCGCAGCCCGCGCCGGTGGACGTGCTCGAGGATCGGCAGCATGTGCCGGAGGTAGAGGCCGCCGATCCCGAGCTTCTCCACGACCGGCCGGCTCCGCGGGCCGACGCCCAGGCTGAAGGTCTCGTCGCCGCCCACGTGGAAGAACTCCCGGGGCCGCAGGACCGCGATGATCTCGTCGTAGAGCTCGAGGATCATCGCCCGGGCCTCGTCCGAGAGCGGGTCGTACTGGTCGCCGACCTCGGGGGCCTCCCGGAGGTGGGCGTACTCGGGCCGGCCGACCACGCACTCGGCGTGGCCCAGGGACTGCATCATGGGGACGACCTCGAGGCCCCGGGAGCGGAAGGCGTCGACCAGCCCGGCGGTCTCCTCGTGCGACGGCGCCTCCGGGTGGCCGATGGCCGGGTGGCGCGAGAAGCGGAACTTGTCCTCGATCTCCCAGAGGACGGCGTTGAAGCCCCAGCCGCGGAGGCGGTCGGCGGTGGTCTCCAGGTAGGCCCGCGTCCACATCGGCCGCTTCAGGTCGATGTGGTAACCCAGGAACTTGGCGTTCACGCGCGGCTCCCGACGTGGCGCACCGGCCGGCCGGTGATCAGCCCTTTCCGGCGGGCGTCGGCCAGCACCGGACGGTCGAAGTTGCACGGCGCCCAGAGGTGGGCGGTGCTGCTGCCGTCGCGCCAGCCGCAGATCTCCTTGAGGCCCCCGATGCGCTCGTAGATGCGCCGGTAGAGCTCGCGGGCCGGCAGGGTCGCGCCGGGCGGCAGCCCCAGGCGCTCCAGCACCATCAGGTCGCGCAGGGAGCTCTTGATGTGGGCGTGGTAGCAGAGGTGCTCGCCGGCGTGGTAGACGTTGCACGCGTCGCAGACCATGCAGCAGCCCTCGGAGAGCGTGACCGGGACCTCCGGCTCGCGGGTCATCCGCCGGAAGAGCTCGACCAGGTTGTCCTCGGCCAGCGGCTCGCGCCCGGGATCGTCGACCGTGTTGCAGAGGATGCAGAGGCAATGGCTGGGGCGGATGTAGAGCCGCTCGGCCTCCTCGAGGATGAAGCGCGCCGAGCGCCGCTTGGCGCCGTGCATGTCCCGCCGGGAGCGGGGTCGGACCATGGCCCAGAGCCCCCGGCCGGCGAGCTTTTCGCCCAGTTCGTACTGCCGGTGCAGATTGGCTCGCGGCTCGCCCGCGATCTTCTCGTAGCAGCCGCGCCGGGCGTGGGGGCACTCCGGCCAGTCGGTTGAGGGCCGCGAGCCTGTCCGGCAGATGCCCTCCAGCGTCGGCTGGCGGGCGAAGAGCGTCGCGTAGGCGTGGTAGGCGGTGATCTCCGTGCCCGGGACGATGCCCAGGACGCGGCAGACCTCCAGGTCCTTGCGCCGCCAGGCGTGGTCGGCGCTGCGTGCCGCGAATCCCTCGGGCAGGTCCCGGGACGAGCGGCCCTCGTAGGCGTGGAGGTAGTGCGCCCGGGCCACGTCCACGTCGCCCAGCACCCGGAGCGGCGCGAAGGGATAGGCCCACATGAACTTCAGCAGCCGGTCGATGGCCACCCGGCCCGGCGGCGGCGTGCGGCAGCCGCCGCGGGCGCAGACTGCGCAGAGCAGCCAGTGGCCGCGGATCGCCATCGGCTCGGCCCCGGGGCGGGTCGCCGGCGAGCGCCGGGTCCACGCGGGTGCCGACTTGGTCTTCGTCGTGATCATGCGCTTTCTCCTCTAGAGGCAATATGCCGCCTTCGCCGCCGGGCGACAAGAGGCAATGAGGTTGCCTGATCTGGAAATATGTGACGGGCCGGCTTAGAGTGTTCCTAGAGGAGGCCTCGACCTTGTCCAAGAGCAGGCCTGTCAGATCCAAGCGCCGCCGGTTCCTGCCGGACAAGGTGCCCAACCTCGCCGAGCACTGCCGCTTCCGGTCCAGCCCGCGACCGTCGGCCAACCTGCCCTTCGGGGTCCGCTCCGTCGGCCGCGCCGAATACCCGGCCGGGGAGGGCTACGACCACCCGCCGCGCAACATCGTCCACCTGTTCTGGGGCGTCTCCGGCGCAGGCACGGTTGTGATCGCCGGCCGAAAGTTCAGGCTCTGTCCCGAGCACGCGGTTCTCTTCCTGCCCGGGGAGCGCCAGTGCTACTGGGCCGGCTCGAAGCCCTGGCGCATCCACTGGCTGAGCCTGGACGGCGCCCTGGCCGCGGCGCTGGCCGCCTCGCTGGGCCGGGGGCGGGCCCCGTGGCACGCGGGCCCCTGCCCGCTGGCCGACTTCGCCGAGCTCGACCGCCAGATCGCCGACCCGACGCCCGACGGCGAGCGCGAGGCCTGCGCCACCGCCTTCCGGATCGTGATGCGCGCCGCCGTCCCGGCGCGGCCGGCCGGCCCGGACTTCGGCGCGGTAGCCAGGAGCCTGAAGCTCGTGGCCGGGCACCTCGCCGACCCCGAGCTGGGCGTCAAGTGGCTGGCCCGGGAGCTGGGCTGGAACCGCTCGAGCTTCTGCCGCACCTTCCGGGCCGAGAAGGGCCTGCCGCCCTCCGAGTACATCGCGGCGCTGCGCCTGCAGGAGGCCGTCCGCCTTCTGCTGGCCACGCCCAAGAGCATCGCCGAGGTGGCCGCGGCCTGCGGCTTCCGGGATCCCGCCTATTTCTGCAAGGCCTTCCGCCGGGCCATCGGTGACAGCCCCAGCCGGTTCCGGACAGCCCGGCTGGCCTCGACCCGGGCCGTCGTACACTCCGCCTCCAAGAGATGACAACGGCATTTGGCCGCAAAAAGGCGCAAGAGTCTCAAAGAGGTCGGCCCGAAGGCACTTGGATTGTTGTCTCGACTCCCTTGCGCTTCTTGCGCCTCTTTGCGGCAATAGTGCGGCGGCTCAACTCTCGAAGCCGTCCCCGCGGCTGAGGGCGAACGCTCAGCGCCTGCCCCCGAACTCGCCCGCCGCGTCGTACGCGGCGATGATGTTCTCCGGCGGGACGTCCGCCTGGATGTTGTGCACCTGGGTGAAGACGAATCCGCCGCCGGGCGCGAAGATATCCACGTTGCGCCGGACCTCGTCGCGGATCTCGCGGGGCCCGGCCGCGTCCAGGACGCCCTGGGTGCTCACCCCGCCGCCCCAGAAGGCGATGTCCCGGCCGAAGTCCCGCTTGAGGCGCTCCGGGGCCATGCCCGCGGCGGTGATCTGCACCGGGTTGAGCGCGTCCACGCCGATCTCGATCAGGTCGGGGATGAAGTCGGCGACCGCGCCGCAGGCGTGCATGAGCACCTTCTTGCCGCGCGCCTTGACCAGCCCGATGAGCTCGGCCCAGTAGGGCTTGATCAGCCGGCGGTAGAGCTCGGGGCTGACCAGCGGCCCCTGCTGCGTGCCCAGGTCGTCGGTGAAGAAGACGATGTCGGCCCAGTCGGCCGCGGCCGCCAGGAACCTCCGGGCGCGCTCGAGGTAGACGGCGTGCAGCCGGTCGAGGATGGCGCGCGAGAGCGCCTCGTCAGCGAGCAGATCGACCATGAACTGCTCGTAGCCGCGGAGCAGCTGCCCGGCCTGCAGGTAGTGCATCCGCCATGAGGCGACCACCGCGCGGTCGGTCGACTGGTAGCTGGCCCTGGCCCGCGCGGCGTACTCCTCGACCGACTCGTCGCAGACCCGCGGCCAGTCCCAGCGCTCGAAGACCGCGGCGCGAGCGGCCAGCTCCGCCGGGGAGGTCACGTCGGCCAGCGGGAAGTGGACCGGGTCGAAGTAGTGGCCCCCGGCGGTGCGTCGGGAGGTGACCGCGCCGTCCGCGCCGCGGATGACTGCCGAGCCGTCGGCGAGCAGCTCCGGCCGCCAGAGGTCCGGGACCTCCACCGGGCTGCCGTAGCCGCCGTCCCACTGCCGCCACTTCCGCGGGGCGAAGAAGAGTCCGGCCGCGTCGCCGGAGAAGCGGTCCTGGACCTCGGCGTCCGGCTCGACCACCTGCTGGGTGAGGCAACTCAGGCGCAGGGGGCGCGGCTCGATGCCCAGCTTGCGGCGCAGCCGGCCGTAGGCGGCGGCGTGCAGGCTCGAGCAGTCGGTCCCGGCGAAATCGATGGCCAGCCCGTCGGGCTCGCGGTGCTCCAGGGCGGCCAGGACGCGCTGGCGGGGAGTCATAGCCATGATCGCGCTCGCTTTCGCTCAGACGTCGAAGACGTTCCCCCGGTTGAGCAGCAGCTCCGGGTCGAGGGCCAGCTTGGTCCGGCGGACGTCCTCGACGGCGGCCGGACCGTAGCAGCGCAGGAAGTCCTGGCGTTTCCTCTTGCCCGTGCCGTGCTCGCCGGAGTAGACCCCGCCGAGCTCGGCGGACTTCGCGACGATGGCGTCGTAGGCGCCCACGGCGCGCTCCAGCTGGGCCTTCTCGGGCAGGACCGTGAAGTGCAGGTGGCAGTCGCCGAGGTGGCCGAAGGACACGTAGTCGAGCCCCTCGGCCGAGAGCAGGCCGTGGGTGAACTCCAGGAAGGCGGAGAACATCGGCGGCGGCACCACCGTGTCGGTCATGATCGTGAAGGTGCCGCGGTGCTGGACCACCTCCAGGGCGTTGGCCGGCAGGGAGTGCCGGGCCTCCATGAAGAGCGTGCGCAGCGCCGCGGTGTCCAGGACCATGACGGCGTCGTCGGAGACGCCGCACTCCGCCTCGGCCATGAGCTCGAGCCACTCCCCGGCGGCGGTCTCCATGTCCTTGTCCCGGAGCGGCTCGCGGATGTAGATGCCCACCTGGTCGGCGCCGCGGAAGAAGCGCGATTCGTGCTTCATGTGCCTCCGGCAGTTGACGCCGAAGTACTCGAGCGCGGCCAGGCCGCTCAGGTCGCCCTTGAGCTTCGCGTGGACGGCCAGGAGGAAGCGCACCGCCCGGGGCTCGTCGGGCAGCGAGAAGAAGAGGTCGAGGTAGTCGGCGGGCGCCTCGGCCAGCCGCAGGGTGCAGCCCGTGGTCAGGCCGAAGAGCCCCTCGCTGCCGACGGCGAAGTCCACGAAGTCCATCCGGCCGTCCTCGGCCGAGTACGGCCCGCCGGCGTTCTTGATCCGGGGGCGCGCGTAGGACGGCACGGGCAGCTCCCGGGCGTGGCCGGCGCCGTCGTCGAGCAGGAAGACGCCGCCCTCGGAGACCAGCTCCCCGCGCCGCGCGGCGACCAGCCGGCCGTCGGGCAGCAGGAAGCGCAGGGCCTGGACCCACGGGCGCATCGCGCCGGTCTCGCCGGGCGTGAAGCCGGAGGCGTTGCAGGCGATCGCGCCGCCCACCGATGCCTCCGCGCGGCTGGTCGGGTCGACCGGGAAGACCAGCTTGCCGCCGCTGGCGCGCTCGACGGCCCTGCGCATGTCCTCGAGCAGGATGCCGGCCGGAGCGGTCACGGTCCGCGCGGCGGCGTCGAGCTGAAGCTCCGGGGCGGTCAGGTTCGCCGTCGAGAGCAGGACGCCGCCGGAGGGCGTGGCGCTCCCCGTGAGGTTCGACCGCCCCCCCGAGAGGGTCACGGGCACGCCGGCGGCGAAGCACGCGGCCAGCACCGCAGCGCACTCGCGCTCGGACGCCGGGCGGGCCAGGGCGTCGGCGCGGCCGGGGAGGTTCGAGCTGTCGGCGGCGAAGCCCACGATGATCTCGGGCTCGAGGTTGAGCGTGATCCCGAAGCGCTCCTTGAGGAAGCCGGCCAGAGCCGGCAGGCCCCCGACGCCGCGGTGCGCGGCGGCGAACCCGGCCAGGGCCTCGCGCTCGGAGGGGGTCAGCAGAAGCTGGGGAACCAGCCGGTTGGCAGGCATCGCAGTCCGGGAGAGCCTAAGGCGCCTTGGGCGGCACCGGCGACGGGGTCGGCAGCACCGGCTTGGCCTCGGGGGCCGCGGGGGCCGGCACCGGGATCGCCGGCTTCTCCTCGTAGGCCGGCGGCGGCACGGGCACGGGGAGCAGTTCCGCCGGCGGCGCCGCATAGCGCGTCGAGACCAGCCCCAGGGCGCCGCGGAGCGACTCGTACTCGCGGGCGCTCGAGCGCCAGTCGGCCATCTCCACCTCGACGTAGACGTTGGGCAACTGCACGCGGCCGTCCTTGTCGGCTTCGGAGTGGGCCGGACGGTAGACCCGACGGAAGGCCGAGCCGTCGGCGGCCACCTCCAGGGCGCCGAGCGCCCCGATGTTCAGGACCTTGCGCCGGTACGGCTGCGGGGGCGCGCCGGCCTCGGCCGCCCCCGGCATCCGGGCGGTCTCGGCGTTGGCCACGTTCTCGGCGATGATCGCCATGCGCCGGCGCAGAGCCAGTACCGCCCCGGCCAGCGCCTCGGCGGTGCGCTCGGGGTCCTCGTGCGGCAGGCGGACGGCCCCGTCGCGGCGCTCCAGTTTCAGACCAACGGCTTCGAGGTAGCGCCCGGACCAGTCGAGCTGGTCGAGGATCACGACGCCCCGGCCGCTCTTCCAGGCCATGGCGCCATGCGCGGATCCGGCCTCGACCACCAGACCTTCGCCATTCCCACCGGCGCCGGCAGGACTCCCGCGCTGCAGCCAGCAGCCAGAGACGGCGCAGGCGGCGGCAACAACAAGAGCGGCAATGAATGGAACTCCCGGGAGTCGAGTCACGGCTGCACCTCCGTCCCCTCGCGACAGGCGATTCTACGCAGCGCCGGCGGCAAATCAACCCCGCGGTCTCGAACAGAGCAGTTGATTCGGACCGCGGGCGTAATAGCCCTTGGGCGGAGTCGACATGCCATTTTGGCACGCCGGGCAGTACGAGATGCGCCTATAGCACGCCATACGGCTACTTCGGAGCACGACAGAGCTGGTGCACTGGCACATCGCGTGCTTAAGACCACAGTGCGGGAAACCGGTTAAGGAGTCCTGTCATGCGCATGGACAAGCTTACGATCAAGAGCCAGGAGGCGCTCGCCGCCGCCGGCAAGGCCGCTGAGGTCTCCGGCCATCAGGAAGTCACGACCGAACACCTGCTCGCCGCGCTCGTCGCCCAGCCCGAGGGCGTGGTCGGTCCGCTCCTCGGCAAGCTCGGCGTCCGGCTCGACGCGCTCGGACGCGACCTGGAGGCGGCCATTGCTCGGCTGCCCAAGATCTCCGGCTCCGGCGCGGAGACCTACCTGTCGAAGGAGCTCCGCAAGGCTCTCGAGGCCGCCGAGGCTGAAGCCCATAAGCTCAAAGACGAGTACGTGTCCACCGAACACCTCCTGCTGGCCATCGCCGCCGACAGGAGGTGCCCGGCCGGCGCGGCGCTCATGGCCCAGGGCGCGACCCGCGAGGCCATCCTCAAGGCCCTCGTCGAGGTCCGCGGTTCGGCGCGGGTCACCGACGAGAACCCCGAGGAGAAGTACCAGGCGCTCTCGCGCTACGCGCGCGACCTCACCGACCTCGCCCGCAAGGGCAAGCTCGACCCGGTCATCGGCCGCGACGAGGAGATCCGCCGGGTGATGCAGGTGCTCTCCCGCCGCACCAAGAACAACCCCGTCCTGATCGGCGAGCCCGGCGTGGGCAAGACCGCCATTGCCGAGGGCCTGGCCCGGCGCATCGCCTCGGGCGACGTCCCGGAGGGATTGAAGGACAAGCGCGTGGCCGCGCTCGACCTCGGCGCACTCATCGCCGGCACCAAGTACCGCGGCCAGTTCGAGGAGCGCCTGAAAGCGCTCCTGAAGGAGGTCACCGAGTCGGCCGGGCAGATCATCCTCTTCATCGACGAACTCCACACCATCGTCGGGGCGGGCGCGGCCGAGGGCGCGGCCGACGCCGCCAACATGCTCAAGCCCGCCCTGGCGCGCGGCGAACTGCGTTGCATCGGCGCGACCACGCTATCGGAGTACCGCAAGCACGTCGAGAAGGACGCGGCACTGGAGCGCCGCTTCCAACCCGTGACCATCGGCGAACCCACCGTCGAGGACACCGTCGCCATCCTCCGGGGGCTGGCCGAGCGCTACGAGGTCCACCACGGCGTGCGCATCCAGGACTCGGCGCTGGTCGCGGCGGCGACGCTGTCCGCACGGTACATAACCGACCGGTTCCTCCCGGACAAGGCCATCGACCTGGTCGACGAGGCCGCCAGCCGCCTGCGCATCGAGATCGACAGCCTGCCCGCCGAGCTCGACGACCTCGAGCGCCGGCGCATGCAGCTGGAGATCGAGAAGCAGTCGCTCCTGAAGGAGAAGGACCCGGCCTCGGCCGCGCGGCGAAAGAAGATCGAATCGGAGCTCGCCGAACTCGGCGAGCGGCTCACCGCCGAGAAAGCCCGCTGGACCGCCGAGAAGGACGCCATCAAGCGACTGCGCGACATCAAGGAGCAGATCGACGCTACCAAGAACACCGAGGCCCAGGCCCAGCGCGCCGGTGACCTCGCCAGGGTCGCCGAGATCCGCTACGGGAAGATCCGCGAGCTCGAGGCGGGCCTGGCCGCCGCCGAGAAGGAGCTCAACGAGATCCAGAAGAAGGGCGCGCTGCTCAAGGAGGAGGTCGACCCCGAGGACATCGCCGAGATCGTCTCGCGCTGGACGGGTATCCCGGTCGCCAAGATGCTCGAGGGCGAGGTCGAGAAGCTCATCCACATGGAGGAGCGCATCGAGCAGCGCGTGGTCGGCCAGGACCACGCCGTCCGCGCCGTGGCCGACGCCGTCCGCCGGGCGCGCTCGGGGCTGGCCGACCCCAACAAGCCCGTGGGCTCATTCATCTTCCTGGGCCCCACCGGCGTGGGCAAGACCGAGCTGGCCCGGGCGCTGGCCGAGTTCCTCTTCGACAGCGAGAAGGCCCTGATCCGCATCGACATGTCCGAGTACCAGGAGAAGCACACGGTGAGCCGCCTGGTCGGCGCGCCTCCCGGCTACGTCGGCTTCGAGGAGGGCGGCCAGCTCACCGAGGCGGTGCGGCGGAGGCCCTACTCGGTGGTGCTTTTTGACGAAATTGAGAAGGCCCACCCGGACGTCTTCAACGTCTTCCTCCAGATATTGGACGACGGGCGGCTGACCGACGGCCAGGGCCGGACGGTGAACTTCAAGAACACCGTCCTGATCATGACCTCGAACATCGGCAGCCAGTACGTCCTGGAGGTGGAGGACGAGGCCGAGCTCGACAAGCGCATGGAGGAGACCCTGCGCCGCACCTTCCGGCCGGAGTTCTTGAACCGCGTCGACGAGACCGTCACCTTCCGGCGGCTGGCCGAAAAAGACTTGGTCAGGATCGTGGACATCCAGCTGGCGCGGCTCGGGAAGCTTCTGGCCGACCGCGGGGTTGCTATGGAGATGAGCGAGGACGCCAAGGCGCTCCTCGCCAAGGAGGGCTACGACCCGGTCTTCGGCGCCCGGCCGCTGAAGCGCGTCATCCAGAAGCAGGTCCAGGACAAGCTGGCCCTGGAACTCCTGAAGGGGACGCTGGCCGGAGCGAAGAAGGTGCTCGGCGAGGTCAAGGGCGGGGAGGTAGTCTTCCGCAAGAAGTGAAAGAAGGCCGCCGGAGCGGCCGCGGAGGACTTCGATGCTTTTCAGGTTCGACAACACCTACGCGCGGCTCCCGGAACGGTTCTGCGCGCGGGTGTTGCCGACGCCCGTCGCGGCCCCATCCCTGTTGGCCCTGAACCGCGGCCTGGCCGGTGAGCTGGGGCTGCCTGCTGAGCAGCTTACCTCCCCCGAGGGCGTCGCGGTCCTGGCCGGCAACCGCATCCCCGAGGGAGCCGAGCCGGTGGCCTGCGCCTACGCCGGCCACCAGTTTGGCGTCTTCGTCCCCCAGCTCGGCGACGGCCGGGCCATCCTGCTCGGCGAGATCGTCGGGGGCGACGGGCGGCGGCGTGACGTGCAGCTCAAGGGCTCCGGGCGCACGCCCTTCTCCCGCGACGGCGACGGCCGCGCCGCGGTCGGCCCCGTGCTCCGGGAGTACCTGGTCGGCGAGACCATGCACGCCCTGGGTGTGCCCACCACCCGGGCATTGGCCGCAGTCCGCACCGGCGAGGAGGTCTTCCGGCAGGGGCCGCTGCCCGGGGCGGTTCTGACCCGTGTGGCCTCCAGCCACATCCGGGTGGGGACCTTCGAGTACTTCGCCGCCCGGGGCGACCGCGAGGCGCTCTCGCGGCTCGTCGCCTTCGCCCTGGAGCGGCACTATCCGGATGCCCCGAGGCGCGAGGGAGCCGCCCTGGCCCTCTTCGACGCGGTGGCCGGCGCCCAGGCGGACCTGGTCGCCCGCTGGCTGGCGCTGGGCTTCGTGCACGGGGTGATGAACACCGACAACATGGCCGTCTCCGGGGAGACCATCGACTACGGCCCCTGCGCGTTCCTCGACGCCTACGACCCGCTGCGGACCTTCAGCTCCATCGACCGCGGCGGGCGCTATGCCTTCGCCCGCCAACCGGACGCGGCGCTGTGGAACCTGGCGCGCTTCGCGGAGGCGCTCGCCGCGCTGGTGGACGCCGATCCGGCCCGGGCGGACGGGATCCTCAACGAACGCCTCGCCGCGCTTCCGGCCCGCTTAGCGGCGGCCTACGAGGCGGAAATCCTCAGAAAGCTGGGCCTGGGCTCACCCGACGATGGCGCCCTCGAGCTCGCGCGGGAACTGCTCGAACGGATGGCGGCCGACCGCGTCGATTACACGCTGTGTTTCCGCCGCTTGAGCGCCGCGGCGGCCGGAGCCGGCGACTCCGAGGTGGCAGATCTCTTCCACAGCCCCGCGCAGTTCCGGAAGTGGGCGGGGCGCTGGCACCGCCGGCTCTCCGGGGAGCCCGGCACCCCCGCGGAGCATGCGGCCCGGATGTGCCGGGTCAACCCGGCCTTCATCCCGCGCAACCACCGTGTGGAGCAGGCCATCGCGGCCGCGGAGGCCGGCGACATGGGGCCGTTCGAGCGCCTGTCCCGGGTGCTGGCGCGCCCCTACGATGACCAGCCGGAGGCAAGCGACCTGGCCGAACCGCCGGGACCGGAGCAGTGGAGCTACCGGACCTTCTGCGGGACGTGAGGGAGCCGCAACCCGGTCAGCTTCCGACCTCGAACGGATTCTCCCCGGCATAGCGCTCCCCGGCGAGCGGCGGCGTCGCGATGTCCTCGACGCCCAGCACCCGGAGCGCGTCGAAGAGCACGCCGCCGGCGGGGGCGAAGCCCACCGCGCCGTGGTGCGGGTAGCGCTTGCCGATGAGCACGTGCCGGTAGAAGCGCGCGAAGCCAGGGATCGCGAACACGCCGATCGAACCGAAGGAGCACGGGTCCACGTCGAGGATCCGGCCCTCGGCGACGTAGCTGCGGAGCTGGCAGTCGGCGGTCGACTGCAGCCGGAAGAGGGTGGCCGCGCCGGGCCGGAGGCGCCCCTCAAGCGTGCCGCGGGTGATGTCGGGCTTCTTGCCGCCCTCCATCAGCCGGTTCATGATCACCTGGTAGTTGAGCGCGCAGCCGGCCATGCAGGAGCTGGTCGTGTTGCCGCAGTGGAAGCCCATGAAGAGGTCGCGCGGGGCAGCCCCGGCCAGGTCCGCGCCCTCCGGGAGGATGTCGGCCGGCACAGAGTTGTTGATGTCGAGCAAGGTGGCCGGCAGCCCGGTGGCAGCCTGGATCATGTACTCGCTGAGCGCGCCGTAGAGGTCCACCTCGCAGGCCACCGGGATGCCCCGGCCGGCCAGCCGCGAGTTCACGTAGCAGGGCACGAAGCCGAACTCGTTCTCGAAGGCCGGCCAGCACTTGTCGGCGAACGCCGCGTAGCGCGCCGCTCCCAGATTCTTCTCCATGAATTGGACGAGCGCCACCTCGAACTGGGCGAGCCTGGGCAGCAGGTCCGGGTAGGTGCAGCCGGTGCCCAGCTCCTTCTTCATGTCCCTGACGACCGCGGCGATCTCGGCCTTCCGGCCGGCGGCCGCGCGGTAGAGCCCGAGCAGGTCGAGCTCGCTGTTCTCCATGACCTCGACGCCGAGATCGTAGAGGGGCTTGACCGGCGCGTTGCAGGCCAGGAAGTCCTGGGGCCGCGGGCCGAAGCCGAATAGCTTGAGGCTCCGGACGCCGATGACCACCCGGGCGATCGCCTCAAAGCGGGCGATCTCCGCGGCGAGCTCGACGGCCAGCCCCACCGGGCGCTCCGGGATGTGGGCGCGCACCTTGCGCAGGCCCAGGTTGTAGGAGGCGTTGAGCAGCCCGCAGAGCGCGTCGCCGCGGTCGCGCAGGAGGACCTCGCGGCTCTCCTCGGCAGCCGCGCAGAACATGACCGGCCCGGGAAAGCGCTGGGCGAAGATGGTGGTCGGCCCCTCCGGGCCGAAGTTGCCGAGGAAGAGGACCGCGGCGTTCGCGCCGGCGGCGCGGGCCTGGTCCAGGGCCTTCAGTGCGTCGGCCTCGGACTCGATGACCGTCGGACACGCGGTCGCCGGAACACCCAGCTTCTTGAGCTCGGCCATCAGCCGGGCCAGGCGGCGCTTGGTCAGGTCGATCGGGAAGCAGTCGCGGGAGACGCCGACGACCGCGATCTTGACGGCGGGGAGATTGCCGATGGGCTTCATGGTGATCCTCCGATTCATCGCGCGGAGCTATCATCATCGCCAACCCGGGCAATGCAAGGTCACCGCAGGCCGGCGCGCCGGCGAACAACAACGGCATCCTCACGCCAAGCCGCAAAGCCGCTAAGACAACAACAACAACGTCGCCATCATCATTATTGATGACTTGACGGCTTCGCGTGACGACTGTCGTCGGCCCGCCCTTCTTCTGGCGCTCCGTTGGCGATCCGTGAGATACCGTCCTTCAGCAGTGACTCCCCGAAGTTCAGGAGGAATCCAAGTTTCAGGCCGGTCAGGCGCAGATAGGACAGGACCTGCTTCTTGTGAGCCTTGCTCGTGGATTCCACGCACTTCAACTCCAGGATCACCAGCCCCTCGGCTATGATGTCGGCGCGGAACCCCTGATCGAATGTGATTCCATGGTACTTGATGGGCACCGGGACCTGGCGCTCGACTCTCAGGCCGCGTTGCTCCAACTCGTGGGCCAGCACCACCTCGTAGACGCTCTCGAGTAGTCCCGGCCCGAGCTCTTGGTGCATCCGAACGGCACAGTCGACGACGACCTTCCCAATCTCATTCTCAGTCATCTCCATTCTCCCATAGTCCAGTTCCTGGTGCTGAGCCCAAAACTAAGAAATTGCCGTTGCTGTTCTTTGCGCCTTGGCGCCTTGGCGTGAGAAGAGCCTTTAGTCGTACTCGATCCCGCCGAAGCTCCGGCGGTAGATGTCGTAGACCTCCCGCCAGGCCTTCCCGGCCTCGCCGGCGGTGCTGGCGACCAGCTCGCGCAGGGTCGGGCCGGCGGCGGTGTAGGCCACGTAGGTCTCGGCGATGAACTCACTGACCAGGAACTGCTGGTAGACCTTGCGGCTCTCGGCGTCGAGCAGGAACTCCAGGCCCAGCAGCGCGCCCCGCTCGGAGATCGGCGTGTGCCGGGCGGAGATCTCCTCGACCGCCTCGGGACTGAGCGCGGCCTCGTGGGCGTGGCCCATCTCGTGGAGGAACAGGCCGATCAGCGTGCGCCGCGCGCCGCCCAGCGCGAAGTCGTAGATGAAGACCCGCCCGTTCTCGTAGGCGCTGGCCTTGGCCGAGGCCGGGCCCCAGCCGCCGAGCTGCAGCGCGGAGAACTGCGGGCGCCCGAGGTGCTCCGCGGGCAGGCAGTTCAGGATGTCCAGGACCATCCGGTAGATCCAGCCGCGTCCGGGGACGTACTCCGCCGGGCGGCGCGAGCCGGACTGATGGCCCTGGTTCCAGAAATCCACCCGGCTGTCGGCCAGCAGCCCGGCCAGGTTCTCGAAGGCCACCAGGTCGTCGACGCTGCCCGGGACGCCCTCGCGCTCCTTCCAGGCGGTGTAGGCACGGCAGTCCCCCTCGGTGGCGGGGCGCCACATGGTGCTCGATCCGCCCTTGAGGCTACCGCCGATGCGGAAGCCGCCGGCGAACGGGAAGACGGTCTGGCCGAAGCGGAAGTCGCGCTCCAGTTCGGGGGTCAGCCCGGGCACCTGGCCGACCAGCGTATCCCAGGAGCGGCCCAGGGCGCGAACCTCCTCGGGCATCCGCCGGAAGCCGGCCGCGGAACCGGCGGCACCGCCCGGTCCACCCCCTCCGGCCGGCGTCGCCGGCTCCGGGAAGAGGCCCGGGTCGGCCGGGCCCTGGGTTCCGATCACTTTCCGGCCTTCCCCTGGGAGAGCGCCTGCCGCGCCTCGGCGGCGGTCCGGCAGAGCGCCAGCAGCTGGTTCAAGCCCGCGATCTCGAGCAGCAGGTGAACCCGCTCGTTGGGCGCGGCCACGGCCATATGCCCGCCGCCCAGCCGCACCTGCTGATAGAGCAGGACCACCGCCCCCACCGCCGAACTGGTCATGTACTCGACCTCGGTCAGGTCCAGGAGCAGGTCCAGGGGCCCGGGGGAGGCGGTCAGCTCCTTGCCGGTCCGCGCGATCAGCGCCGCGCTCTCGTCCTGGGCGAGCCGTCCGCCGAGGCAGATGCAGAGGGTGGCGCCTTCCCGGCTGACGCGGATGGGTTCCATGGTCGGCCTCCTGATAGGACGGAAGTCTAGGTGCGGCACGGAAAAGTGCAAGGGGGGCTTTCCAGGTGTCCTTGCCAGCCTATCAGCCGTGGCATCTAATCGGAAAGTTCCAGGACCAAGTCACTGGGATCCTGGCGAGACCGACGCCGTGGGGACGACGGCGTCAAGCTCTTGCCCGCTTGCTGCTGCGGAACAGTGCCGCCGTCGTCGGTCCGGTCAGGGCCGGCGCTCCAGACTCTACATCCTTTGTCCGTTCGGGTGTAGCCGAGCGAGCGACCGGTGAAGGGGTCGCCGAACCTTCCCTTGGCTTCCTCGGGAAGCTTGAGGGTGAGGTCGCCCAAGCTGTCGGGGAAGTCTCCCCAGGAGAGTCGGTAGAGGCGGCAGAGCATGAGGACCCGGAGCATTTCCAGGTAGGCCAATCCTTCGGCGTCAGCCTTTGCCATCTTGTGGTACGGGGCCACGGATGAATCAAACCCAAGCACCACGCCTTCCGGAAGATCGCGCCGACGCCGGCCGGAGAGTTCCGGGATAGCGTCCAGCGCGGCCGGATAGGGATCCGCTCTATCCAGCACAGCCGTCACCTCTTGATGGAACGATTCGCTCGCTCGGGCCACCTTGAGCATCGCGCCGCTGTAGCGTATCCAAAGATCATCGGCCCGCCGCCGGAGCCCTCGCGGCCCATCGGGAGTGCTTGCAGCCTCCGAGCCCAGCCGATTGAGTGCATCCCAAAGAATCATTTGCCTGACACCGATGCGCCGCGCGGCAACAGCTGGTGAGCAACGCGAGGCGCGGTGTCTGGCCAAATGCCCCAGAGCACGCTTCAAAGCCGCAACGTCCACCTTGGAGCCACTCAGAACTTGCGCATAGGCTTTCGCGGCTATCTTCTCCACAAGGGTCTGGTCCTCCATGACGTCGCCATCCCAGGCAGCATGACGCGCGAAGGCCATGATAACCGGGAGGAGGTCGATGGCCCCCTCAGCCCTGCCTTGCTGGGCGCGCTCAAGGATCATGAACTTCTGGAAGACCAACAACGGCACCAAGTCGACGCGGTCCGGATCGCTCTTGATGATGCCGGCCGAGAGCGGCGGTCCGAGCAGACAACGTGGCCGCCCGGCAGCCTCACGGAGCTTCTCCAGGCATCCACGATTGGCTGCCATATAGGCACTGATCTGCTCATCGGAGGCTTCGTTGAGCTTAACTGGGCAAGGCACGTAGAGCGCAAGCGCCTCGCGATACAGCGGACCGGCATCGTCGTCGGGATTCCCAAGGCGATCATCTGCCTCGGCCGCGGAGACAACCTCCTCGACGTGCTGCGAGAACCTGCGGGCTGCTGCTTGGCAACCCAAGTACAGGTACAGCCCCCCGGCCCCGAGGACAAGCAGGAAGGCCGCAGTGACACAGAGAACGACTCGTCGTGTACTCCAGCGCCGTCCCACCGCGACTGCCGAAGGGGTCGGAGGAGAACCAAGGACAGGTGTTTCGGAAGGCACCGCGCTCCTCCTCGCGCTGGGCTATCGCGACGGTGATGAGAGGATATCTGATCAGACCAGGTCCAGGGCCTCGGCGGCCAGCCGGTAGGCTCGTTCGGCCGAGCCGGCGGCGTCCTTGTGGACCTCGGTGGCCTTCAGCCTCACGGTCACCCAGCCCTGATAGCGCGCAGCGGTGGCCGCGTCCAGGAAGCGGGCAACGTTGATGCCGACCTTCGGCGCCGACGCGGTCTTGGCCTTGGACTTGGCCTTGGCGCCCTTGGCCCCCTTGCCGGAAGCCGGCTTGGCCGGCTTGAGAACCATGTCGCTGAGGTAGAGGTGGGCCAGCCGGACCTTGTACTTCTTGAAGAACCCCGCCACCGGCAGCCCGGCGTTGGCGAGGAAGCCGGCGTCGACGGCCAGGGGCAGGCTCTTGGCCGGGAAGGCCTTGGTCAGCCGCTCGAGCTCCGAGCGGGTGCCGACCACCGAGCCCTGGGCCGGGGCGGCCAGGACGCGCACGCCGAACTCCGCGGCCCGGCGGCCGGCCTCGGCCAGCAGGTTGGTGAAGAGCAGCCACTCCTCCTCGGCCGACTCCGGCGCGGCCGGCGGGGGGACGATGACCAGCAGCTTGCAGCCCATGCCGTGCAGGAAGCGGGCCACGTTCAGGCAGCGCTCGCCCTCCTCTTCGGCCGAGCCGACCGAGAGGGTGCGCAGGGCGGTGCGGATGGTCACCAGGGTGAGGTGCTCGGACTCGAGCATCTCCTTGAGGACGTGAACCCGGTCCTCGAAGAGCGGGACCAGCTCGATGCCGGCCTCAATGCCGGCAAAACCGGCGTTGCGGACATCGGTCAGCGCGTTGACGAAGCCGGCCGCCCCCCAGGGGGAAACGTCGCAGGCTAGTTCAGTATCCTCGTGCATGGGGGCGGGATTATAGCCCGCCACCCATGTCGCGCAAGTCCCTGACTGGCGCCGTTTGACGGCGCGGCACGGCAGGCTTATGATTCCGGCGGCCGGGGAGGACCCCCGGCGGCCCCCGGGTCCCCGGGGCGCGGCGGGGGATGGAATCATGCCCGAGAGGACTTCCTCGACTTCCGAGAGCCGCCAGAGCGCCCGGATGGCCGCCCGCAGCGGACGGGCCAGCGCCTTCCGCGGCGAGCGCACCGGCATCCTGCCGGACAGCGCCACCGTGGCCGACGTCAGCGAGGGCGGCGTCCGCCTGCTGTTCGCCTGGCCGGTCACCGAGGCGTTTCCGCTTCGCTCCGGGGACGCCCTGGGCTTCGCCCTGCGGGTCGACGAGGGGCAGCCGGCCTTCGAGCTTCTGGGGGTGATCCGGCACGTCCGGACCAACGCCACCGAGGGCACGGTCACCGCGGGGGTGGAGTTCACCGGCCTGGAGCCCGGCGTGCGGGAGAGCCTCAAGAAGATCCTCCTGCACATGGCCGTGACCAGGCTGCGCACCTGGCAGTCCGGGGGCGGCCAGGAACGCGCCGGAGGCTCCGGCGAGGCCGCGCCCGGAGGCGCCTCCCGCCGGCGCCGGCTGTTCCTCGGCGAGATCCTCGTCAACCAGAAGCTGCTCGATCCAGTCAAGCTCGAGGACTTCCTGGCCCACGGCTACAGCGGCCAGCGCCTGATCGGCCAGGAACTGGTCGAGCACGGGCTGGTCGACGACCGGGCCGTGGCCAAGGGCCTGGCCGAGCAGTCCCGCCTGCCCTTCCTGGACATCAAGACCGCCGAGCCGGATCTGAAGCTGGTGGCCTCGCTGCCCCGGGACATCTTCATCAAGTACCGCTGCGTGCCGATGGGCAGCGAGGGCGGGGCGATCCTGGTGGCCATGAGCACCCCGCCGATGCTCTCGGTCTTCGAGGACCTCAAGGCCGGCGTGGGCCGCCGCATCCGGGTGGGCATCGCCCCGGAGAGCGACCTGTGCGCCTGGCTCAAGCAGGTCTACCACCTGGAGTCCCCCCGCGGCTCGACCCTGCGCTTCCCGGTGCAGCTGCGGGTCGAGTACCGGATCTTCGAGCGCCAGCGCGGCGCCGCCCGCCCGGCCCGGGCCAGCGTGGGCCTCACCCGGGAGGTCTCCGGGACCGGCATGACCATAGCCGGGCCGCTGCCCGCGGATTTCCCCGCGGAGAAGCTGTCCGGGGCCCAGCTGGACGCCGAGGTGCTGGTGGAGGTCCCGGAGGTCTTCGGCCCCCTGCGCCTGCACTGCCAGGTCCTGGGCATCCGCGAGGCCGAGTACAGCGGCGAGCACCTGATGACCTGCCGCATCACCGAGTACCTGTCCGGCAACAGCGAGGCCTGGAGCCGGATCTGCCTGTCGCGGGGCGCCTCGCGGTTCCGGCGGCTGGCCGACCAGCCCGAGACCGCGGCTCCGGCGGCGGCCGCCGCGGTGGCCGCCGCCGCCGAGGGCCTGGCCGCCGCCAGCACCGGGCCGATGCTCATGGACGGGGGCGGGGCCGACGACGACAGCGACCTACCGCTCGGCGGGGACGACGAGAGCACCCTGGCCCGGATCGTCGGGCAGATCGTCGAGGACGCGCACGTCAAGGGCGCCTCCGACATCCACATCGAGCCGGTGGCCCGCAGCGAGGTCCAGATCCGCTACCGGATCGACGGGGTCATGCGCCTGGCCATGACCCTGCCGCGCCAGTACCGGCGCTCGATCCTCTCGCGCCTGAAGATCATGGCCGACCTGGACATCGCCGAGCGGCGCAAGCCGCAGTCCGGCAAGATCCGCTTCCGGCGCTGGGGCGGGCTGGACGTCGAGATCCGCGTCGAGACCTGCCCGACGGCCGGGGGCATGGAGGACGCCGTCCTGCGGCTGCTCTCGGCGGCCCAGGCCCGGCAGCTAGACGACCTGGCCCTGTCCGAGCACAACCTGGCCGGCTTCCGCGAGATGATCGTCCAGCCCCACGGCATAGTGCTCTGCGTGGGCCCGACCGGCTCCGGCAAGACCACCACGCTGCACAGCGCCCTGGGGCACATCAACGACCAGAGCATCAAGATCCTGACCATCGAGGACCCGGTGGAGATCACCCAGCCCGGGCTCCGCCAGGTGCAGATCAACCCCCGGGCGGGCGTGACCTTCGCCTCGGCGCTGCGCTCCTTCCTGCGTTCGGACCCGGACGTCATCATGATCGGCGAGATGCGCGACCGCGAGACCGCGGCCATCGCCATCGAGGCCAGCCTCACCGGGCACCTGGTGTTCTCCACGCTGCACACCAACAGCTCCGCCGAGACCGTGGCCCGGCTGCTGGAGATGGGCATCGACCCCTACTCCTTCGCCGACGCCCTGCTGGGCGTGATGGCCCAGCGCCTGGTCCGGCGGCTGTGCCCCGAGTGCCGGGTGCCCCAGGCCATCGGCGTCGACCGGCTGGCCGAGCTGCGCCAGGAGTACGGCGACCTGGCCGCCTCCGGCGGCCTGGAGTGGCGCCCCGAGCACGTGATCCACGCCCAGCGCCGCTCCGGATGCGCGCACTGCAGCCGCTCCGGCTTCCGCGGGCGCATGGCCGTGCACGAACTGCTCAGCGCCACGGAGGAGATCAAGTCGCTCATCGCCCGGCGCTGCAGCGCCGCGGAGATCCGCACGGCGGCCATCGGGCGGGGCATGCGCACGCTCCGGCAGGACGGCATCGAGAAGTTCCTGGCCGGCCACACCACCATGGAGGAGGTGCGGGCGGTGTGCAGCCTGTGAGGCCACGCCGGGCGGGGCCGGCGGCGGCCGCCCCATACTTCTGCAATCGCTGATCTGCCGTTCGACAGGCCCTTCGGCAGGCTCAGGGTCCTGGGCAACGACGAAGGACTCACGGCCATGAGCTACGTCGACGGGCAATCGGCAATCTGGAATTCCCGTGGGCCTACAGCAATTGACGATATCCGATTGCAGATCGCCGATCTGAGAAGTCCCGGGCCCGGCGACCGCCGCTACTTCTTCTCCAGCTTCTCGACCTGCTCCCTGGCCCGCGCGGCGTTCGGGTCCTTGAGCTCCTCGAAGGCGGCCAGCGCCTCCCGGGCGCGGCCGGCGGCCTCGGGCCGGCGGCCCAGCTGCTCCAGCGCCAGGCTCAGGTTGTAGAGCGCGTTGGCCTCGGCCTTGCGGTCGCCGGCCTCGCGCGCGGCGGCCAGCTGCCGCCCGTAGGCCTCGGCGGCGCGCCCGTGCTCGCCGGCCGCGTAGCATGCCCGGCCCAGATTGCCCAGGTGCAGCGCGGCCCCGGGCAGCGGGCCGGCGCCGCCGGCGGCCGCGGCGGCGACCGCCGCCAGGTACTGGTCGTAGAAGCTGATCGCCCGGCGGGGCTCGTCGAGCGCCAGCCAGTCCGCGCCCAGCCCGGCCAGGGCGGAGGCCTCGGCCCGGGGGTCGTGCAGTGCGCGGGCGGCGGCCAGCTGCCCCTCGTGGGCGGCGGCCGAGCGCCGGTGGTCGCCGAGCGCCGCGCAGGCCGCGGCCAGGTTGGCCAGGGCCGAGCACTCCGCGCGGCGGTCGCCGCTCTCGCGGGCGGCGGCGGCCTGGGCCTCGCAACACTCGGCCACCCGGGCGGTCTCGCCCAGGGCGCTGAAGGCCGATGCCAGCCGGCCCAGGGCGGCGGCCTCGGTCCGGCGGTCGCCGGCGGCCCGGGCGAAGGCCAGCAGGCCCTCGTGGGCGGCGGCCGAGCGCCGGTGATCGCCGAGCACCGCGGCGGCGGAGCTGAGGTTGTTGAGGGCGGCCCCCTCGGCGCGCCGGTCGCCGGCCTCGCGCGCGGCCGCCAGCTGCCGGTCGAAGCACTCGGCGGCCCGGGCCGGCTCGTCGATCAGGACCAGCTCGGCCCCCAGGTTGCCGAGCGCGGCGATCTCGGCGCGGCGGTCGTTCAACCAGCGCACCGCCGGCAGATACTCCTCGTAGTAGGCCGCGGCCCGGCGGTGCTCGCCGAGCACGGCGGCCGAGGAGGCCAGCCAACCCAGGGCGTTGGCCTCGGCGGCCCGGTCTCCGGCGGCGCGCGCCGCGGCCAGGCTGGCCTCGGCGTGGACCTGGGCGCGGCCGTGCTCGCCGCCCTCGGCGCAGGCCGAGGCCAGGCGGGCCACGTGGCCGGCCTCGGCGGCGGCCAGACCCAGCGACCGGGCGGCGCCCAGCGCGGCCTCCAGCCAGCGGATCCGCGCGCCGGCCGGCAGGCGCAGGGCCAGGCAGGTCGGCGCGGCGGCGACGAAGTCGTTGCAGAGGTGGGCGACGGTCTCGTCCCCGCCGGCCTGGGCCGCGGCCCAGGCCTGGGCTGCGGCGATGTTGTCGGCCTCGAGGTCGCACAGGGCCAGCCCGGAGCGGAGCGATTCGCCGCCGGCCGCACAGAGCTTCTCGGCCCGGCGCAGGACGGTCAGGAAGTAGACCGCGTGGCGGAGCTGGGCCTCGGCCCGTCCGGCCTGGCCGAGCCGCTCCTCGGCGGCGGCGCGGGCCAGCTCGTGGAACCGCCAGCGCTTCGCCCCGCCGACCTCCTCGGCCCCGACCATCCCGCGCCCGGCGAGCTCCCCCAGCATGCGCAGGGCCTCGGGCTGGGGCGCGCGCGCCACCGCCGCGGCCGCCGGGGCGTCGAAGCTTCCCGGGAAGACGCCCAGCGCCGACCAAAACGCGGTGAGCTCCGGGCCGGCCAGCTCGCAGGCGGTGCGCAGGGCCGCCGCCGCGCCCCGACCGGAGGCTTCGGCCGCTTCGGACAGGGCCGTCAGGCAGTCGCCCGGATCGGTCTCGGGCGGCGCGGCCTGCGAGCGACCGACCAGCACGACCGCGAAGGGCAGGTTCGAGCAGAGCCGGCCGACCTCCGCGGCGCGCGCGGCCAGCGCCGGCGCCGCCGCGCCCAGCATGGCGGCGCAGTCGGCCTCCTCCGGGACGACGATCTCCTTGGAGAAGCTGCCGGGCAGGGCCAGGGCGGTCCGCGAGGTCACCACCAGCATGGAGCCTTTGGGCGGCAGCAGCGGACGCACCTGGGCGAGGTCGGCGGCGTCGTCGAGCAGCACCAGGACCCGGCGCTCGGCCAGGGCCTGGCGCCACGCGGCGGCCAGCGCCGCCTCGGAGGCCGGCAGCTTCACCTCGGGGTGTAGCGCCCGGAGCAGCCGGGCCAGGGCCTCGGCGGCGGCCAGCGGCTCGCGCCCGGAACAGCCCGCCAGATCCAGGCGCAGGGCGGCGTCGGGGAAGCGTCCGGAGAGCTCCGCGCAGAGCCGCAGGGCCAGCGCCGTCCGCCCCGTGCCGCTCTCCCCGAAGATGCCGAGCATGACCAGGCCGGAGTCGGCCCGGGCCAGCAGCCCGGAGAGTTCGGCCGAGCGCCCCGCGAAGCCGGCCGGGGTCGGGGCGATCTGCCGGGGAGCGGTCGCGGCCGCCGGGCCGAGCTCGGCGGGCTCCGCCGCCTGGCGGACGGCGACTCCCGGCTTCTCCAGTCCGCGGCGGGGAGCCTCGGGCGTCGGGGCGGCCGCCGGCCTGGCCGCGCCGGTTCCGGCCCGGGCGGGCGCCGGGGCGTCGGGAGAGGCCTCGTCGCTCCGGGTGGCGGGCCGCTTCCGGCGGGAGCGCAGCAGCGCCGAAACGGCCACGGCGGCCGCGGCTCCGGCGGCGAAGGATATCAGCGCTGTCAGCAGGTGGCTCACCGGCAGGCTCCCGAAGCGGTCGGACTCCGCCGCACATGGTAGGGCCGGGCCGGCGGGCCGCAAGAGCGAAACCGGCGGGAGCTCCGCACTTCTGCAATCGCCGATCGGAAGCCGGCAATCCGGGATTTCCGTGGGCCAACGGCCCTTCCCGCGCGTCCAGGACGTGTACAATGTCGACCGGAGGGTCCCAGCGATGATCAACCGCGCCCTGCTCACCGTCTCCTGCCTGCTGGCCTGCGGAGGGCTGTGCCCGCCTCCGGCCGGCGGCGCCTGCGCCGGAGAGCCCGGCGCCAACCCGATCAGGCCGGCCGAGCCGCCGGGGGCCGGGACGCCCGGCCCGACCGATCCGTCCACCGCCGGCGGGGCGCCCGTCAACCGGGTGCGGGTCAAGGTGCTCCGGCCCACCGAGCCCGGCGAGCGGGAGGTCATCCTCGAGACCGCGGAGCTCACCGTGACGGTCCGCGAGACCACGCGCGAGTTCACCGTGGCCGTGCAGAAGACCGGCGGCGCCGCCGAGCTGTCCTCGGCCCCTAACCGGGCGGAGTTCCAGAAGAAGCACCCGGAGCTCTGGAAGCGCTGGGCCGAGCCGGCGCTCGACGCCACCGACCCCGACAAGCTGGCCATCGAGGCCATCGTCCGCCAGACGCTGCCCCAGATCCTGGCCATCTTCGCCAAGGAGCGCGGCCGGGAGGCCACGCCCGAGGAGCGCGCCGAGGCCGAGAAGGTGCTCCGCGAAGAGGCCCGCAAGGCGATCGAGGCCAGGCGCGCCAAGGACAAAGAGGCCGCCAAGGACGCGGAGAAGCCGAAGCCGTAGCCGCAGCGGCAGGCGCGGAGCCGGCCCCGGGCTACCTGACGGCGGCGAACACCACCAGCGTCGGGATCCAGCAGACTGCGTCGACGGGGACGCTCACCGGCAGCAGGAGCAGGGCCGCATAGCCGGCCGGCTCGCGATACTCCCGCGACGGCAGGTCGAAGACCACCTCTTCGTCTTCGCCGGAGTCGACTCCGGCCCTGTTCCAGCGGACCCGCACGCCGGCGCTGACCAGATCGGCGGCATGCCCGTGATTCCAGGAGCGCCTGGGGACCGTGGATATCCGCAGGCTCGGGCCCGACCGGATCGAACTCCCGTAGTCGGACCCGCCACCGGCCATCCTCATGCGCAGCATCCCCTCCAGCCGCCAGCGGCAACGTCTCGATACGCAGTCGGCCGGCAGCACTCCGGCGATCTCCCCGCCCGGCGGCAGGGCCTCCCCAGGCGCCCTGGCGGCCGGGCGGGGCGGCCCGATCCGCCGTATGGCGTCCGTGTCCACATGCGCCCAGGCCTCCTCCGGGTCGCCCGGGAACCCGTCAGGGCCCGGGTGTCCCATGGCCAGGAACGGGCACCCCGGATAGCGGTCCAGCACGAGGGTCCGATAGCGCAGGGCCAATCGGGCGCCGTCGCGGCTCACGTAGGCCTCCAGGATGGCGGCATGTCCGTCCTTGGTCGCGGCCGGCCCCTCGACACGGCACCCCGCCGTGCAGGCCAGCCAGGTGAACACGCACCCCTGGCATGGCAGGAGGAACACGGCCAGCGACAAGAGCATGAGCGCCCGGGCTCGAGCCGGCATCTCCACGGTCATCTCCCGCCCCCTCCGACGGAGCTTGAGTCCGCGGAGAGGGGGAAGGTTCCGGAATTCCGGACCGCCCCGGAATTTCAGACGGGCGGCAGGGCTCGGGCGAAATCTCTTCCGCCGCTTGCCGGTCGGCGGTGTAGAGGTAAGATAGTTTCCGCGGCGCTTTGGGCAGTTGCGGAACCCATGCGAACACGAAAGGGATGACGATGGCCGGTCTGGTGACTTGCGACGGTTGCGGCAGGAAGATCGTGTCCGAGGCGGCCAAGCAGGCCGGCGGCAAGCCGGTCTGTCCGCCGTGCTACGAGGCGGCCAAGAAGCTGGTCGAGGAGAAGCGCCGCAAGGCCGCCGAGGAGAAGCGCACGGCGGTCTCCCAGGCCAAGATCGACGCCGCCAAGGTCAAGGCCCTGACCAAGTTGGCCGAGAAGGGCGTGGCCGTCGAGGACGTCATCGACAAGCCGGTCATCCTGCCGCCGTCGGACATCATCCCCGCGGCCAGGAAGAAGAAGAGCTCCCGGGCCGAGGACGATGTCACACAGATGCTCGGCTCGGCCGGCGGCGCCTGCCTGATGGCCCGGATCGCGGCCATCGTGCTCATGGCCATGGCCGTCCTCTACGCGGCCATCGGCAGCATGGCCATCCTGGGCATGGCCTCAGATCTCGGCGGGGCCAGGACGATCATGTGCGGAGCCGGCCTGGCCGCGGTGGTGGCCAGCCTGATCGTTCCGGCGCTCTTCCTGTGGTTCCTGGGCACCTGGGTGAAGCGCTTCTCGGCCCTCTTCGCCAAGAACCTCGAGGCCGAGGGCTGAGGCTTAGTGCTCCAATTCAGAATTGGAGCACTCAGCCCAGCTTCCCCAGCAGCCAGCCCATGTTCTCGCCGAGGACGGTCATGGTGCGCATGCCCTCCTCGTCGGACTCCACCTCGCCGGGGTTGCGGCCGAAGCCCATGTTCCAGTAGATCGAGCCCGGCACGATCATCTCGCTGATCAGGAAGAAGTGGTTGAGGGAGTCGTAGGCGTGGATCTCCCCGCCGCGCCGGACGGCCACCACCCCCGCCCCGACCTTGCGCCGGAGCAGCCCGCCGTTGGCGCGGCAGACGAACCCGGCGCGGTCGATCAGGGCCTTCATCTCCGGCGTTATGTCCGAGAAGTAGGTCGGCGAGCCCAGGATGATGCCGTCGGCCGAGCGCATCTTGGCGATGCAGTCGTTGACGGGGTCACCGGTCTGGACGCAGCGGCCGTCCTTGTTCTGCCCGCAGCGATAGCAGGAGGTGCAGCCGCGGACGGCCTGGCCCCCGACCTGGACGACCTCGGTGGCCACGCCCTCCTTCTCGAGGGCCTCGCAGACCTTGCGGATCAGCCGGAAGGTGTTGCCCTCCGGACGGGGGCTGCCGTTGAAGGCGACGACTTTCATGGCGGGGCTCCTCCCTTCATCATCCTCCGGCGCCGGGGCCGGCGCCAGCCAAGCCTACCGCGGCGAGAGAGGAAGTCAACGAGGACTCGGCTTGAATCATCCCCACTTTCTGAAGGGTTGCTGCACGGGGATGGTCCGGCGCACGGGGTGGGCCGGGCCCTTTCCGCACAGCCGCTCTTCGGATGATGGGGATGATTCAACCACTTGCCCAATTGCGCCGCGGGGCGGGCGGCGGTAACATAGGTTTGTCGCCGGCCTGCCCGCCCTCCGGCCCGGGCGGATCCAGCGCGACAGGAGGGGAATCGTCCATGGCCAGCCATTCCGGACCCGTGACCGTCGCGGTGGTGGGCGCAGGGCAGCGCTCCAAGGCCTACACCCAGTACGCCGTCGACCACCCCGAGCGCATGAAGGTCGTGGCCGTGGCCGACCCCAACCCCGTCCACCGCCGGATCATCTCCGAGAAGCACGACATCGCGGCGGACATGCAGTTCGAGTCCTACGAGGACCTGGCCCGGCGCGCGCCGGTGGCCGAGGCGGTGATCAACGCCACCCGCGACCAGCTGCACCACAAGTCGGCGCTGCCGCTGCTCGCCGCCGGCTACCACATGCTCCTCGAGAAGCCCATCGCCCACACCGAGGCCGAGGTCCGCGGGATCATCGGCGCGGCGAAGCAGCACGGCCGGAAGGTGGTCGTCGGCCACGTGCTGCGCTTCGCGCCCTTCTACGCGAAGATCAAGCAGCTGATCCTCGACGGCCGGATCGGTGGGATCGTCTCGATGAACACCCTCGAGGCGGTCAGCTACCACCACATGGCCACCGGCTACGTGCGCGACCGCTGGAACCGCCGCGACAAGAACAGCCCCATGCTGCTGGCCAAGTGCTGCCACGACCTGGACGTGGTCGGCTGGCTGATGTCCGGGGTGCCCGCCAGGAGGGTCTCGAGCTTCGGGAGCCTCAAGCAGTTCCGCGCCGAGAACGCCCCGGCCGGCTCGGGGACGCGCTGCGTGGTCGACTGCCGGATCGAGCGCGAGTGCGCCTACTCCGCCCGGCGGCTCTACGTGGAGAAGTCCCGCTGGCGCGGCTACGTCTTCCAGCCGCTGCAGGGCCGCGGCGAGGTCACCGACGCCATGCGCCTGGAACACCTCCGGGAGAGCCCCTACGGCCGCTGCGTCTGGCGCTGCGACAACGACGTGGTCGACCACCAGTCGGTGCTGGTGGAGTTCGCCAACGGCGCCACCGCCACCCACGACATGTTCTGCGCCACCGCCCGCCCCACCCGCCAGATCCACGTGATCGGCACCAGAGGCGAGATCCAGGGCGACATGGAGGACGGGGTCATCAGGCTGCGCCACCCCGACCTCCGACCGACGACGGACGACTGCACCGAGGAGGTCATCAGCGTCAACGAGGCGGTCGGCGGCGACGGCGCCGGCCACGGCGGCGGCGACGTGCGGCTGATCGCCGACTTCGTGAAGGTGATCCGCGGCGAGCCGCCATCGATCAGCACCACGCGGATCGAGGACTCGCTCACCGGCCACCTCATCGCCTTCGCGGCCGACACGGCCATGCTTGAGGGCCGGGTGGTGGAGATCGCCAGAGAGTAGGCCACTCGACCGTACAACCTCTCGGCGTCCAGGATTGCGGATTACTGCCCGGCGGGCGGACTCTTCTTCCGGAACAGGACGAGCAACACCAACAGGACCGCCAAGCTCAGCGTGCCGCCCAACACCCAGGACAGCCTCAGGAAGGAGGCCGCGGTCGCCGGCTTGCTGAGCGGGGCGCTTGGTGTGCCCGGAGCAACCGGCGTCGCCGCCTTGGGATCCGGGCCCTTCGGGGGAGCCGCGGGCTTGGCGCCGGGCTCCATTTCGAACGAGACCTCCTTGCCGCCCTCGGCGCGGTACTTCACGATGTAGACGCCGGGCTCCGGCACGCCCAGGAGCGCCGGCGGGCCGAAGCGCGAGGCGGTCCGCGCGCCCAGGCAGCGGCCCTCCAGGTAGAAGCGGACCACGACCGGCGCGGCGGACTTGACGTCCGGCCGGACCGGCACCGGGAGGAAGAGGGGCTTGTCCATCTGGCCGAGGTCCGTCCGTGAGAGGTACAGGTCGCCGTTGGCCAGCGCGGTGACCAGCTCCAGCGAGCCGGAGGCGTCGAAGTCCGCCCAGGCCATGGCCGCCTGGCCCTTCTCGCTGTCGGCCAGGTCGTCGTTCTTGAACTTGAGGGTCTCGTCGATGGCGAAGCTGCGGAAGCCGCGGTTGAAGAAGGACTGGGACGGCTCCTCCTCGTAGCCGACGTAGACGTCCGCGAAGGTGTCGTTGTTGTAGTCGCCCGGCGCCGCGCAGGACGCGCCCGGCTGGATGATGTAGCCGGGCTCGCCGGTCAGGCGCATGGTCTCCTCGAACTTCGCGCCGCCGCGGTTCTGGAGCATGTAGGGCGTGGAGCCCCCGCCGATCAGGAAGATGTCGAGCAGGCCGTCGCCGTCCATATCGGCCACGTAGGCGTTGCGGCTCTTGGGCTTGCCCATGAGCGCGTTGCAGTCGGCCGGTTCGGCGAAGCCGCCAGCCTGCCCCTTCCAGAGCAGGCCGCCCTTCTGGAAAACCTGGACAATGTCGGCGAAGCCATCGGCGTCGAAGTCGGCCACCACGCAGGGGCCGGCGAGGCCGCGGTCGACCGGCTTGGCCTCCGCCGGGAGTAGCGCGTCGCTGAACCCGCCCTTGCCGTCGTTCTTGAAGATGACCGGGGTGCCTCCGGCGCAAACCACAAGCTCGGGCTTGCCGTCGGGTTCGAGGTCAACAATGCCGATGCTCGCGTTCTCGGCTGCGACCGGGGCGCGCTTCGCGCCAACCTGAAGGAGATTCGTCGCCGAAAACTTGCCCGGTTCCTTCTGGAGCCAGAGTCCGGGGCCGTCCTTCCCAAGCGAGGCCAGGTCCGGCCGGCCGTCGCCGTCGAAGTCCGCCCATGCGGCGGCCAGGCTCTTCGAACCGGGCTCCAGCGCCTTCTCGTCGAACTTGCCGCCGGCCTTCTGGAGGTGGATCCGGTCGCCCTCCGGGCAGGCCGCGAAGAGGTCGAGCTTCCCGTCGGCGTCGACGTCGGCCGCCTGGAGGCTCGCCGCCTTCCCCGGGAGCGTGCCGAGCTTGGTGTGCTCGCTCCAGCGCACGCCGCCGGCCACCGGCATGATCGGCGCACTGGGGAACTTGCGGATGAACTTCATGGTCTCGATGAGCATGTCCGTGCCGCCGTTGAAGGTGCCGTTGAGCGACGCGTCCATGCGGTCGAAGCTCCAGGTGGCGTCGTCGGCGCCCTTGGCCAGCCGGGCCCAGCAGGCTTCCACGTGCATCAGCGCGCAGGCCTTGCCCTCGAACTCGCCGGCGGCGATCAGGGCGGGCCGGGTTCCGGCGGCCTTGAGCAGGTCGATGAAGTCCTCGAGCTTGCCGTCGGCCGCGGCGCTCTTGAAGTCGAGGCGCAGCTTCTTGGCGGCGAGCTGCCCCTTGACCGCCTCGACGACGGTCAGCGTCGCACCCTTGCCGTCGGCGTCGAGCGCCTCCACGCGGACGGTGAAGATCAGTTTGGAGGCCGCCTCCACGTTCTTGGGCGTGAAGTTGGGGTTGACGAAGCCGAGCGCCTGGAGCGCGCCCAGCGCCGCGGCCAGGGCCAGGACGAGCGGGAGGACGTGGCGGAAGACGGGGCGCTTCATGGTCTCTTCTCCTATGGTGGGTTCGTGCGGTCTGCCAACTCCGATTCTAGCCGCAGCGCACGCTCATTCCAGCGGCTTCGAGCGGTCCCGGACCAGCGCCAGGACGTCCTCGGCGTCACGCCGGTCGCGGCAGCGGACGTCCAGGTAGAAGTTGCGGCGCGTCAGCCCGCCGATGTGCGCACGGAGGGCGTCGCTGGTCGCCGCGAAGCGCAGGTTGGCCGAGCCGGTGGCCGCCTCGATCCGCGCGAGGTCCTCGATGGGCGGCGGGGTCTGCGGGTCGGTGGAGATCTCGAGCAGCGCGAGCTTCGGCAGGGTGGCGAGCTGCGGCAGGAAGTGCAGCTTCTGGTTGTGGGCGTGGTAGAGCACCATGCCGTGCCCGGCGGTCTGCTCGCGCTCGTAGGGCAGGCCGAACTCGCCGTACACCTCCGGGGCGCAGAGCATCGCGGCGTCGTTGGAGAGGTGCCCGATGCAGTCCGGCCCCAGCCAGCCGCCGAAGAGGAAGACCTGCCCGTCCTCGACCCGGTCGGCCCAGGAGACCAGGCGCGGGTAGTACCAGCCCAGCGCCCGGAGGCAGAAGGCCATCAGCCGGTGGGCGAACTCCGGCTCGGCCAGCAGGTCCACGAAGAGCTCGTCGCCGCGCACCGCGTTGGCCAGGTCCATGGGCGACATGGTCCCGCGCACCGCGAGCAGGAAGCTCCCGTCCTGCCGCCGGCGGAGGTGCTCGTAGCCCTCCCGCATGTAGCGGCACCAGCGGTTGCCCTCGTCGAGGGTCAGCCGCCCGAGGTCGTCCGGGCCGTTGACCGCCGGGACCGGCAGGGAGGTCGCCTCCTGGAGCCGGACCTCCAGGCCCAGCCACGCGGAGTGCTCGGCGATCCCGAAGTACGGGCAGGCCGCCGGCAGGGCGTCGTCATCGAGACCCTCCTTGACCGCCCAGCGCGGCCGGTCGGCGGCGAGGTTGAGGTCGAGCCACTCGCCGAGCTGCCGGTCCAGGTCGAACTCCAGGAGCGGCGGGACCGGCGGCGTCTCGGCCGGCACCTTGCAGTTCACCAGGATGTGACCCGGCTCCGGCGCCGAGTAGAAGCGCCGGCTGCGCGCGACCACCCGCCGGACTTTGGCGGCCAGGGCCGGACTCATGGGCGCAGCGCGCGTCGCATCGGTCATGATTTCACCCCGTCTATTTCCCGAAGAAGGCCGAACGGTCCCCGGCCGACGGCGCCCTGCCGCCGAAGGCCGCCGCGGCCGCGGCGTAGAGGTCCCAGCTGCGCTCCTGCCAGCCGCCGTAGTACTCGCACATCGGCTGGTTGTCCGCTCCGGTGGGCAGCGAGCCGATCGTCCGGATGCGGTCGAGGAGCACGGTCTTGGCCGGCTCGGCCGCGTCCTTGCCGGACTTCTCGATCTGGATGCGGGCCTCGGCCTCCTGGAGTCCCTCGCGCAGGGCCTCGAAGCGCACCGAGCCCTCGGCGCCCTCCGGACCCGGGCAGAGGACGTAGTTCGAGAACGGGTGGTACCAGTTGGAGAACTCGAAGGGCAGCCAGTAGTCGGCGCCGAGCCGCCCGAAGCCGATCGCCCCGTTGACGATGCAGTCCTCGCTCATCCAGCGCAGGGCCATGGGCGAGTCGATCCGGCCGATGGCCTGGATTTGCGAGGCGCAGCGCGGGAAGAGCACGTTGCCGGGGTTCTTCCAGCCGCCCTGGCTGACCGGCTGGCCATCGCGGGTGAAGGGCTCCGGGAACCCGCGGATGTGCATGTCCATGTTGGGCGCCTTGGACTCCTTGATCAGGCCCCGGCCGCGGAAGCCGTCGTGGCTGGCCCGGGCCCAGCCCACCTCAGGGCACTCCGCGGCCAGCAGCTCGGCCAGCGGCAGGACCGTGTTGGTGCTGTCGTAGAACCAGCCCCAGTAGAAGTTCTTGAAGCCCAGGCCCCGGACGTGAGCCGCGGCGGCCTTGGCGTAGGGCACCACGAGCCTCTTCCACTCGTCCGAGCCGGCGGCCGGCAGCTTCAGCTCGCTGCGCTTGCCGCCGTCGAGCAGCGTTACGCCGGAATAGGTGAAGGCCCAGCCCTTGCCATTGTCGGTCCAGCCCAGTTCGCCGACCACCGAGACGTCCTTGCCCCAGTGCCGGGCGACGATCTCGAGGTAGCGGTCCAGGTTTTTCCAGTCGTAATCATAGGCCGCCTGCCCTGAGCCTGTCGAAGGGTCGCCCTTCCTGACCCAGGCGACGATGGACTCCTTGCCCGCGGCCTCGCCGCCGGTCACCAGCGGCAGGACGGCCAGGTCGTTGCCGAGCTCGGCGAGGAGCTTCGCCGAGCGCTCCAGGTGCTTCCAATGCTCGTCCGACCAGAGCGCGCACTTGTACTGGGCGGCCGGTCCCTCGAGCGACTGCTGCAGCCCGCAGTAGGTGCCGAAGTCGCGCGCGTCGGGCAGGCCCCAATCCATCACCTGCAGCCGGACTTCGATCCTGTGCTCGACTCCGGCCGTGAGCGTGAGCGTCCCGCGATAGAGCCCGGCCGGCGCGTCCTTGGGCACCCGGACGGTGAGCCAGACCGGCTGGCAGCTGCCCGCCGGGACTTCGCGCGGCGGCTGCGCCGCGAGCTGGTCGAAGAGCGCAATGGCCTTGGCCTCGGCCCGGACTTCGGGCTTAGGATTGGCGCGGTCGCCCATGTCCTTGAAGCGGAAGCCCGTTCCGAAGGCGTAGCCCTCGAGCAGCCGCACCACGCTCCAGTTGTAGTAGGTCCCGTGCCGGCCGAAGCGGGCCTCGAGCTGGCTGTCGAGCGGCAGGCCCGCCGCCCAGCGGACCTCCGCGGCCGCGGCAGGAATCTTGCCGCCGCCGGCGGCTTCCAGGTCGCTCATCCGGGCGGAGAGCCCGCCGAGCGCGGCGGCCGTGCCGATGACGACCTGGCCGGAGCCGACGCCGTTGCGGGCGGCCAAGATGCGGATCACCGGCGGCGGCAGCCCCGGCTCGACCCAGTCGCGGTTGACCAGCCGGCGGTGGATGTCCTCGGCCCAGACCTGCACTCCCGCCGGACGCGCCGGCGCGGCGACCGCCCCGGCCGGCTCGGCCCTGAGCCGGAGCGCCAGCACCGCCAGGTGCGGCCAGGGCGTGTTCTTGTAGCCGTTCATGGCCTCATAGCTCCACTTGGCGGCCGGCTCGCCGTAGCCGGCGCGGTGGACGGCCACGGCCAGGACGTTGGCGCCCTTGACCAGCAGCTTGGGGTCGACCTTGACGGTCAGTCTCCGGAAGCGGTCGGACTTCTCGTCCGGCGCCTGCCACTCGGAGAGCTCCGCCGCATAGCCGTGCTTGTTGATGGGGATGCCCCAGGCATAGGCCTCCGGCGGGTAGGGCTCGGCCATGGTCTCACCGGAGAGCGGTCCGGCCGCGAGGTGCCCGCGGCCGAGTTCCCTGCCATTGAGCCAGACGGCGACGCCACCCATGTAGCGCACCTCCAGTTCGAGGCCGGTGACCTTGGCCGGGTCGGCGACCTCGAAGCGGCTGCGCAGGCAGGCGGCCCGGACCGCCGGGTCGTACCAGGTTCCACCTTCGGCCAAGCCGCCCTTGCGGCACATCCAGGCGGAGTCGTTGAACTCCGGCGCGGTCCAGCCCTCGGGGGCATCGCCGGAGCGGACCCGCGCGCTGGTGAAGCCGATGTGCCAGCCGCGCTGGTAGTTCAGGAACTGCACCGTCCGGCCCTTGTGATCCTTGAATGGCGGCGTGAACTCCGGCGGGCGCAGGGAGAGCGTGTAGCGCCAGTAGCTCTGCTGCCAGTCGACGGCCGGCGCGGAGGACTCGCCGGCGACAGCCGCGGCCGAGGCCGCCAGGACCAAGCCTCCGGTTGCCAGCAGCCGTCTAATCATGGCAGCGTCTCCTCGCGGATCATTCCGCGGCGGCCTCCGCCCAGGCCCGGTAGTTGCCGGCGGTCAGCGGCCAGTCGTCGGGATACTCGCCGTAGGTGTAGGTCATGTCCAGTCCCGCGGCGCGGCCGAGCTCGACCGCCCGGCGGATGTCGGCGCGGTCGTCGATCTCCCCGCCGGTGAAGTCGCTGTTGGAGCGCACCGCCATGCAGCCGTGCGGCGCCGGGGAGCGCGACTCGGGCGTGACGTGGAACTTCCCCGGGCAGTCGTAGGCCTGCCAGGAGTGGAAGACCTCAGGGGGGAAGCCGGCCAGGAAGGGCGCGACGGCCCGGACCTCCTCCGGCAGGAGGCCGCTGTAGTTCTCGACGAGGATGGTGAGGCCGGGTCGGAGCTCCAGCGCCCGCCGGATGAGCGGAACCAGCCGCGCGGCCACCGCCTCGAGGCTCGAGCCGCGGCACTTCGGCCCGGCCGTGCGCGGCCGCGCGCGGCAGCGCTCGCAGTGGCACAGGCCCACGTCGCCCTGCTCGATCTGGAACCCGGACAGGTCGAAGGTCTCAAGGAGCCACTCCAGGCCCTCGCGGTAGAAGCCGGCGAGCGCCCCGTCCGAGGGGCAGCCGATCAGGTGATCGACGTCGTCGGCCGGCGGCCAGCGGTGCACGGAGGGCCGGCCGTCCTCGCGCCGCGCCTGGCGCTCGGGATGTTCGCGGAGGTGCCGGTCGAGCGAGTGGGGCGAGTCGCCTGAGCAGTAGATGCCGCCGAAGGCGTCGATGCCCACGCCGGGGAGGATGCTCACCCCGCGAGAGCGCCCATAGTCGACGAGCCCTCGCGCGGCGTCGGCGCCGCCGTGGGCGTCGCGCAGGAAGCCCCAGACCACGATGCCCTCCACGCCGTAGCGCGCGGCAGCGTCGATCGCCCGGCGGTAGTTGGCCAGGAAAGACTTCTCGTCGCCGCAGAAACCCCAGGCCCAGCGCATGCGCAGGTCCCAGGACCACCAGATCCTTCGCAGCGGCGTTCCCCTAGACGACATCGTCACCTCCGCACAGATCCCCTCTCCCCTTGACGGAGAGGGAAAGGGCGAGGGGTTCACCCTCGGGCCCACCCCTCACCCCCGGTCTCTCCCGCAGGGGGAGAGGGGGCTTGAGAAGATGATGCAGCTCGCCCTCCACCCCTACTTTGACGCCGCTCCGAAGAACTTGGCCCGCTCGTCAACGCCTGGCGCCTTGCCGCCGGCGGCGGCCGCCGCTGCGGCGTAGAGGTCCCAGCTCGACTCCTGCCAGCCGGCGTAGTACTCGCTGATGCGCTGGCCCTCGGGCCGCGGCGGGATCATCCAGACCCGCTCGGTGCGCAGATCGAGGACCTTCCTGGCCTCGGCCGAAAGCGGCTCCTTCTTCTCGAGCGAGATGCGCGCCTCGGTCTCCTGCAGGCCCTCGCGGAGCACCTCGTACTGGATGCTGGCGTTGATCCTGCCTCCCTCCGCCGGGTAGACCAGCCAGGGGTTGAATGGCCCGAAGTAGGCGCCCCGGCCCCAGCCGTCCATGCAGATGCGTCCGAAGCCGCGGTGCAGTGAAGTGATGGGCATCTCCTGGACCTCGCGCATCTGCCAGAGCGGCGGCAGAATGGAGAGGGCGCTGACATCGCTGTCGGCCCGCGGCAGGAGCAGCCGGGCCGTCGGATTGCTCCAGCCCTTGAGCGGCGTGACCTTGCCGTCCTTGGAGAAGGGCGGCTTCTGCTCGGCGCGGACCGCGGCGTTCCAGGTGACCTTGACGGCGTTGCCGCCGCCCATCTCGGCCGAACCGTGAATCTTGCGGCCCTCGTGGGAGGAGCGCGCCCAGCCCACACCGGGCAACTCCTTGGCCAGCGGCTCGGCCAGCGCGTAGCTCGAGGCGCCGATGTAGTCGTAGAAGAGCCCCCAGTGCAGGTTCTCGTCCTTGATACCCTTGGCGCTGAAGTGCTCGCGGATGGCCTTGCCGCAGGCCAGCCAGAGCTTGGCACCCTCGGGCGTGTCGGCCTTCGGGGGCGTGAAGGCCGATTCCTTGCCGCCGTCGACGAGCGTCACCGCGCCGGTGCCGCCGCCCTTGCCGTACTCGTTGGCGGTGTGCACCAGGTACACAATGACGTCCGACTGGCTGTGGCAGTGCTTCCTCCAGAGCTCGAGGTAGCGGTCGGCCAGGGTGAAATCGAAGTCGTAGCCGCCGTCCGCCTTCTTGACCCACTTGATCATCGCGTCCTTGCCGTTGTTGAGCTCGGTGTCGTGGATCACCGGGATGCCGGCGACGCGCGCGCCGAGCCGGCCGGCGGCGGCGATGGACTGCTCGAGCAACTTCCAGTGCTCCTCGCTCCAGAGCTTGACCCCGGCCCACTTGGCCAGCGCCCAGGGCGACTCGTCGATGCCCGCGTAGGCGGTGTAGTCCTTCGGGGCGGCGAGTTGGTAGTCGAAGACCTGGAGCCGGACCTCGAACTTGGCCTCGTCCATGCCGCCGGCTTTGACGGAGAGCGCTCCGGTGTAGAGCCCGGGCGCGGCATCCTTGGGAACCTCGACCGTAACCCAGACCGGCTGGCTCGCACCGGCGGGAATCTTGGCCGGCGCCGCCGGGGAGAGCTGGTCGAAGACCTGCATGGTGTCCTTGGCCCAGAGCTCGGCGAGCACCCGGCCCTCATCCCAGTGAGGACACCACTCCGCCACCCAGGTGTCGGCCGGCGCGCCGCGGTAGCGGATCAGCCAGCGGTCGGGCATGTAGGTGAAGAAGGCCACCTTGTGCATCTGCTTGACCTGCTTGATGGCCAGCGGCCGGGCCCAGCGGACCGAGACGACCGCCGCCGGGATCTTCGCGCCGCCCGGACCGGCCAGCTCAGTCACCGTTGCCGAGGGAGCACTGAGCTCCCCGGCCGAGCCGAGGGCCGCCTGCGCCGAGCAGGCGCCGTTGCGCGGCGCGGCCATGCGCAGGACCCGCGACTGCGGAGCGCCCGGCTCCAGGAAGTCTTCCTGGAGCGTCCATTGGTGGATGTCCCGGGCCCAGGCCTGAGCGCCGGCCGGCCGGGCGTCGGCCGAGACGACCGCGCCGGCCGGGTCGGAGGAGAGCGCCACGTCGGTTATGCCGATGTGCGGGATGCGCCCGGACCACTGGCTCACCTCCATCCGGCCGCCCATCTCGAAGGCCAGCACCGGGCTTAGCCGGTTCTCGACCGACAGGACGTTGGCGCCGGCGCGCAGCGCGCTCTTGGGCACCTCCACCTTGAGGGTCCGGACCCGGATGGACTCGAGCTTGTCAATCTGGGCGAGTTGGTCGGGCTTGAGGTCGTCGCGCCAGCGGTGGTAGGGCCAGGTCGGCGGCCACCAGCCCTTATCGTGCCGGTAGTTCTCCGGCGGGTAGGCCTCGGCGAAGCCCTCGGCGGCCAGCGCCCCGTCCCTGGCGACGTTGGCCCGGCCGACCTCCTGGCCGTTGACGTAGGCGATCATCCCGCCGTGAAATTTGATCTCGAGCGTCAGCTTGCTGACCCTGGCCGGGTCGGGGACCAGGAAGCGCGTCCGCCCGCAGGCCCTGCGGATGACGTGGCAGCAGTAGGCCGCCTGGCCGTCCTGGTCCATGTCCGGCATCCAGGGCAGCGGCGCGCGGTTGACCGGCCAGGCAGAGTCGTCGAACTCCGCCTTGGTCCACTCGGCCGGCGGCTCGGGGGTGGCCAGCTGGTTGCCGGTCGGCCCGGTGTTGAGCGCCCCGTAGCGCGTGGGCAGGAAGGTCAGCTTGCCGGCCTTGGCGTCCCAGGACTGGGCCGGCCGGAAGGTGTAGTGGTAGCGCCAGTAGCTGCGCGGCGAGACGACCCACGCACCCGTGCCGGCCTGGGCGCCGGCCTGATACTGGAACTTGGGCTCGCCGGCGGGGGCGGCTACAGCCATCAGGATCAGCACTGCTGTACAGCTCAGGACTAACCGCATGATCGATCTCCTCACAGTTCAGGCTCCAGGTGTCGGGTTTCGGGTGTCAGGTGCTGACACCTGAACACTGAAACCTGAAACCGAGCTACCTCACCTCCGCCTCCGCCTCGGCGCGCCAGGTCATTCTCGCGCGGACCACCACTCCCGCCAGGGAATCGCCGACGTAGATGGCCTCGTCGCTGGCGGCCACCAGGACCGCGCTGGCCAGGGGCAGGTCGCCGCTGGCCGGCTTGCCGTCCTTGAGGCGCCTGGGCCAGTCGGCACGGCCCAGCGCGAAGATCTGCTGCCCGGCGGTGTCGAGGACCACCACCCGGTTGTTCATCATGTCCGGGTAGAAGACCCGTCCGTAGGGATCGGCGTCGAAGCGCGGAGTGTTGCACTGGCACTTGTAGGGCCCGTCGTGCATGGTCCGCGCCGGGACCGGGGAGATGCCGTAGCGCATCCACTCCGCGCCGCGGACCAGCCACTTCATCTTGTTGCCGCTCAGCGCGGCGATGTCCCCGGGCTGCCTGACCGGCTCCTCGCCGGGGTAGGTCCGGGGCTCGGCGCCGCGCAGGATGTGCCCGGTGGCGCCCTCCGGCAGCAGCGGGTCGTCCAGCCCGCCGGCCGGCAGGTCGGGGGGCACCGGCTTGCCGGTGAACCTGACCGCCGGGAACTTGATGATGCTCCCGTACATGCCCCACAGCCAGGGCTCGGCCTTGGCGGCGAGCGCGGGGGCGAGGCGCTCCTTCACGCCCTCGGGCAGCTTCTGGCCCTCGGGTCGGAGGCAGTCGGCCACGTAGATGTTCCCCCGGGCGTCGAGGCGCAGCGAGCAGGTCTGGCCGGAGGAGGTCAGGTCCTGCTTGAACTTGAGGGCGCCGTCGGAACCGAAGACCGTCAGGTAATAGCGGTTGTGCGGCCAGGAGCGGTCCTCTTCCAGCAGGTAGATATCGCCGTTGGCGGCAATGGCCAGCCCCTTGTCCTGGAGGTGGGTGATGCCCGGACCGGTCAGGACCTCGTGCGGCTGGACGGTGATCTTCTCGGAATCCTTGTAGAGCACGGTCACCGGCTTGCCGACGACCGGCTCTCCCTCGGGCTTGAAGACGTAGCGCCAGTCGCCCTCCTTGCCCTTCATCACAAAGTCGCCCTGCCGCTCGACCTTGGTCCCCTCCCACCTGCCGTTCCAGCGCGGCGCGGTGAAGGGCAGGGGCTTGAGATTGCGGTCGGTCCGGATGATCACGAAGCGGGAGCGGATGCAGAAGGTCTCCCCGTCCGGCGAGAGCGCCATGATCGCGCCCTGGGTGAAGAACCTGCCGTACTTGAGCTTCTCGACCTTGCCGGTGCGCCCGTCGATCCGGCTGTACTCCTGCCGGCCGACGTAGATCTGGTCGCGCGCCCGGTCCACGGCGATGTCCGCCACCGGCCCGATGGTGCCGGCGTAGGTCTTCGGGGAGTATCCTTCCGCCTCGTTGAAGAAGGGCACGAGCCCCCCGTGGAAGATGCCGCCGTAGCCGCCCATCTGCAGCGCCAGGCCCTGTTCCTCGGCGGCCAGCCGCGCCAGGCGGGCCATGGAGCGTTCGTTGGCGCCCAGCAGCTTGTCGAACTCCGCGCCCAGGCCCAGCCGGACCCGGACGCGGAAGGGCGGAGGGTGGATGGTGGAGGGTGGAAGCCTGCCGGCGTCGTCGCGGCCGTCCCAGACGAGTTCCTGGCGGAGCGAGTCCTTCCTGAGCGGCTCCGGCGCGCCCGGCCCGAGCAGCCCGGCGGCCAGGTGGCGGACGACCGCCCCTTTGGAGTCGAGCACCGCAACCTCCACGTCGACAGGTGCGCCGACCGCGAAGCTGATCCTCACGCCGCCAGGCCCTGAGCCCGTCGAAGGGTCGGCCTTCTCGGCCCTGGGCGCGGAGGTGAAGCCCGGCTCGCCGGCGGGGGCCGGAGCGCCGAGCAGCAGCCCGAGCGCGATCAACGTGATGAACCCGCGCATGGCTACTTCCCGCCCAGTGCCGCGGCCACCTCGCCGGCCACCGCGTAGAGCGAAGCGTCGCGCTCCCGGGCGCCCTTGCTGACCAGGTCGAGGTCCAGCAGGCCCCAGCCCAGTCGGCCCATCAGGACGTGTCGCTCCGACTTCTTCTTGTGCTCGGCCTCGCGGACCTTGGCCGCGGTGATCAGGGCCAGGGCGCGCTCGTCCAGGGCCTTGTTGGCCTTCTCGGCCAGGGCGCCGCTGATCTTGCCGGAGTCCAGGGCGCGCTGCAGGAAGAGCATGGTCTCGGCGATCTGCACGCCCTCGCGCATGGCCTCGAAGCGCTCGGTGGGCAGCGCGCCGTCCGGGCCGGGGGCGAGCAGGGCCATGGTGGAGCCGCCCGGCCCCAGGCAGGAGTCCAGCCACTGGCCGGGCGCGTAGCGGCCCTTGGCGTCCTTGACGGGCCAGAAGTCGGCGCCGACCGGGTCCAGGCCGTGCTGGTCGCGCATGAGCATCTCTTCGTTGAGCAGGCGGATGGTCAGCAGCGGGGAGTAGTCGTAGTAGCGGTTCCGGGCGTGGCCGCAGACGGAGTAGCCGGCGCGCCCGAGGTTGCTCTTGGGGCCGGCCTTGAAGGCCCGGGGGCCGGGACCCTGGCCGTCCCACTTCTCGTAGGGGGCGAGGTTCCCCTCGTTCCAGACCGAGGTGGTGCATATCGCCGGCATGGACTCTTCCTTCGTCTCGCCGGGGAAGACCAGGGCCCGGCCGTGGGACCACATGCTCCACTTGCCGTCCGGCCAGATCTGCTTGAACATGCTCGTCAGCTTGGGCGGAGGCGTGCCGGCGTACTGGTGCCAGTTGGCGGTTGCGACGTCGACCCACTTGCGCTTCTCCAGGCGGGCCCGGATCTCGCCCAGCACCGGCTTCCAGAAGGCCAAAGCTTCGGGCGTGCCGTAGGCGGGCTGGACCAGCGGCGCGACCTTGCCCGCCGCCGGGTCGGAGACCAGCACGGAGAGGGGCTCCTTGGTGTTGGCCCACATGTTGAGCCGGAGCGGGAAGGGCTTGCCGACGCTCTTATCCACCAGGTCCAGGTAACGGTCGAAGACGGTGAAGTCGTACTTGAACGAGCCATCGGCCTGCTTGATCCACTTGACCATGGTCTCGTCGTTGTCCTGGGACAGGTAGCGGATCGTGAAGTTGCAGGTGGCCTGCCGGCTGCCGACCTCCTTCATGAGCGCCAGGGACCGGCCCATCAGCTGGAAGTGCCGGTCCGACCACATGGGCACGCCGTAGTGCCGGGCCAGCTGGTCCGGCGAGTGCATGCCCTGGTTCTTGACCGTGAAGTCGGCCGGGTCGGGCAGGACCATGGCCGCGACCCTGATCTCCACCGGGACCTCGAAGGGCCCGGCGCCGGCGGCTTCGATGGTCACCCTGCCCTTGTACTCTCCGGGGGCCGCGTCCCTGGGCACGCGCACCGAGACCCAGACCGGCAGCACCGCCATGCAGCCGGGGCTGGCCGGCTTGAACTCGCGGGTCGCCTTGGCCTCGGCGGCGGGGACCTCGGCCGGAGCGGCCTCGAGCAGCGCGTCGAAGCGCTGGGCCGGCAGCCAGCACTTGTCGGGCGTCGCCGGCGCGGCGAAGCGCACCTGCACCTGCGAGGCGGGGATGGTCCCGCCTCCGCCCTCCCTGGCCAGGTCGCCGGCCTTGGCCTTCACCCCGCGCAGGGCGCTGCCGCTGGTCAGCACCACCTGGCCGGAGAAGACGCCGTTCCTGGCGCCGGTCAGAGCGATGGGCTTGAGAGCGCCCGGCTCATTGCCGAAGTCGCCCTGGTTGACCGTCTGCCAGTACTCGCAGTTGCGGACCTTCACGCCCGAGGCCGGCTCGGCGGCCAGGGACGCCCCTGCGAGCACGAGGCCCAGAAGTCCGAGTCCCAGTGTCTGGCGCATGCCCGGTATCCCTTTCAACGTTTTCTGCTTCGCCCCCGAAGCAGGATGGAGCTCACTTCACCTCGCAGGTTTCCTCCGCCGCGTAGACCAGCTTGGCCCGCAGCAGCCGGCGGTTGAGGGGATCGCCCACGTAGGCGTAGCGGTCGGTGGCCGCGACGCCCAGCGGCCAGGCGAGCGCCAGGTCCGGCTCGGCGAGCTTCTTGTCCCGGCTCTCCGGCCCGCGGCTGTCGGCGTTGCCGTAGCCGCCGAAGTGGGCCAGCTCGTTGCCGGCGGTGTCCAGGACGTCGATGCGGTAGCGGCCGATGTCCGGGTACCAGACCCGGCCGAAGGGGTCGACGTCGAAGTTGATGTGCTCGCAGTTGCAGTAGTCGATGTTCACGTGGCTCGCGCCCAGGTGGATCCACTCGGCGCCGACCACCTTGGTCGGCCGGAGATTGCCGTAATAGCCCCAGACCGCCTCCTGCGTCTTGAGGCCCGGGGCCAGTTGGGGCTCGCCGTCGTAGGGCTTGCCCGCCTTGGCGTCCATGACCTCGATGGTGCCGCCCTTGGGGGTGAACTTCAAAATGCTGCCGTACATGGTCACCGCCACCTGCCGCCGGGCGTCGGCGGAGCCGCCGCCCGCGCCGACCTTGAGCGCGCCGACGAACGCGGCGTATTCCGGCGGCACCAGGCGGTCCGGCGGCCGGATCTGCTCGGCGATGTAGATGTTGCCCTGCTGGTCGAACTTGGGGCCGACCACGTTGTCCGAGACGTTCCAGATGACCGGGGTCGCGAGCTTCTTGCCGGAGGGCTCGTACTGGTAGAGGGCCTTGTTGGCCCGGTGGTCGAGCTTCGCGCTCCTCTCGAAGACGAAGACGTGACCGTCGGGCCGCACCCCCATGGTGTGGGTCATGTAGCCCATGCAGACCCGCGTGAAGACCGCGTAGGGCGCGAGCTTGCCCGCCGCGTAGCGCTGGATGTAGCGCTCCTCGGCGCCCTTCACGTCCGGCCGCGAGAAGTCGCGCTCCGGCGGGTGGGGATCGTCCCAGGCCAGGGCCTTGCCGGCCCGGTCGAACTTGAACATGGCCGGGATGGTCTGGCAGAGCGCGTGGATGTTACCGCCCGGGCCGGGGACGATGCAGGTGCCGGCCGGGCCGAAGATGTACTTCCCGTCGGGGGTGAAGGTGTCGAACTTGCCGCTGACCTCGTTGAAGCGCGTCCAGGAGTAGCCCGACCCGCCGCGGCGCGTGTAGATCTCCGGATCGTCGCGGTAGCGGTCGACGGTCACGTCCTCGAAGCTGCCCAGCCCGAAGGTGCCCGCCTTGCCCTTGCCGATCGCGACCGGCGCGCCGAACTTGTCGCCGGCGTCCTCGATGCGCAGCAGGCTGTAGTAGCAGCCCACCCAGGCGACCGGCGGGCTGGCCGAGGCGTCCAGGGCCAGGCTCGCCCCCTCGCGGGTGTTGATGGTCAGCGCCGCCTTGGCCAGGACCTTGCCGTCCTTCCAGCCGCTGAACTTGACGAGCTCGGCCGAGCCCTTGCCCCGGCCGCAGAGGACGTAGACCGCCCCGCTCTTGGGGTCGGCGGCCAGGGCCTCGGGCTTGTCCACGGAGAGCGAGCCGGCGAAGCTCCCGTCCTTCTCGGCGACGGCCACCACCCGGTTGTTCTCCCGGTCGGCGATCAGCAGGTGGCCCTTGCCGTCGAGCGCCAGGGCGCAGGGCGCGGCCAGGTGCTTCTCGTCGTTCCCCGCCTTGGCCGGATCGCCGAAGAAGACCGCGCTCTCGGTGCGCTCCGGCAGCTTCAGGCGGTAGACCGCCGGGGCCGGGGCGCTCGGCTTGATGCGCTCCAGGCCGGACCCGCTCATTCTGCCGCGGTCGCCGCAGGCGTAGGCCCACTGGCCGTCTCCGGAGACCGCCGCCGCGGCCAGGTCCGCCCCCTTGCCGCCGGCGACCCTCGCCCCCGCGTACCGGCCCGGCGGAACGGCGCCGCCCAGGGGCACCGCCCCCAGGAACTCGCCCTGCGGCACCAGGAGCAGCCCGCCGGGGGCGACCGCCAGGCTCGTGCCCCGGTCCGGCCGGAAGTCGACGGTCTCGTGGCCGTTGAGGTGGGCGATGGTCGGAGCCAGCCGGCCGCCGACCTCCACGGCCGCGCCGCCCAGGAAGGCGAGCTGCTCGCGGGTCACGTTCGCGGGCACGGGGATCAGCGTGCGCTGGTAGGTGCCGTCCCGGTTCAGGGCCACCAGCTGTATCCCGTCGTTGTGGACGGTGTGCGTGGCGACCATCGCGGCCACGTAGAGCGTGCCGTCCGGGCCGACGCCCAGGCCGGAGATCTTGTTGAGGCTCTCCGGCTCCGTGGCCACGACCTTGTCGTACCGGGCGCCCATGCCCAGGGCCACGCGGACCTTGAACGGCCCGGCCGGCGCGGGCTTCCCCCAGTCGGCCTTGCCGTCCCACTCGATGGACTGGGCCAGCCCCGGCTTGAGCGGGGCCGGCGCGTTCGCGCCCAGGACGCCGGCGACCAGGTGCCGGACGATCCTTGACTGCCCTGAGCCTGTCGAAGGGCCACCGCCGTCCTCGATGAAGACGGCCACGTCGGTCTCGCGGTCGACCGCGAACTCGATCCGGACCTTGTCCCCGGCCTTGGCCGCAGTTGGCTTCTTGGTGAACGAGGGCGGAGCCTCGCCAGCCAGCGACGCGCCGCAAAGCAGCCCGAGGAATCCCAGCGCCATCGCCCTGCGCATGATTAGTCCTCCGCCGGAGCGCATCTTCAGCGCCCCGCAACCAGGTCCGCGGCAAGTTCGTGCCGGCAGACCGAGTCCCTGACGATCAGCCGGTCCGGGATGATGACCGTCCTGGCCTGCGGCACCTTGGGGGCGTCGAGCGCCGCCCGCACCGCGGCCTCGCCCATCCGGTGCGTGTGGATGCGCACGCTGGTCAGGCTGTCGCACAGCCCGGAGCGGGAGGCGCTGTCGCCGAACCCGACCAGGGCGAAGTCCTCGCCCACCCGCCGGCCGGCGGCCTCCAGCACCCGCATGGCCGGCAGCGCCCGGCTGTCGGTGCCGGCAAAGAGCGCGGTGGGCGGCTCGGGCAGGCCCAGCATCCGCCCGACGGCAGCCTCGACATCGCGGTCGAGCGCCGCCTCCTCGGGATGACAGACCAGCGCGGCGTCCTCCGGGATCCCGGCCTCGGACAGCGCCGCGCGGTAGCCCAGCGACTTCTCGTGGGGCCGGTCGGGATGCTCGCCGGGGGCTATGTAGCCGATCCGCCGGTGGCCGAGGTTGACCAGGTAGCTCACCGCCCGGCGCGCCCCTTCGAAGGAGCCGTCGACCACGCCGATGGCCGGCAGGTCCCTGAAGACCGAATCGAGCAGCACGACCGGCCCGCGCCGCATTCGGAGCAGCATGCGGATCAGGGCCGGATCGCTGTCCTGGACCAGCAGGAAGCCGCCGAAGGCCTTGAGGCCGGCCCACTCCGGCCCGGGACCGCCGGCCCACACGGACTCCTGGCGGACGAGGACGCCCTCGGCCCCGAAGCGCCGGCAGCCCCGAAAGGCGCCTTCGATCATGTCGCCGTAGTAGGTCCAGGCGCCCGACGGGTCCGGCCGCCAGCTGTCCTTGGCGATGACCGCCAGCCGGGCCGCGCCGCGCCGGGCACCGGCTCCCGGCGAGTTCTTGTCGGCGGCGAAGGTCCCCGAGCCATGGCGGCGCAGCACCGTCCCGCGGGCCTCCAGCTCCTCCAGGGCCTTCTGCAGGGTGCCGCGGCTGATGCCCAGCGCCTCGGCCATCTCCCGCTCGCCGGGCAGCCGGCGACCCCAGAGCCCCTGCTGGCGGATCATCGCCTCGATGTCCGCGGCGGCCTTCTCCCGGCGGTGCGGATGGTATCCTCTGAGCCCCATCGCCCTCTTCCTTTCCGCAACTGGCCCGAAACACTGCTCCAGTTATGGTCCAATCTGGGGTATGGTACACCGCCGGGCAGAGGTTGTCGGGGAAAAATCGGCTCAGCCTGCGCCGAAGGCGCGACGCGGCCCCTGCGCCGCCTCCTCCCGGGGCTTTCAGCAGCGGACTTTTTCCGGTATTTGCCCGCATAACCGCCGCCCGGCATGTTACATTCATTGATGCCGCGAAAGCGGTTTCAGCCGGTGCCCACCATTGGGAGAGGAACCTTTCCATGCCCGACACCCGGACGTGCCAATGCGCGTTGTGGGCGGCCCTGGCGGCTATCGCCTGGTCGGGAGCCGCCCTGGCCGACGTGGTCGTCCTCAAGAGCGGCAAGAAGATCGAGGGGGCCGCCGAGGAGCGCGGCGACTCGGTGGTGCTGCGCCTGGAGCGCGGCTCCCTGACCTTCTCCCGGGACGACGTCGAACGCGTCGACCGCTGCCCGCCTCCCTGGGACGTCTACGAGGAGAAGGCCCGGGCGCTCAAGCCTGATGACGCCGCCGGCCACCTGGCGCTGGCCAAGTGGTGCCAGGCCGGCGGCCTGTCCCAGCGGGGCAGGAAGGAGCTGGAACTGGTCATCGCGGCCGACCCGAACAACGCCGAGGCCCGCACCCTGCTCGGCCACAGGCTGGTCGACGGCAAGTGGCGAAGCCCTGAGGAGCTAGCCGTCCCCGGTCCGGGTCCCGGTCCGGCGCCGGCACCGACGCCCGTCCCGACGCCGGGCCCCGCGCCGGCCCCCGGCCCGAAGCCGCCCGCCGGCCCCCGGGTCGTGCCCGATGGGATCTACAACGGCGCCAGCCGCGGCTACGTCGATGACGTCAACGTCCAGGTGACGGTGGCCGGCGGCAAGATCACCGAGGTCAAGATCGCCGGTCACAGGGAGAATCGCGCGCTGACGTCGCTGACCGACGTGCCGCCGAAGATCGTCCAGAAGCAGAGCACCCAGGTGGACGCCACCAGCCGGGCGACCATCACCAGCAAGGCGGTCATGCGCGCGGCCGAGACCGCGCTCTGCAGTGCCGCCCCCATCCGGCTCGCGGACGTGCCCGACGGCACCTACACGGGCAGCAGCAAGGGCCGGGGGTTCGACGTCACCGCCCAGGTCAAGGTCCGCGGCGGGAAGATAGAATCCGTCACCATGGTCGGCAACACCGACGCGCCCCGCCTGCCGGCCGGGGTGGAGGCCCAGAAGATCATCCCCCAGCGGATCGTCGAACAGCAGAGCACCAGCGTCGCGCCCCATCCCGGCGCCGAGCCCACCAGCTTCGCGGTGATGCGCGCCGTCCAGGCGGCGCTGGACTCCGCGGTGCCGCGCGTGCTGCAGCCCAAGTAGGGCATTCCGGCTCCGCAGCGCTGCAATCCCCGGCCATGAAGCCCCGCCTGATCCGGAGCCTGCGCCTGGCGCTCGCCGCGACCGTGGTCTGGGCGCTCATCGGCGCGCCGGGCCGCAAGGCGGAGCGCGCGGCGGTGACGCTGGAGCGCGCCCGGCAGGTCTTCCCGGAGGCCGCGCGCCTGTCACCCCCGGCGCGGGCGGCCGGCTGGACCGAAGTCCTCGACTCCGGCGGGCGGCTGCTCGGCCGGCTGGCCTCCACCGCGGCGCAGGAGGAGGCCATCCAGGGCTACGGAGGTCCGGTGCCGGCCCTGGTCGCCGCCGGACCCGACGACCGGATCGTTGGCCTCCGCCTGCTGCCGAACCGGGAGACGCCCGGAAACATCGAAGCCATCGAGGATGCCGGCTTCCTCGAGAGATGGAACGGACTGCCCTGGCGGGAGGCCGCAGACCGCGAGGTCGACGCGGTCAGCGGCTCGACCGTGACCTGCCGGGCGATTTCCGCCGGGGTGCGCCGCCGGTTGGGCCTGGCCGCCGGCAGGCCGCCGCCGGCCGCGGCCTCATCCGCCCCGGTCGTGACCTTCTCCTGGCGCGAGGCGGTCAGCCTGCTGCTCTTGGCCGCCGCGTTGGTCGCGATGTTGTGGCCCCGCCTGGCCAGGCGGCGCGGCGTGCGCCCGGCGATGCAGCTGGCGGTCCTCGGCTGGCTGGGCTTCGCCACGGCCGGGATGCTCTCCGTGGCCCTGCTGGCCGGCTGGGCGGAGGGCGGCGCGGCTCCCTGGCGGACCGCGCCGGCGCTCGTCGCGATCTGCGCCCTGGCCCTCGCCTTCCCGGCCGTCACCGGGAGACAGTTCTACTGCACCCACCTCTGCCCGCACGGGGCCGCCCAGGAGCTGGCCGGCAGGGCCGGCCTCCGGAGGCGGGAGCTTCCCGAGCGGGCCGGCCGGCTGCTGCGGCTCGCTCCCGGGCTGCTGCTGACCGCCATGGTCGCGCTGGTCGTGCTCGGCACGGCCCCGCCCCTGGAGAGCTTCGAGCCCTTCAGCGCCTACCTGCTGGGCGCGGCCGGGCTGCTGCCGGCGCTTCTGGCGGCGGCCGGACTGGCCGCGTCGGTCTTCCTGGCCAGGGCCTGGTGCAGTCACGGCTGCGCCACCGGGGCGCTCCTGCGCTTCCTAAGCCGGCCGGCGGCCGGCCCGGGCGACCTCCTGCTCGGCGCCCTGGCGGCCCTGGCGCTGGTCGTGCGCTTCCTGCCGGCCTGGGTATAATCCGCCGGCAGCCGCCGGATTCCGGCCAGCGAAGGTCAGGAACCCGGGAATTGCGACGCGTCCGGGCCGGTTGCGCCCGGAAAAGGGTCTGCGATGGCCACGGGACGCTGGACTGGCTTCTTCCGAACCGGACGGATCCTGCGCCGGGCGCTGCGCGAACAGCAGGGCTGCATCCGCGACGTGCACCGCCGCCTGGGCCCCCACCTGGCCTCGCCGGCCGGGACGCCCCGGGAGTACGAGGTCCGCCTGGGCCGGCTGCCCTCTGCCTTCCTGTCCTGGCGCCGCAACCTGTTCTCCACGCTGTTCCACTCCGCCTACCTGCTTCTCGGGATCCCCGAGGAGCGCCGGAAGCTCTACGGCCGGATCCTGCATCTCAACCGCATCTGGGTGACCTCCGCCGACAACCTGCTGGACGCCGAGGACAAGGTCGTCGTGCCCGTGGAAATGCCCGGGGCCTCGCGGGTCATGCGCCAGGTGGTGGCCGTGATGGCCGCCGACCGGGTCCTGGCCGAGCTGCTCGACGAGGCGGTGGACGCCGGGCTGGTCGCACGGGAGCCGGCCCGCCGACTCCTGGCCGAGTCGCTGCGGAGCCTGCTGCCCAGCGCGGCCCAGGAGGCCACCGAGGAGGGCGGCATCGCCCGGAGGCCGGAGCCGGAGCACGTGCTCGAGGTCATCCACCGCCTCAAGACCGGCCTGCTCTTCAACGTGGCCTTCGTGGGGCCGGAGGTCCTGGAGCCGGACCTGGACGCGGCCCGGGCGCAGGAACTGAAGGCCCCGCTCATGCGCTTCGGGCTCGGCTGCCAGGTGCTCGACGACGTTCGCGACCTCGGCCGCGACTGGCGCGAGGGCCGGCACAACTACGTGCTCTCCTGGATGGCCCACCGCCGGCCGGATCTGCTGGAGTCGGTCGGCTCCGCCCCGCCGGAGGCCGCCGACCGGCTGTATCTGCGCGTGCCGCAGGCGGCGCTGCCGGCCGCCCGGCTCGGGCTGGGCATGATGACCTCCGGCCTGGCCGCCCTGGGCGCCTCCGGACTGGAGTACGGACCGGAGCAGGCTTCGGCCATGGCCGGCTTCATGTTCTCGGTGCTGGACCTCGAAGGGCTGCCCGTCCATGCCTGACGCCGCCCGGTCCAGGTCGGCCTGCGCGCGGCGCACCGAGGGCGTCACCCTGGACCACGCCGCCGGGCTGTACGACTGGCTGGCCCCGCTGATGACCCTGGGGCTGGAGGGCCGGCTGCATCGCCGCCTGATCGCCGGCCTGCGGCTCGACCGCCCCATGGCGGTCCTGGACATAGGCTGCGGCACGGGCAGCCTGACCCTCGACCTGCACGGCGCCATGCCCGCCGGGGACGGGTCCAGGGTGCTGGGCATCGACGCGGCCGAGGCCATGATCGCGGTGGCCGGCCGCAAGGTCCGCGGGCGCGCCGGGCTCGAGTTCCGGGCCGCGCTGGCCGAGGAACTGCCCTGCGCTCCGGAGAGCTTCGACCGGGCCGCCTCGGCCTTCTTCTTCCACCACGTCCACTACCGCCTGAAGCGGCGGATCCTGGAGGAGCTCTGGCGGGTGCTGCGCCCCGGCGGCCGGGCGGCGATCATCGACGTGGACACGCCCTACAACGCCTTCGGCGCGCTCTGCGCCAACGCCGGCCGCTGGCTCTTCCGGCAGGACGAGATCCGCGAGAACATCGACGGGCTGCTCCGCCGCGCGCTGGACGAGAGCCCCTTCCGCGGCGCCTGGCGGATCGCCTCGCGGCACTCCGGCTACATCAGCCTCTTCGAACTGCAAAAGGGACCGGCGCCGTACGGGGAGGACCCTCGGGAGCGCCCGGCGAGTCGCGATGCGACGGGAGGTTCCGGATGAGAAACGTCTTCTGGCTGGCCGGCCTGTTCGGTGCCGCGCTGCTCTGCCACTCCTGCGCCGGGCAGCGCCCGGAGCCGGTCGAGGTCGCCGACGCCGGCGCCGGCCGGCGCGTGCTCATCGCCACGGGGCAGAGCGATTTCAAGAACGCCCTGACCGCCCGGCTGGTCGAGGGGCTCAAGGAGCGGCGCTGCGGCCTGCGGGTAATCCCCGTCGACGGCCTCACCGCGGAGGCCGCCGCCGGCTTCGACGCCTTCGTGATCATCGACAGCTGCCGCGCGGGCAGCCTGAGCGGCCCGGCGCGCAGACACCTGGCCGCCCCGGGCGCCGCGGAGCGCACGGTGCTCGTGCCCACCTCGGGCAACGGCCGCTGGAAGCCCGCCGGGCGCGCCGACGCCGTGTCCTGCGCCTCCAAGCCCGCGGAGTCCGGGAAGGCGGCCGCCGAGATCCTGGCGCAGCTGGACCGGCTGCTGGTTGGGGCCAAGTCCGCGCCGGCCAGGGACGCCTACTCCGGCGCGACGCCGCCGCGGGGCAATCGGCCCTAGCAGCCCCGGCAGCCCTTCCCCGGCGGCCATGAACCGTTTCTGGATGCTCCTGGCCATGCGCACGCTGCTGCGGCGGCGCGCCCGCTCGGGCATAACCCTGGCGGCCGTCTCGCTGGGAGTGGGCATCCTCGTCTTCCTCGGGGCGGTCATGACCGGCGTGGACGACACCATGGTCCGCAGCACCGTCGCCGCACACTCCGGACACGTCACGGTGCGCCCGCAGCCGGGGGCCCGGATCCCGGCCCGGGAGTTCGCGGAGCGCTGGAGCCGCCTGGCTCCTCCCGGCTGCGCCGAGTTCCTGGCCCCGCGCGCGGCCTTCGGGGCGCTGCTGGTCGGCGGTCGGGGGACCGCCTCGGTCGAAGTGCTGGGCCTGCTGGTGGAGCGGGAGGGCGGCCGGACGGTGCCCGCGGCGCGCCTGGTCAGCGGCAGGCTGCCGGACCCGTCGGCGCCGCGTCCGGAGATCTGCCTGGGCGCGCTGGCCGCCGAGCGCCTGGGGGCCGCCCCCGGGGACACCCTGCGCCTGCGCCTCCAGGACGGCGACCGGGGGCCGGTCCGGGTCGCCGGCGTCTTCCGCACAGGCATCGAGCGCATGGATGCCGGCACGGCCCTGATGGCGCTCGGCGCGGCCCTGGAGGCCGGCGGCGGCGCCCTGACCGCCGAGACCGCCGTCTTCGCCCGCGACCGGGCCGGCTCCGACGAGCTCCTGGCCGCGCTGCGGCCCATGCTGGCGGCCGGCGAGGAGGCGGTCCCCTGGCAAGAGCGGCTCCCGGACCTGGACGAACTGATCCGGCTGAACCACTTCTCGATGCTCGTGTTCATCGCCCTGGTCACCGTGCTGCTGGCCACCGCGGTCTCCAACACCGCGCTCATCTCCGTCCTGGACCGCTACCGGGCCCTGGGGGTCCTCAAGGCGCTGGGTGCGAGGCCCTCCGAGATCGTCCGGCTGGTCATGTTCGAGAGCGCCGTGCTGACGCTGGCCGCCGGCGCGGCCGGCCTGCTGCTGGGCGCGCTGGCCACGCTGGTCGCGGCCAGGACGGGCATCGACCTGGGACACTGGACGTCGCGGAACCCGCACTTCGTGCTCTCCACCGTGATCCACCCCCGGCTGACCGCGGCCATGACCTTCGGCCCGGCCGCCGGGGCGCTGGGCGCCTCGCTGCTGGCCACGCTGTGGCCGGCCCTGACGGCCGCCCGGGGCCGCGTCGCCGACGTCCTGAGGATGGCGCGGTGAGCGCGGCGATCCGCCTGGAGGGCGTCTCCAAGGCCTTCGGCGCCGGGCCGGCCGCGGTCCAGGCCCTCCGGTCGGTCAGCCTGTCCATTCCCGCCGGGGCCGCGGTGGTCGTCGCCGGCCCGAGCGGCTCGGGCAAGACCACCCTGCTGAGCCTGCTGGGGGGCCTGGACTCCCCGGACGCCGGGCGCGTGGTGGTCGACGGCCTGGAGGTCTCCGCCCTGGGCGAGCGGGAGCGCAGCGCCTTCCGCCGGCGGCGCGTCGGCTTCGCCTTTCAGGAGGCCCACCTGCTGGAGGAGCTCACCATCCTCGAGAACGCGACCGTCCCCCCGGCTCTCCTGGGCCTGCCGCGCCGGGCCGGCGACGAGCGGGCCCGCGGCCTCCTGGCCCAGCTGGGCCTCGGGGGCCGGACCGGGGCGTACCCGCGCGAGCTCTCCGGCGGGGAGCGCCAGCGCGCGGCCATCGCCCGGGCCCTCAGCCACGGTCCCGGCTTGGTCCTGGCCGACGAGCCGACCGCCAATCTCGACTCGCAGAGCGCCCAGGAAGTCACGGACCTCCTGCTGGAACTCTGCGCCCGCCACGGGGCCACCGCGGTGCTGGCCACCCACGACCCGCGCGTGATCGGGAGGGTCCCGGGGCGCGTGATCCTGAAGGACGGCGCCGTGGAGCGCGTCGAGGGCCTGCCGGCGGCGGACTGATCCGGCTACTTGAGCTGTCGGTCGATGATCATCCGGCACTCGCGGGCCCGCCGGGAATTCGGCAGGGCCTTGATGGCCGCCTCGAAGGCGGCGCGGGCGCCGGGCTTGTCGTTCTGGCACTGGCAGAGGAAGCCCTTGAAGTAGAGCGCCTCCTGGGTGGCCTCCCCGGTCGGACCGAGCAGTTTGACGGCCTCGTCCAGGCTGGCGACGGCCTCGTTGGTCCGGTTGGCGGCGGCGCTGCGATCCGCCTTGCGGAGGGCCGCCCAGGCGTCGTACCGGGGCTTGAGCCCAGCCTTGCCGTCGCCGTCGAGCATGCAGATCTCGGCGACCACGCCGGAGTAGTGGTCGACCGCTATCTGCCGCCCCAGACTGGAGATGGCCGAGTCGAGGAGCCTGGCCCTCTCGACCCCCGCGGCCGCCGCGGCCCGGGCCAGGTCGGCGTCGCGCTTCTCGCGCAGGGCCCGGAGTTCGGCCAGGTGCTTGAGGTACGCGGCGGCGCCTCCCTGCCGGTAGCCGGTCTGGGCATAGACCTTGCCGGCGGAGTCGAGCAGCAGCACCGTCGGGAACCCGCCGACCTCGAACCTGGCCTTCCACTCGTCGTTCTGCCGCCTGAGCGCGGCGTCGAGGGGTTTCTTCTGCGGGAAGTCGAGCCGGAGCAGCACGAAAGCCCCGGGCGCCTCGGCGGCGAACTGCGCCTGGCCGAAGACCTCGGCGGCGAGCTTGGGATCGCTGGCGGTCCAGTCGGAGCCGGTGAAGGCCACCAGCAGGTCCTTCTTCTCGCGGGCGGCCCGGGCCAGCGCGTCGGCGGCGTTGTCGGTCCAGATCTCCCCGGCCCGCGACGGTTCGGCGGCGGCCGCGGCGGCCAGCATCATGGTGGCTGCGAGGAGCAAGGCGGACCGGCGGTGCATGGTGCTCTCCCTTCGGGCTGCTGGACTGCGTCCGGACGGGGCCGGACGGGCTCGAGGTTAGCCCGGCCGGAGCGGAAGTCAACGCCCGTCCGCGTCCCTGGCGCTTTTGCGGACCCTGGCTAGAATCCCGGCCATGGACAAGAACGCCTTCCAGGTCTGCGCCGAGGTGCTCTCCAACGCCGAGGCCGGACAGCGCTACCGCCGCATGGTCCTGCTCGCCCCGGAGGTGGCCGCCGCCGCCAAGCCCGGCCAGTTCGTCAACCTCCGGGTCGGCGGCGGGCTCGACCCGCTGCTGGGGCGCCCCTTCGGCGTGTTCTTCGCCGAGCCGGATTCCGGCCGCGTGGAGATCCTCTACCGGCCGACCGGACGGGGCACGCACATGCTCGGGGCCGTGCAGTCCGGGTCGCGCCTCGGACTGGTCGGCCCGCTGGGCCGCGGTTTCACGATCGAGAAGGGCGTCGAGGCCCACGTGGCGGTCGGCGGCGGCACCGGGCTGGCGCCGGTCTACTTCCTGGCGGCCGAGGCGGCCCGTTCCGGGCTTCCCGTCTGGCTGCTCTTCGGGTTCCGGGACTGCTCCTTCGGCCTGCCCGAGGACCTGATGCGCCGGACCGGGGCGCACTTCCGGCTGTCCTCCGACGCCGGCGAGGCCGGCTGCCTGCGGGGCACGGCGGTCGACCTGCTCGACCTGGTGCTCGACCGGGAGCTCGCCGGCAAACGCACCGCGGTCTACACCGCCGGCCCGGCCATCATGATGAAGCTGGCCGCCGAGGCCGCCGCGCGGCGGGGCTTCCCCTGCCAGGCCTCGCTGGAGGCCCACATGGCCTGCGGCCTGTCGGTCTGCCGGGGCTGCGTGGTGGCGGTCAAGGGCACCGCCCCCGACGGGGGCCCGCTCCGCCGACCGGTGTGCACCTTCGGGCCGGTGATGAACGCCGCCGAGATCGACTGGGACCGGTACCTCCAGGGCGGATGAGGCGCCGTTACCGGCCCGTTACGCTCCGACCGTCGGGCCGCCGGTAAGATATCGCCACGCGGGAGCGCCGGACGCTCCCGGTCCATCGGGGCTCCGAGATGAAGGGGAGTGACATGAGGACCCGGCTGTTTCCAGCCTGCCTGTTCGCCATCCTGCTGAGCGCGGCCGCCGCGCCGCCGGCCCCGGCCGGCGAACCGATCGAGGCCAAGAGCGCCATCGGCGCGGTCACCGTGTACCTCGACCGCGCCCTGGTGACCCGCACCGCGGCGGTGCGCTGCGCCGCGGGCCGGAGCGAGTTCGTCCTGGCCGGGCTGCCGGCCGAACTGGCCGACGCCTCCATCCGGGTCGGGGCCAAGGGGGCGACGGTCCGGGGCGTGCGCGTCGAGCGCGTCTTCCTGGAGCGGACCGAGGCCGCCGAGGTGCGCCGTCTCGAGGACGAGCTCACCGCCCTGCACGACACGGAGGCCGCCATCCGCGACGACCTCGGGGTGCTCGAGGGCGAGGCCCGCTTCATGAAGGGCCTCTCCGCCTCCGCTCCGGAGAAGGCCACGCGGATGCTGTCCGAGGGCGACCTCAAGCTGCCCGACGTGGCCGGGGTCGAGAGAACCCTGGAGCTGGTCACCAAGACTCTCTCGGCGAACGCCGCCAAGGTCCGCGAGGCCAACAGGAAGCTCCGCGAGCTGCAGCCCCGGATCGAGGCCAAGAGCCGCGAGCTCGGCGAAAAGCGCGCCTCCGGGCGCCTCGAGCAGAAGAAGGTCACCGTGGCGCTGGAGGCCGCCGCGGCCGCCGACGCCCGGCTGGAGCTGTCCTACCTGCTGCCCGGGGCCATGTGGTTCCCGGCCTACGACGTGCGCGCCGACGTGGACAAGGGCGAGCTGGAGCTCGTCTACTACGCCGTCATCCAGCAGGCGACCGGCGAGGACTGGCCGGGTGCCGAGCTGACCCTCAACGCCAGCCGGCCGGCGGAGCGCACCGTCAAGCCAGAGCCGGCCCCCTGGCTGCTGGGCGGGGCGCCCCTGCCCGGGAACCTGGCGGGCGCGCAGGAACTGCTGGTGCAGCAGGCCGGCATCCAGGGCAACAGCCTGAGCTCCTTCCCCCAGATCAAGCAGCAGTACGGCCAGCGCGCCGGCTGGAACAGGAAGGCCCATGCCAACATGCTCGATAACGAGGAGCAGGTGGTGCGCCTCTTCCGGAGCGTGGCGGCCCGCGGGACCTCGGTGGCCTTCCCGGTGCCGGCCCGTGAGACGGTGCTCACCGACGGCAAGCCCCACCGGGTGACCATCGCGGTGGAGAAGCTGGGCCTGGCCTCGGATCATTCGGCCGTGCCGGCCCTGTCCCTGGCCACCTACGTGACGGGCCGGGCGGCCAACACCAGCAAGCTGCCGCTCCTGCCCGGCGACGCCAGCGTCTACCTGGCCGGCGACCTGATCGGCACGAGTTCGGTCGGCTTCGTCGCCCCCGGCGAGGAGGCCGCCTTCTACCTCGGCGTGGACGAGACCGTCAAGGTGACCCGCAAGCTGGACTCCAAGCTGAGCTCCATCAAGTCCTGGGGCAAGCGCCAGCGGGTCGAGGCGGCCTACTCCATCGTGGTCGAGAACTTCAAGAAGCGCGCGGTGACCGTCAGGATCGAGGAGGCCCTGCCGGTCAGCCAGGACTCGGCCATCACCGTCAAGATCCGCAAGACCGAGCCCGACCCCGCCGAGACCGAGCGCGGGGTGTCCCGCTGGACGCTGGCCGTGCCGGCCGGCGGCAAGGGCACGGTCAACCTGGCCTACTCCATCGAGTACCCCCTGGAGATGGCCGCCCAGGTCGAGGCCTCGCCGGCCGAGGCCGCCAACCCGGTGATGATGCTCAAGGAGGCCCTCAAGAAGTAGCCAGCGCCTCCGCCGCTTTCCTCCGGGGCGGGCCCGCATCGGGCCCGCCCCGCGTTTTCCCCGCCGCCGGCCGACCATCCTTCTTGACGCTCCGGCCCGAAGTCCTAGAATGCGTGGCCATGGACGCGACCTCCGGCCTCTCCGAGGCCAGCCTGGGGATCATCGCCCGGGAGAACTCCGCGCGGGAGCTGGCCCTCTGGGCGCTGTCCGCCTCGCGCGCGCGGGGCGGTGCGGCCCCGGTGGTGGCCGCCGGACGCGGCGCGGCCGGCGCGGTGGCCCTGGCCGCCGCCCGGATGCTGGCCAACTGGGAGCTCGCCCCCCGGGTCCTCGTGCTCGGCCTCCGCGACCGCCTGGGATCCGAGGGCCTGGCGGAGCTGGCGATTCTGGAGCGCTGCGGAGGCCGGGCCGAACAGGTGCTCCGGATCGATGGGCTCCGCGAGCTGCTCGCCGGCCTCGGCCCGGACACCCCGCTGCTCTACGGCGCGGCCGGCGACGATTCCAGTCAGAAGGCCACCGAAATGGCCGACCTGGTGAACCAGGCCGGGACCGCGCGCGCGGGGCTCTCCAGGATGGCGGCCTTCTCGGTGCGCTCCCGGACCTCCCCGCCGGAGCCGGGCGCGCTCCGGATCAGGGTCGAGGCCGAGCCCCGCGACGCCGAGGCGGTGCGGCTGCTCGACTCCACCGCCATCCGCGGCTACGGCATCCCCGGGCTGGCCCTCATGGAGAGCGCCGGTTACTGGGCCGCGGCCGAGCTCTGGCGGCGGCTGGCCGAGCCGGCCCGGGCCGCGGTCGTCGTCCTGGCCGGCCGCGGCAACAACGGCGGCGACGGCTTCGTGATCGCCAGGCACCTGGCCTGGTGGGGGGTGGGTTCGGTCCGGGTGCTGCTGGCCGGGCGCGCGGCCGAGGTCATCGACGACGCCCGCGTCAACCTTGACTACCTCTCCGCCCCGGGCGTGGCCGTGGAGGAACTGGCCGCCCCGGACGACGTCGGGCGCGCGGCCGAGGCGATCTCCCGGGCCGACTGGCTGGTCGACGCGCTCCTGGGCACGGGACTCACCGGCAAGGTGCGCGGAACCGCGGCCGAGCTGATCGCCGTCGCCCGCTCCTCCGGCCGGCCGGTCCTGGCGGTGGACACCCCCTCGGGGCTCGACGCCAGCGACGGCTCCACCCTGGGCACGGCGCTGCCCGCGACCGTCACCGTCACCTTCGGGGTTCCCAAACGCGGATTCTCGCTGGGCGCCGGCCCGGGGACGGTCGGGGAGCTCGTGGTGGCCGAGATCGGGCTGCCCCGCCGGATCACCGGCGCGCGGGTCGTCGCCGAGTGACGGGCTGCCGCCGGCCCCCCCGGACTCCGCTGGGGGTGCGGCCGGTGAGCTTGCGGAATACCCGGCTGAAGTAGTGGACGTCGTCGTAGCCCAGCTCGGCGGCTATCTCCTTGACGGAGAGCGAGGTGGTCTCGAGCAGCTCCCGGGCCCGGGCCACGCGCTCCTGGATCTGGTAGCGCCGCGGCGGGATGCCGGCCACGTTCTTGAAGAGGTGGCTGAAGGCCGACTCGCTCATCGCGGTCTTGCGGGCCAGGTCGCGCACCGACAGGCCGCAGCCCAGGCCGTCGCGGATGATCTCCATGGCCCCGGCGATCCGCGCCGAGCGCTCGTCGGCAGGGCTCCCGCCCCCGCGGCGGCCTCGGCCGAGGGCCGCCAGCGCCCGGTGCAGCAGCACCGCGAACTGCACCAGATAGGCCCGGGACATGGCCTCCGTCCAGGAGTCCCGGACCCGCGCGTCGAGCTGCATGGCCTCGAAGAGCTGGCGGAAGCGCTCGTGCCGCGGCAGGTGCACGACCGGCGGGGTCGTGTCGCGCGAGGGGAAGCGCACGCCCCGCCCCAGGCGCGGCGCCTCGAAGCGCAGCACCACGGCCGACCAGCGACCGGCCAGGTAGGTCTCGCGGTGGTCCTCGCCGGGATGGTAGATGACCAGGTCGCCGACCCCGGCGCGGTGCTGCCGCCCGCGGATGCGGATGCGCATGGCGCCCTCGAGCAGATAGATCAGCTCGAAGACCGCATGGTGATGCTCGGCAATCTCGACATCCGCGCGGTGATTGACGGCGACGGTGTAGACCTGGAGCCCGCCGACCTCCATCCGGTAGAGGTAGCCCATGGCGCTGTCAGCTCCCGGCTCAGCCCTTCGGCGGGCGATAGGTCCAGCCCATCGCCCGGTAGCGACCGAGCATCCCGGCCAGGCGGGCCTTGAAGCCCTCGAGGTTCCGGGCCTCGCGCGGCGACCAGGCCACCTCGGCCAGCGCCGCGGCGCGGGGCAGGGTCATGTACTCGACCTGCCGGAAGTTCGGCATGTACTCGGTCCAGAGGTTGCCCTGGGCGCCGAGGACGTGGCGGGCCTCGGCGGCGGTGAGCTCCTTGGGGACCGGCTCGTAGGCGTAGACCTTCTCGAGCGGCAGCATCCCGCCGATGGCCAGGGGCTCGTGCTGGGGGTCGCCCTGGTAGTAGTCGAAGTACACGTCCTTGTTGGGGGTCATGACCACGTCGTGGCCGGCGCGGGCCGCGGCCACGCCGCCCTCCTCGCCGCGCCAGGACATGACCGTGGCCCCGGGCGCCAGCCCGCCCTCAAGGATCTCGTCCCAGCCGATCAGCCTCCGGCCGTGGCGGCGCAGGAAGCGCTCGATCCTTCGGACGAACCAGCTCTGCAGCTCGTCCTCGTCCTTGAGCCGTTGGGTCCGGATGCGTTTCTGGCAGAGTTTGTTGGCCTTCCATTCATCCTTGGGACACTCGTCGCCGCCGATGTGGATGAACTCCGACGGGAAGAGCTCCAGGGTCTCTGCGAGCACGGTCTCCAGGAAGGTGAAGACCTCTTCCTTGCCGGGATTGAAGACGTGCTTGTGGACGCCCCACTGGCAGGAGACGCCCAGCTGTTCGGCGGTGCAGCCCAGCTCCGGATAGGCGGCGATGGCCGCCTGGGCGTGGCCGGGCATCTCAATCTCCGGCACCACGGTGATGAAGCGCTCGGCGGCGTAGGCCACGATCTCGCGGACGTCCTCGCGGGTGTAGAACCCGCCGTGGGGGACGCCGTCGAAGCCGGCGCCGAGCCGCTCGTGGCCGAAGCGGGTGTGGCGGCGCCAGGCGGCGACTTCGGTCAGGCGCGGGTAGGCCTTGATCTCCAGGCGCCAGCCCTGGTCCTCGGTGAGGTGCCAGTGGAAGACGTTGAGCTTGTGGAGCGCCATCATGTCCAGGAACTTGAGGATGTCCGCCTTGGGGTAGTAGTAGCGGCCGACGTCGAGCATCAGCCCGCGCCAGGCGAAGCGCGGCCGGTCACCGATCTCCAGGCAGGGGATTACCGCCGGGGCGTCGTCGCCGGGCATGAGCTGGAGCAGGGTCGTCGCCGCGCGGAAGAGCCCCTCGGCCCCGGCGGCGCGCAGCTCGGCGCCCTTGGGCGTCACCGAGAGCCGGTAGCCCTCGCGGCCGGCGGCCTTCTCGGGCAGCTCGGAGGCGAGCCGGACATGAGCGCGCCGGGCGGCCGCGCCACCGAGGACGCGCGGCCGGCGGCCGGTGGCGGCGTGGAGCCGCGCGGCGAGGTAGGCGGCGACGGGCTCAAGGCCCTCGCCGGGACCGCAGCCGATGGTCGGCTCGGCCGGCAGACGGAAGCTCCCGGCGCGGCGTTCGCACGAGACCGGCAGTGGGATCAGGTTCAGCTCGCAGTCACCAGCAGGCATCGGTGTCCTCCAGTGGTCACGGGCGAACGCGGACGGGCACACACGCTCCTCGACCGCCGCGCCCGGAACGGGCTATCTGTGTGCCTCCGCGCTCATCTGTGGCCGTTCAGTCTCGCTTCAGTCGTTCGAGCTTCCGCTTGGGCCCGGGCGCTTCGCGGTCCAGCTCGGCGGCCCGGCGCCAGGCGACGCGCGCCCGGTTGAGAAGCCCCAGCGCGTAGCAGGCGTCGCCGAGGTGCTCGTAGATGACCGGCTCCGGGGCGTTCATGGCCGCGCGCTCGAGGATGCCCAGGGCCTCCTCGACCCGGCCCTGCCGGTAGCGCACCCAGCCCAGGCTGTCCAGGAAGTGCGCGTTCTTCGGCTCGGCGGTCAGCGCGCGGCCGACCAGGTCGGCGGCCTCCTCCAGGTTTATGCCCTCCTGGGCGTAGAGGTAGCCGAGCATGTTGAGGGCCTCGGCGTTGTCCTGGTGGATCTCGAGCAGCGCGCGGAGCTCGGCGGCGGCCGCGGAGCGCCGGCCGTCTTTCTCGAACAGCGAGGCCAGGGCCAGGCGGTAGTAGGCGTCGCGCGGGGCCAGCGCCTGCGCCCTGCGCCAGCAGTCGGCGGCCTCGTCGCCCCGGCCGGCGGCGGCCAGCGCCTCGGCCAGCGCCCCGTGGAGCCGCGCGCTCTTCGCCCCGGAAGCGATGGCCGCGCGCAGGCGCCGCTCGGCGTCGGCGGGGACCCCGGCCGCCCGGTCCAGCCCGGCCAGGGCCACCAGGGCGTCCACCCTCTCGCCCTCGTCGGCCGCGGCGGCCAGCAGCCCGTCGAGCTCCCGGCGGGCCTCCTCGAAGCGCCGCAGCCGCCCGAGCAGGTCCGCCCGGAAGTGGCGCATGGCGGAGACATCCCCGGGGCGGTCGTCCGGGCCGCCGCCGGCCTGCAGCCTGGCGATGGCCCGGTCGGTCTCGCGGAGGGCCTCGGCGTTCTGGCCGCGCCGGGCGCAGTGGACGGCCAGGAGCCGCGAGCCGTCCGCGCTCTTGGCGTCGAGCCTCTCTAACTCGGCGATCTCGACCCGGGCGGCGGACTCGTCGCCGGCGGCCAGCAGCATCTTGGCGCGCTCCAGGCGCAGGTCGGCGCGCTCCGGGAAGCGCCCGACGATCAGCCCCTGGACCCGGGCGGCCTCGGCCGGCAGCCCCTCGGCCTGGTAGTGGGTCGTCAGGAAGAAGGCCACCCTCAGCACCACCGGCTCGAACCGGACGGGGTCGGCCTGCGCCTCGGAGCAGGACAGGAGCTTCTCGAACTCGCGCGCCGCCCGGGCCTTGTCGCCCTGGCGCAGGAAGTGGCTGGCCAGCCCCTGGTGGACGGCGAAGCTTCGCGCGCCCAGGGTTTCGGCGCGCTCCAGGTGGGCGGCGCCCTCCGCGGCCGACTCGGGGACCTCGACGAGCACCAGGCCCAGGCGGAGCTCGTAGCCGGGCTGGCCGGGGGAGAGCCCGATGGCCCGCCGGTAGCAGCCGGCGGCGGTGGCCAGGTCCCCCGAGAACTCGGCGTCGACGCCCGCGGCGTAGGCGGCGGCGGCCAGCTCCCGCGGCGGCAGCTCGGCCTCGTCGGCCGCCTCGGCCGGGCCGTCGTCGGGCTGCTCGGCGTTCCGGATCGGGGCCGCGGACGCCGGCACCCCGGCGGAGCGGCAACCCGCCGCGAGGGCGGCCGCGAGCAGCGCTCCGCCGATGCCCCGGAGCAGGAGGCGCAGCCATGGGCGCAGAGTGGACATCGCCCGGAATACTACGTCAAAGGATGCCGGAAACAACAGCAGGAGCGGGGGCCGGGCTAGCCGCAAAGAGGCGCAAAGGGCGCCGGGGATGGTGCCGGTCAATGCGGTGACGCGCGGAGGCTTCTGCATCCAGTGCCATCTTCTTAGCGCGTTCTGCGCCTCTTTGCGGCAGACCGCCCCGCGGCCCCGGGCTGCCTGTGGTCACTCCCCCCGGACGATCACCGTGTAGCGGGTGAGCAGCGGGATGCCCAGCGATTTGACCCGGACCACCTCGACGTCCGCCGCGCGGATGCGCTCCACGCCCCCGGCGCGCGCGGCCCGGGCCGCGCCGGCGTGCCCGAAGGCCACCAGGTCGAGCACGGAGACGGAGCTGGACCGGCCCTCCCGGGCGAAGGGCTCGCCGGAGGCGGCGACGAAGGGTTCCACCACCCCCCCGGTGACGCTGGTCCCGGCCGGCGTCGGCGGCGCCAGGCGCCAGGACAGGCGCTCCTGGACGCAGCCCGAGGCCGCCAGGACGGCGGTCGCAGCCAGCAGAAGGATCAGTCCGGAAACCGCGCGTGCCACGTCCGCCCGCCTATTCCCCGGTCACCACCGTGGTGTAGCTGTAGTAGACGCCGATGATGTTGAGCTCCTCGACGTCCACGGTGCGCACCCTGGAGATGCCGGCGGCGCGGCAGGCCGCGGCCGTCCCGGCGTCGCCCCAGCTGACGAGGCCCAGGACACCGCGGGCCGTGGCCCGGCCCTCCTTGGAACCCTCGGCGTTGGCGGTCACCGCCATCGGGCCGGAGGCCGAGGTGAAGACCAGGCCGGTCGGCACGTACGGATGGCAACCGGCGGACAGGGCCAGGACGAGGGCCAGGGCGGTGGCCGCCGCAACACACAGGAACGTCTTCGTCGCCTTCACTGCCTTCCTCCCAGCTTCGCCTCGCGCCGGACCCGGTCGAGCATCTCCGCGCGGCGGTCGTAGAGCCGCCGCAGCTTCCGCGGCCGGCGGCGGGCCAGCGCGTAGGCGGCCATGAGCGGCAGCGCCACGGTCGAGTCCAGGTAGCAGACCACCGCGTCGGGCAGCTGCCGCGGGTCGACCTTGCCCCAGCTGACCGCCTCGTGCGGGGTGGCCCCGGAAAGGCCGCCGGTGTCCGGCCGGGCGTCGGTGAACTGGAGGAAATAGTCGTGCCCGGCCTCGCCGAGGCCGTAGATCTCCTGGATCTGCGGCTCGGTCTGGAGCATGAAGTTCTTGGGCGAGCCGCCGCCCACCAGCAGCACGCCGCTTCGCCCTCCGCGCCGGCGCTTGGCGTCCAGGACGATGGCCGCGGTCTCGTTGACGTCGATGGAGGGGTTGACCTTGAGCTTGGCGCCGGCGAGCTCCAGGAAGGCCACGTTCATGCCGATGGTCGAGTCGCCGGGGGAACTCGTGTAGACCGGCACGCCCGCGCGGTACGCGGCGGCCAGCACCGAGGCGTCCCGGACTCCGGACTTGCGCTCGAACTCGGCGCAGTACCGGCCGAGCAGCCAGTGCAGCTCGGCCGAGCCCATCTCCCGCTGGAACTCGGGTTGGGCCAGCACCCGGCGCAGCGCCGCGTCGGTGGCGTAGAGCACCTCGTTGGCGTCGAAGAGCACGTCGTAGATGCGGATCACGCCGACGCGGCGGAGCTCCCGGTCGTCGAGGAAGGGGCTGCCCCGGTGCAGCGGCAGGTCCAGCGCGTGGTGCATGTCGTGGTAGAGGTTGGCGCCGGTCGAGACGATCCAGTCGACGAAGCCGGCCTTGATGAGCGGCACGACGCAGGACGATCCCAGCCCCGCGGGGGTCAGCGCCCCGGCCAGGCTCATCCCCACGGTGGCCTCCGGCGCGAGCATCTTCCCGGCGAAGAGCCGGCAGGCCTCCTGGAGCCGCCCGGCGTTGTAGGCCAGGAAGGTCCGGTCGAGCAGCTCGGGGAGCCGCTCCCGGCCGGTGATGGGCGACGGCAGGATCCGCGAGCCGCACAGGAAGCGGCCCTTGCCCTTGGCGAAGGCCACGCGGCGGGTCTTGCCGACGTTCTTCAGGGATTTGCTCATCGCTCAGGCTCCGGACCGTGCATCGGGAGCCCAGCCTAGCCCCACGCCCCGGGGCTGTCAACCGCAAAGGCGTCGGCCCGTCCGGCCATCGCTTTTCGGGTCATGACCCGGCTGCCCACGCAGTTACAACCTTGGAGAGACCTGACGCCGGTGGGGAGGACGGCAATGGATATCAGAATGAGGAATACCGGGTTCCTGAATCTGCCGGGAACCCCCGAGATCGCCTCCGAGGATCTGGCCGGATTCGGGCTGGGGGCGCGCCTCGCCCAGCGGCAGGTGGTGCCCGAGAGGGGCGTGCCGCTGCTCATCAAGGCGCTCGGGGTGCACCGCAAGGGGGTGGACGCGGACGCCCGACGGATCCTGGGGCAGGTCGCCGGGCATGACCTGGGGACTGAGCCGGAACCGTGGCTGGAGTGGTGGCGGAGCCACCAGGGCCTGGACTTCGGGCTGGTGTCCTGCGGAGACCCGCACTGCGCGCTGGCGTGTTGAAATGGTTAGTCCGGGAATCGGCCCCCTCGCGAACGGAGCACGCGTGTCTTCCCGGCATGGGCCATGGCGCCGAACGTTGACAACGCCCGGCCCTGCGCTAATCTCCATTCAAGGAGCCAGAGCATGAGACCCACGGCACGGCCGGCCGGACCCGGCGCCCGTCAGCCGATGACCCTCCCCGAGCACTCCATCGGCCTGGCCTTCTACTTCGAGATCCCGGCCCGGGCCAACCCCCAGGCCGTGGAGTTCCTGGTCACCGACTCGGTGCCGGTGATCCGCCGCTACCTCGACGACCCCATCAACGCCACGGCCATCGGCCAGAAGACCGACCCGGCCAGGAACGCCTTCCTGGCCATGCTCCTGGCCGTGGACCGGGCCGGCCCCGAGCCCGGCACGCTCTCCCTGCTGCCCGCCGAGCCGGCCTGCCTGCCGGCGGCGCACGCGGCCGGCGCGGCCGGTCAGTGCCCGTTCTGCGCGATCATGCGCCTGGTGGCCCTGGCCCAGCGCGAGAAGCTCATCCGGGTGCACCGCATCGCCGGCGACAAGAACGAGCAGGGCCGTTACGTCCGGGCCACGGACATCGCCATCGTCGCGGGCGAGGCCCTGGCCGACTACCGCGAGCGGATCAAGCGCCTGTCGCTGCCGCTGCTGATTGCGGCGGCCGCCGGCCAGGGTCCCGGCGACGCCGGCCCCGAGCCCGAGCCCGGCGCAGCCCGCAAGCAGCTGGCCACGCTGCGGGTCCAGTCGTGGTCGGAGCTGTCCTTCGACGTAGGGGCGCTGAGCTTCACGGTCTCGGGCATCACCGGCAACCGCGCCGACCTGGGCCTGACCCGCGACCTGTGGGCCTTCTTCGGCGACCTGGCCAAGACCGGCGGCCAGCTCCGGCCCAGGCTGCTGGCCGGTCAGGACGCCAACACCGTCAAGCTGATCGACGCCCTGCGCGCGGCGCTCAAGAGGAGCTTCCCGCAGATCCCCGGCAACCCGGTGCAGAGCCAGGCCGGGGGCGCCTTCCGGACCGCCTTCGCCATGAAGGCCGGCGACCTGCCGCAGAGCGGCATGCGCTGGAGCTGACCGCCGGCCGGGCCCCGGCCCGGCCGCAACGCGACAGGAAGTGAAGTGAGGAGGAAGCCATGATCGTCCGCCGCCTGCTGCCCGCCGCCTTCCTCGTCCTGGCCGGAGCCTGCTCCTGCCGGGGGGCCGAGCCGTCCCCGGCCGCTCCGCCGGCGGCCGCCGCGGACCGCCCCAACGCCATCCTGATCTCCTGGGACGGCCTCTCCCGCGACGTGGTCCGGGAGCTGCTCAAGGACAAGAAGCTCCCCAACCTGGCCAAGCTGGTCGAGGCCGGCTCCTTCCAGGAGATCACCGTCAAGGGCCACGAGACCGAGACCCGCCCGGGCCACGCCGAGATGCTCACCGCCCTGTCGGCCGACGCCACCGGGGTGCGCTCCAACTACGAGGGCGGCCCGGTCCCCGAAGGCACGGTCATCTTCGACCGCCTCAAGGCGGCCCTCGGCAAGGACGCCGTCGCCACGATCGTGGTCACCGGCAAGGCCTACGTCGGCTCGCTGGTCCCCGACGGGTCGCGCAAGGCCCTCGACCTCTTCGACGCCGGCAGCCGCGGCGCGGCCACCGTCGGCCCGCTGGCCCTGGGCGCGCTGGAGAAGAACAAGGCCCGGCGCTTCGCCGCCTTCTTCCACTTCCTCGACCCGGACAGCGCCGGCCACGGCTACGGCCGGGACAGCGCGCAGTACCGCCAGGCCGCCGTCACCTGCGACGCCTGGCTGGGGGCCATCGCCGACTGGCTGAAGAAGGAGAAGCTCGACGGCTCGACGCTCATCTACGTGATGGCCGACCACGGCATGGACCCAGGCGGGCACCAGCACCACAACGCCCCGGACAGCTGGCTGGCCACCAACGACAAGACCGTGATCCGCGGCGGCACCATCGCCGACGTGCCGGCCACGCTGCTGGCCAGGATGGGCGTGGACCTCAAGACGCTCAAGCCTGAGCTCCTGGGCAAGCCGCTCGTCGGCAAGCCGGCGGCCGAACCCGCCCCCGCGGGGGAGAGGAAGACACCGGCGCCGGTGTCGACACCGTAGCCAACCACCAAGTCATCGGGAACGGCCGGCTTTCGGCTTTGGGCTTTCGGCTTTCGGCTTTCGGAGCTGTTCCGATGGCCGAAAGCCGATGGCCGAATGTCGAGCTTTGACCGGTTTCCCTCTGTGCCTTGGTGGTTAGGGCCGCCCGTCCGGTTGATTATGCGTTCGACGGCCTTAGAATCCCGCACGGCCGCGCCGGAGCCCCGGCGGCGGTCCAGTCTCGGGGGGCCCCCATGCGCATCCTGCTTGCGGCCAGCGAGGCCGCACCCTTCGCCAAGACCGGGGGACTGGCCGACGTGGCCGGGGCCCTGCCCGGAGCGCTCGCCGCTCTGGGGCACGAGGCCTGCCTCTTCATGCCCTACTACCGCCAGGTGGCCGCCGCCGGCGTGCCGGTCCGCATGGCCGCCCGCCTGCACGTGCCCCTGGGCGCGGGCCGGGCGGAGGCGGCCATCCTCCGCGGGGCGATGCCCGGCAGCGGCGCCCCGGTCTACTTCGTGGCCCGCGACGAGTTCTACAACCGGCCGGGGCTCTACAACGCCGGCGGCCAGGACTACATCGACAACTGCGAGCGATTCGCCTTCTTCTGCCGCGCGGTCTGCGAGGCGGTGCGGGAGCTGGAACTGGCGCCCGACGTGATCCACTGCCACGACTGGCAGACGGCGCTCGTCCCGGCCTACCTCCGCTTCCTGTACCGCGACGCCCCGCGCCTGGCCGGGGCGGCCTCGGTCTTCACCATCCACAACCTGGCCTATCAGGGCCAGTTCCCGCCGTGGAAGATGCCGGCCACGGGGCTCGACGTCTCGCACTTCAACTGGAAGGAGTACGAGTTCTACGGCAACCTCAATCTCATGAAGGGCGCGCTGATCCACGCCGACGTGCTCAACACCGTCTCCAAGCGCTACGCCCGGGAGATCCAGACGCCCGAGAACGGCTACGGCCTCAACGGCGTCCTGGCCGAGCGCCACGCCGACCTCTTCGGCATCGTCAACGGGCTGGACTACTCCGTGTGGGACCCGGCCGGCGACGGGGCCCTGGCGGCGCGCTACTCCCCGGCCCGTCCGGCCGGCAAGGCCCGGTGCAAGCGCGCCGCCCAGGAGGAGCTCGGCCTGGCCGTCGACCCGGACCGGCCGCTGCTGGTCATAGTCACGCGCCTGACCGAACAGAAGGGCCTGGACATCCTCGGCGAGGCCCTGCCCGGGATCATGGCCATGCCCGTGCAGTTCGCGCTCCTGGGCGACGGCGAGGAGCGCTACAAGTGGGCCTTCAGCGAGCTGGCCGGCCGCTTCCCCGGGCGGATGGCGGTGCGCTTCGGGCTCGACGAGCGCCTGGCCCACCGCCTCACCGCCGCGGCGGACATCTACCTGATGCCCTCGAGGTTCGAGCCCTGCGGCCTCAGCCAACTCATTGCCCTGCGCTACGGCGCCGTGCCGGTGGTCCGCGAGACCGGGGGGCTGGCCGACACCATCACCGACAGCGTCAACGGCTTCACCTTCTTCGAATATAACGGCACGGCGCTGCTGGTGGCGGTGCGCCGGGCCCTGGCGGCCATGGCCAGCCCGGCCTTCTGGCGGAAGCTGGTCCGCGAGTGCATGAGCGAGGACTGGGGCTGGCGCCGCTCGGCCGGGGAGTACGCCCGGCTCTACGCGCTGGCCCGCTCGCGGCGGGGGCTGCCCGTGCCCATCGCGCCGGAGCACGCCCCGGCCGAGGAGCCGGCCAGTCCAGCCCGCCGAAAGGCCGTCCGCAAGAAGTCCGACAGGAAACCCGCCAGCAGGAGGCGCAAATGACCGGCAAAGTGCTCTTCGCCCAGGTGCTCCACTGCCACCAGCCGGTGGGGAACTTCGACAGCGTCTTCGAAATGGCCTGCGAGCAGGCCTACGGGCCGTACGTCGACGAGTACCTGCGCACCGGCCGGATGCCGGTGTCGCTGCACTTCAGCGGCCCGCTCCTGGACTGGCTGGCCGCGCGCAAGCACAAGCTCCTCGACCGCCTGCGCGACGCGGCCAGGGGCTGCCCGGTGGAGTTCGTGGGCGGCGGGCACTTCGAGCCCATCCTGACCATGCTCCCGCGGCGCGACGCCCTCGGGCAGATCCGCGGCGGCTCGGACCAGCTCGAGACGCTCTTCGGCCGGCCGCCGCGCGGGGCCTGGATCACCGAGCGGGTCTGGGAGCAGAACCTGGCCTCGCTCCTCCCCGAGGCGGGCATCGAGTACGCCTGCCTGGACGACAGCCATTTCGGCCACGCCGGCTTCGACATCGAGGCCCTCGGCGCCTACTACCTGGCCGAGGACCAGGGCCGGACCGTGGGCATCTTCCCGGCCTCGGAGCGCCTGCGCTACCTGATCCCCTTCGGCACCGTCGAGCAGGTCATCGAGGAGCTCCGCCGGCACCGGCCAGCCGAGGGCTACTCGCTCGTGGTCTACGCCGACGACGGCGAGAAGTTCGGCCTGTGGCCGGGCACCCACAAGCACGTGTACCAGGACGGCTGGCTGGCGCGCTTCCACGCGGCGGTGGCCGCCGAGGGCGACTGGCTTGAGCCCGTCACCCTGGGCCAGGCCTTCGACCGGCTGGCCCCCGCGGGCCTGGCCTACCTCGGCGACGACTCCTACCGCGAGATGACCGAGTGGGTCCTGCCCGCCCCGGCCCTGGCCGAGTACCTCAAGCTCTCCAAGGAGCTCGGCGGCGACGGCCGCTTCCAGCGCGTCAGGCGCTTCGTCCGCGGCGGCACCTGGCGGGCCTTCAAGGCCAAGTACTCCGAGCTGGCCCGCATGTACGCGCGGATGCTCCAGGTCAGCGAGCAGGTCCACGCCCTGCCGGCCAAGAGCCCGGTGGCGGCGCGGGCCCGGCGCGAGCTCTACCAGGCCCAGTGCAACTGCGCCTGGTGGCACGGCGTCTTCGGCGGGCTGTACCTCGCGCACCTGCGCGGCGCGGTCTGGAAGCACCTCTTGGCCGCCGAGCGCATCGCCCGCTCCGCCTCGCGGAGGAAGCCCGCCGCCGTGCAGTTCGGCGAATTCGACCTGGACTCCCGCGAGGAGGCCAGGCTCGTCTCCGACCGGCTCTCGGCCTTCGTGGCCCCGGAGCGCGGCGGCCACGTCTTCGAGCTGGCCCTGCTCGCCGCCGACGAGAACCTCACCGACGTCCTGACCCGCCGCTACGAGGCCTACCACGAGGACATCCGCGAGTCGCTGGCCCGGGGCGCTCACCGCGCCGACGGGCACATCAGCATCCACGACCTCCAGCGCCTGGGCACGACCGAGCACGTCGACCACCTGGTCTACGACGCGGAGACCCGCGAGAGCCTGGTCGACCACCTGGCCACCGGCCACTGGCGGGTCGAGGACCTCTGGCGCGGGGGGCTGCCCGACGACGCCGGCTTCCGCGCCGGCCCGTTGGAGGTCCTGGAGGACGGCGCCCCCGCCCGCAAGGGCCGCGCGGCCGCGGCGCTCTCCATGCGCCGGACCGGCCCGGTGCGGGGCGCCGGGCAGCTGGAGCTGACCAAGACGGTGCGGCTGGCCGAGAACCGCGCCGGGCTGGCCGCCGCCTACCGGCTGGCCAACCGCGGCTCGGAGAACCTCGAGTTCACCCTGATCGTGGAGTTCAACCTCAACCCGGACTTCAAGGTTCCGCCCGGCGGCGAGGCCCGCGGGCCCGAGGTGGCCTTCTACGCCAACGCCGCGGCGCTGGCCCTGCCCTGCCCGGACCGGCGGCTCTCCGGGAAGCTGACCGCCCCCGGCGCGGCCGCGGCCGCCTGGCAGGTCAAGACCGTCAGTCAGTCCGAGTCCGGCTACGAGATCGGCGTCCAGGGCCTGTGCCTGCAGGTCTGGTGGCCGGTGCGCCTGGCGGCGGGGAAGGTCTTCGAAAAGGAAGTGGAGATCAGCTTCGCGAGGGAGTGAGGCCCCGAGTGCCAGTTCCCCATGCCTGGGGAGCTCGGCAGCACCTCATCTGATCTTCAGCACTGGCGGGAGAAGCGCAGGCCTCCGGCTCCCGCCCGCCCTACGGCACCCGCCTGATCCGCGGATCGGTGAAGATGTCGGCCTCGTCGCGGCTGGTGCTGGAGAACTCCGAAACGATGGCGCCGGCGGAGCCCGCCTGGAACCAGTGCTTCGTGCCCGGTTCCAGGGTGTACTGCTCGCCGGGCCTGAGCCGGATCTCCTTGAAGACGGTGTAGTGGCGCTCGTCGCCGGCCGGCGGCCGGGCCTTCGGCCGGCGCTTCGACGCGCCCGGCACGTAGAGGTAGACGGTGCCCCGGCGGCAGCGGAAGGTCTCGCGCTTGCCCTTCGCGCCGGCCACCGGCGGATGGCGGTGCTCCGGGCAGGTCTGCCGCGGGAAGAGCACCAGTTCCTTGGCGCAGTAGCGGTCGTTGTTCTCGTAGATCACGATCTCGAGGCCGGTGCGCCCGAGCTGCCCCAGGCCGAAGTCGGCGACCTCTATGTTGGCCCGCTCCTCCGGCGTGATGGCGATGCCGGCGGCCTTGAGCATCCGCGCGGCGCGGAGCTGGGCCCGGCGGATATCCTGCTTGCTTAGCATGCTGGCTCTCTCCTGTCGGACTCGTCCGACCAGTCGGACCGGTCCGACCAGTCCGACTCGTTTCAAAGCCTCACCGTCCCCGCGCGCTGCCGCCAGCCGGACCCCATCCTTCTCAGCACCGCGCCCCACGGGCGCACGCCGCTCCAGGCGTCTGGCGCCTCGACGCTGCAGGCGCCGACGGCCACCGCCATCCGGGCCGCGCCCTCCGCGGGCAGGCCGCGCACCAGCCCGGCCAGGAAGCCGGCGATGGTGCAGTCGCCCGCGCCGTTGGTGCCGGCCACCTTCACGCGGAAGCAGGGCGCGGCGCACTCGCGGTCGAGCCACCCGGCCGGGTCGCGCGGGGCCGCGGCGCCCATGGCCACGAGGCGGCCCCAGTCGGCGGTGGTGCGGACGTAGATGCCGCGGTCCCCGAGCTTGAGGACGACGACGGCGGCGCCGAGCCGCAGGAGCTCGGCCGAGACCCTCCGGAGCAGCGCGGCGTCCACGAGCGGCAGGATGTTCCCGCCCGCCGCGCGGCGGCGCAGACGCTCGTAGGCCGGCCGCTCGAGCATGAAGAGGATCTCCTCGATGCTCGGCAGGAAGACGTCCACGGAGGGCAGGACGCGCGCGAGGAAGCCGCGCCAGTCGGCGCGGCCGGACTCGGAGGCCGGGTCGGGCAGGGTCATGTCCAGCGACGCGGTCAGACCCAGACGCTTGGCGCGCGCCAGGAGCTTCGCGCTCTCGGCGCCGCCCTTCTCGTACATCCGGCGCATGAGCGTCGGGTAGCCGAAGTGCAGGAGCGCCGCGCCGGCCAGCGCCCGGTCCGGGACATCGGCGGCGGTGAAGCCGGCGTTGGCGCCGGGACAGTGCACGAAGGCGCGGTCGGCGCCGGGCGGGCTGACCACCAGGCTGTAGGAGGTGGTAGCGCCCCTCGCGACGGTCATCCCGGCGGCGAGCCGCGCACCGTGCCGCCCGAGGACGTCCAGCACCCCGCGGCCGAAGAGGTCGTCGCCGACCTTGCCGACGAGGCGCACGGGCAGGCCCAGCCGGTGGAGCGCCAGGCCCGTGTTAGAGACCGCTCCGCCGGTGGCCACCGTCGCCGCGCCGCATTCGGTGAGGCTTCCGGGCGCGAGCAGCCCGCCGCCGCGGCAGACCGCGCCGGCCCCGCGCATCTCCGGGATGATGTCCAGGCAGATGTGCCCGGCGACGACTATGGGCTTCTCGCTCACGATGGCCTCTCCTGCTCCCGGCGCTCAGACTCCAACGCAGAGGACGCAGAGGTGCGCGGAGGTCGCAGAGGACTGAGCCTGCTCCTTCTCCCAAGGAGGCGCGCGGCGCAAGCCGCGCAGGGAGCGGAACGCTCCCGGTTGGAGCCTCTCTGCCGCTTCAGTCCGACCGCAGTCGGAACTGAAGAGGCGGAGCAGCTCCGCCTCCTGCTCCACCACCTGCCGTCCTCTGCGCACCTCTGCGCCACCTCTGCGGCCTCTGCGTTGAAAATCACCGTTGCACTCCGGGAGCGGCGAAGTGCGCTTCGAGGTTCGGCTTGCCCGCGGCCAGCCAGGCGGCCAGGAAGGCTCGGCCGGACTCGAGCAGCTCCAGGACCTGGCGCTCCTGGAAAACGTCGCGGCTGGCCCCGGCCCAGAGCTCCCGCGCGGCCTTGGCCAGGGCCGGGCCCGACGCGAGCGTGGCCCGGTCGAGCGCCGCGAAGGCCGCGGCGGCGCCGATCGCGTAGCGCCGCGGCCCGAGCCGCTGCGCCAGGCACTCGCGCATGGTGCCAATGAACCGGTCGTCCCAGGCGAGCTTGCGCTTCACGTCGCGGCCGACCCGCTCGGCGCTGTCCATGAGGTGCGGGTTGGTCATCCGCGCGAGCAGGTCGTCGGCGTAGGCGGCGTAGCCGGCCTTGGTGAAGAGCGGGTCGGCGCCGGCGTACTTGGCGACGAGCGCCGCGCCGGATTCGTTGACGAAGGCCCCGCGCAGGAAGTCCATGGCCCCGGGCAGCTCGCGCAGGCCGGCGATCTTCTCGACGCCGGCGAGCATGGCCAGATACGCCGCCAGCGCGTGGGTGGCGTTGTGGCCGAAGAGCTTGGCCTCCTCGAAGGGCAGCAGGTCGGGCTTCTCCTCGAAGACCGAGAGGCCGCGCTCGAAGGGCACCTGGTCCGGGAACTCCACCTGGGTGATGAGGATGCGGTTGAAGGCCTCGACCAGGAAGGCGCGCGAGCCCCCCGGCGTGACGGGCGGCAACCCGGCGTCGCCGCCCACCAGGCCGCTCATCTTGCCGATGACCGTATTGAGGAAGCGCGCGCGCCAGTGCACCGCGCCGTGCCGGGCCGCCGGGATCTCGGGCATGACCAGCCCTTCGAGGATCTCGGCGGCGCGGTTGTGGTTCTCGGCGGCGTAGACCACCGAACGCGCGCCGCTGGTCTCGGCCTTCCTCCCGAGCCCGGCGGCCAGCACCTTGTGGAGGCTCCCCGGCCCCGGCGAGCGGTAGCAGTCGACGCTGGGCACGGCCGTGCCGATCTCCGCGGCCTCGGCGAGCGCCGCGACCAGCTTCTCGCGGTCGGCGGCGTCGGCGGGATTGTAGATCTCGACCGGCCCGACCTTGGCGCTCTCGACGCGGTCGGGGTGGGCGATGTTGACGATGAAGAAGCCGCCGGCCTCGCGGACAGCATTGACCACGTCGGGCACGACCTCGGCGACCACCAGGCGCGTGAACTTCCCCGACCGGAAGGCCTCGTAGAGGAAGAGCCCGGCCTGGATGGCTCCGAACCCGAAGCCGACGTAGGTGCGGGGGGTGGGTGATGAGGTGGTCATTTCGGGGGCTCCTCTCCACGGATCTTCTTCAGGGCTTCGGCGGCGGCGTATTGGAGGCTCTCGTTGCCGCTTCGTGCAGCATCCTCTAGGGCCGGTGTAGCTGCCTTTGCATATGGACCAAGCCAACCGAGATGCCAAGCAGCACTAGACTGAGCCGGAGCATCTCCTGCCGACAAGACCTCTACGAGCGCGCTGATGCCGTGCATGTTTCCCGGGTCGATACGAACTAGGGCGTAGCCTGCAGCGATGCGCACGTCTGCTTCCGGATCGCACAAAGCCCTTTCTAGGGCAGGTGCGAAGGCAATAGCATCCGGACCAATCCGTGCCAAACCTTCGGCGGCGGTGAATCTTTCCCTGGGGTCCTCACCTCTGAGTTCTCTTCCCAGAAGCTTCATCGCGGGCCTTTCACAGCTAACTGCCAGCCTGACTGCATAGTACCGCAGGTCTTCGTCGTACGTCCACCGCGGTAGTCTCAGATAGATCCCCAATCGCCGGCTAACAGTCTCTGCATCGCCTAATTGCAGGATAGCTGCATCGGCCTTCTCGTCGTTGGCCCCTTTTCCTCCTGAACATCTGGAGCGGAACTGCTTCACGACTCGATGAGTCTCAAGCGTCGGCACCACCACCGCCCCGACGAACCAGACCAACCCCAGCGCCAGGACGATGCCGGCCGACCAGAGCACCATCGGCCGCCAGGTGCGAGCGGGCTTGGCTGGCTGGCCGCCGGCGTCAGGCATGGGCACTCCCGTTCAGCCTGGTAATCACGGCCTCACCGCCTCCACGGACCGCCGGGCCGCCAGGTCCCTGGCATCGGCTCGATCCCAAGCGCCCCCAACAGGACCGGCCCGAGGAACTCGCGCAGGCCTTTGAGCAGGCTGGGCAGCGCCGGCACCTTCTCGCCGATGTGGCCCTTGCGCAGAAAAGCCTTCCACTGGAGGTTCTTGGCAGCGTCCTCCGCACACCGGTCCGTCAGGACCGCCGGCACCTCCGCAGGCAAAGCCGCGCCTCTGGCCGCGAAAGTGGCTTTGATGGCGGCAGCCAGTTCTCTTGCGCCGAAGGGGAAGTCGCGCGAGAGCACGAAGATGTCGTGGAAGTCCTTCATCCGGCTGGTGGCCATGCCCCGCTCCGCCATGGCGTGGAGTTTCTCGGCCACGGTTGTCTCCCGCCGGTAGGCGAGAAGCCTTGGGGCGGGGAAGTCCAGCAGCGCGGGGTAGGAGATCTCCTCCGGCGGGGGCGTGACGGCATCTCCGAAACCGACGTCCACCTGGAGCGGGATTGTCGCCTTGCCCAGCAGCGCGGTGAGCCGGACGCGCTTGCCCATGTACTCGCGGTCCTCGCGGATGTCGCTGATCGTCACGCTCGCCGGGTCGAAGGCCAGGCCGTCCGGCTCGGACTCCACGCGGCAGATGTCCCCGAACACCTTGCGCAGCCTGGCGGCGGACCCGGCGCCGAAGCCCAGCAGATCGAGGTCGCGCGTCGGCCGGTAGCGCTGCCGGCTCCACACCAGGAAGAGCAGAGCGCCCTTGAGCACGAACTGCCTCCGGTGCGGAGTCAGGGACAGCCGGTAGAGCAGCCGCTCCACGGCGTACCGGGTCCAGATCAGGTTGGCTTCCTCGCCGGTGTTGCGGCTGATGGCCAGGAGCCTGTCCCGGACGGAGTGCGCCAGGTTGACCGGGGGCTTCTTACCGCTCAAAGAAGGCCTCCATGTACGGCCTCATCACGGCGAGCACCCGGCAGACCTTGGCGGCCTCCCACAGCTGGTCGGCCGTGCACTTCCGGTAGCGCAGTGCCTCCCGAAGCGCCTCCAGCGCCACGTCCAGGCCGATCTTGTTGCGGTACTTGAAGCAGTCGGCCACGGTCTTGGCCGGGGAGTACACCCGGACCGGCACGCCCTCTATGCGATGCTCCTCCACGCCATCGGTGAAAGCCGCCCCGGAGAACCGCATCACCCGCAGCGGAGGATGGCTGACCCGCGGCCTGGCGCTGCGGCGCTCGATGGCCAGCCAGACCTCAAAGGGGGCCTGGGTGCCGATGTCGTGGAAGCGAAGCGCGGAGAGCAGGCAGACGACCCCGCGGGGCACGAGTTGGGCGGCCTCAACAAGGCCGTGGTGCTCGGTCACGTCGGCGTCGGGCAGCATATAGAGCCCCCGCCCGGACTTGGTCAGCTTGCCTCGGGCGCACAGGCGCGACAGGTGCTCCCGGGGAATTCCCAGCGGCCGCAGATCCCGGGCATGCAGGACACCGTACTGCTGGGCAAGCTCCAGCACGCGGTCGGCCATGGCGCGGTTCCCCTTGGTCTTCATGCCACTAAGTATAGCCACTTATGTATAAGTGTCAAGACTTGGTAACACCGGCCTGGATGGCTCCGAATCCGAAGCCGACGTAGGTGCGGGGGGTGGGGGCGGTTGGAGTGGTCATTTGGACGGCTCCTTTGCCTTGAGCGTCGCTAGTTCCTTATCAAATCGTTCAGCGAGTACGACGAACTTGTCACCCCATCCGCTACTCACACTCACCTCCTGTATCGCGCCGGTCGCGCCGAACAAGAGGTCCAGTTGGCATAGTTGCGAATAGTCGCCGGAAGCCAGACGCGAAATGTGTTGCTGGACCTCGGCAACAGCCTCGCTCGCCTCTTTCCAGCGCGACCAGATGAAACAGTTGCCCTCCAAACTCAATAGCTCCTGCGCTTCCCTAAGGACAGCGGTCAGGGCTTTGGCTGGCACGTCCGGCTTGTTCATTGCCCCGTCCAGTATCTCGCTACACCCTCTCCACCGCCACAGCGTACGCGCCGCCGGAGGCAAAGCAAATGGCGGCGATGCCGCGCTTGAGCCCGTGCCGCTCCAGGCCGTAGAGCAAGGTTGTCAGGATCCTTGCCCCGGCCGCGCCCAGCGGGTGGCGCAGGGCCACCGCGCCGCCGTTGACGTTCTGGCGGGCGATGGGCACCTCCTTCTGGAAGAGCGGGATCTGCAGGCCGAAGCTCTCGTTGCCCTCGAAGAGATCGAAGTCGGCGCTGCGGCCGGCGGCCGCCAGGCCGTCGATGATGAGCTTCGTGGCGGCCACCGGCGCCTCGATGAAGGTCTCGGGCGGCGTGTCCACCCGCGAGAAGGCGAGGACCTTCGCGACGGGCTTCGCGCCGAGCTCCCGCGCCCGGCCGGCCTCGGCCAGCACCAGCGCCGCGCCGGCGTCGCCGAGCGACGGGGCGTTGTAGGACGAGCACAGGCTGTCGGACTTCTCGCGCAGGACCTTCTGGAGCTCCTTCGTCGCGATCTCGTCGCGCCGGACCTCGCCGGCCGCGGCGATTTCGGCATCGAAGGCGCCCCCGTCCCGGGCAGACTCGGCCCGGCGGAAGCTCTCGTCGGCCGCGGCATTGATCTGCTCCACGGTGTAGCCGCGCGACTGGCCCCAGGCCTGGGCATAGTCCTTCATGGAAGTCGCGGCCCTGAAGGGGCAGACCAGCGCCTCGAAGGTGTTGGCCTCCTTGATGCCCGCGGCCCGGACCGTGCGGACAAACTTCTTGTAGTCGTCGATCCCCGCGGTCGGCGCCGGGACCTCGGGGATGAAGGTGTCGCCCTTGGCCTGGCCGGGGAGGCGCTCGCCGCGCGGGTTCCTGGGGCCGAGGAGATACGGCGCGGAGCTCCGCGACTCCATCCCGCCGACCGCCACCACGCCGGCCGTGCCCGAGAGGATGGCGCGAGCGCCCTCGATGGCCGCGGCCAGGCCCGAGGAGCAGACCGTGTTCACGGTCATGCTCCGGACCGCCATCGGCATGCCCGCCGCGACCGCAGCCTGCTTGGCCGGGCTCTGGCCGAGTCCGCCGGCGACCACGCTGCCCAGGATGACCTCCTCGACCTGCTCGGGCCGGAGGCCGGAGCGCTCCACCGCCGCCTTGAGCGCGATTGCGCCGAGCTGAGGGGCCCGGAAGTCCATCAGGGCTCCGTCCATGGCGCCGATGGGCGTGCGCGCCGCGCCGAGGATTAGGATCTCACCATTGAGCAGCTTGAGCATCTGACTGTCTCCTCGCTTGGCAGGTCTCTCTGCCGCATGTCTAACGACTTCCTTACAACTCCCCTCTCCCCTTGAGGGCGAGGGAAAGGGTGAGGGGTGTCGCCCCTCACCGACTGAGTTAACCCCTCACCCCGCCCTCTCCCGCAGGATGAGAGGGGGACTGAGCGTAAGAACACCCCGACACATCATCCCGGCGCCGCGGGCGCGTGGCCGGCGGTCCGGGTCATGGCCGGCAGGATGGCCAGCAGCAGCATGGCCGTGAAGATCCCGCACGCGAAGAACAGGAACAGGCTGTGGTAGCGGGTGAGCTGGGTCCCGCCCAGGCTCCAGGTCTCGGCCAGGATCCCGCTGCCCAGCAGCACCGAGGCCAGGGCCCGCGAGCCGCCCAGCCCCGCGCTGTACAGGCTGCTGCCGAAGGCCAGGGACACGGCCTTGTTGCCCGGCGGCGAGAGCGCCAGCAGCTCGCTGGAGACCGCGATGGAGGCGCAGGCGAAGAGGAAGCCGTAGGCCGCGATCACCGCTCCGAGCAGGACGATCGCGCCGGCCGAGTCGTCGCGCACCGCCAGCAGGGTCAGGTTGAGCAGGGCGAAGCCCAGGTGCGCGCCCAGGAACACGCCCTTGACCCCGCAGCGGTGCACGAACATCCCGCCCAGAGGGAAGCCGGCGATCAGCCCGCCCATGCCCACCGCCGAGAGGATCACGATCACGTTGTCGGGGAGTTTCAGGTGGTAGCGGGCGAAGACGAAGACCACCGGGACCGTGGCGTTGGCCGCCGCGTACAGGAAGAAGAGGTAGATGGCGAAGCCGGTCAGCGGCCGGTTGCCGAGCGCCTCGCGGACGCCCGTCCGGAGGTCGAGCCCCCGGGGGTCGGGCATCGGGGCGGAGCGGATGCGCGCGATGTACCAGGCCCGCCCCAGGCTGACCAGGGCCGCCAGGACGATGATGATCTGCAGGCGCGGGACCGTGGCGTACTTGCCAACGAACCAGCCGGAGGCCAAAATGAAGAGGGTCGCGCAGAGCTGCCAGGCGAAACGCATCCGCCCGAAGAAGAGCCCGCGCTCGCCGGGCGGCACCACCGCATCGACCAACGGGAACCAGGCGGCCACGTAGGCGCTGAGCGTCACCGCGAAAAGGATCAGGGCCAGCATCATGACCGGTCCGGCGGCCGGCCCGCACCACGGCGCGGCGGCGGCCGCCAGCAGCGCCAGGACGCTGCACAGCGAGGCCAGGACGATCTGGCGCACGCACCCCAGCCGGGTGGAGAGCCAGGCGAAGGGCAGCACCAGCAGACAGTTGGCCAGGTCCTGCAGCGAGGTGCACAGCACCGAGACCGTCTCGCTCGCCCCGATCAGGGCGGCGAAGATGACGATCACACTGCTGTCCTTGACCATCACCTGGGGGATCGAGCCCCAGCAGGCCGAGCGGATGGCGAAGCCCACCTCGCGGTGCTGCTGCGCGGGGTCGGCGGGATGGTCGGCGTTCTGGCTCAACGTCATGCTCCGCGGCGTGCCTCTTCCTTGCAGCTTGCCTCGCCCCTTGGGGCGAGAGGGATGGGGCGAGGGGCGCTTCCGAACTCCTGGGCCAACCCCTCACCCCCGCCCTCTACCTCAAGGGGAGAGGGGGCCTGAGATGCTGTCGGCGATCATCCTTTGGCGATCTTGACGATCGCCTCTTCGATCCTCGTGGCGCTGGGAATGAAGGCCGCCTCCAGGTTCTCGGCCATGGGCATGACCCCGTCCGGCGCGGTCACAGTGACGGCCCTGAAGCCCCCGCCCAGCGCCGCCATGACTTTGCTGACCAGGGTGTGGACGATGTTGCCGGTGTCCGTGCCCTGGCTGACCGCCACCAGGCGCCCGGTCTTCCTGACCGAGGCGACCACGGTCTCGAGGTCCAGCGGCGAGATCGTACGCGGATCGATCACCTCGCAGGCGATCCCGGAACGCTCCAGCTTCCTGGCGGCGTTCCAGGCCGAGTGCAGCATGCGCGAGTAGGCCCAGACGGTGACGTCCTTGCCCTCCTTGAGGACCGCGGCCTTGCCGAACGGTATCCGGTAAGGCGTCTCCGGGACCATCGCGCCGATGGTGCTCGTGCCGTAGAGAAGCTGGTGCTCGAAGAAGATCACCGGGTCGTCCATGTAGATGGCTTCCATCAGCAGGCCCTTGGCGTCGAAGGGCGTGGCCGGCACGGCGATGCGCAGCCCGGGGAGGTTGGCGTACTTCGAGACCAGCTCCTGCCCGTGCTGGCAGCTGTAGCCCTTGCCGCCGCCGATGGTCGTGCGGACCACGAAGCGCGGCAGGGCCTTGCCGCCGTACATGTAGCGGGCCTTGGCCGACTGGTTCTGAAGCTGGTCCTCGGCCTGGGCCAGGAAGTCGTTGTACATGATCTCGACCACCGGGCGGAGCAGGCCGCTCATGCCCGCCCCCAGGCCGAAGCCGACGATGGCGTTCTCGGAGATGGGCGCGTTCCAGACCCGGGTCGGGCCGAAGCGCTGGACCAGCCCGGTGGTGGCCCCGAAGGCCCCGCCGTAGGCGGCCACGTCCTCGCCGAAGACCACCACGCGCTTGTCGGCCTCCATGGCCTGGGCCAGGGCCTCGGTGATGGCGTCGCGGGTGGTGAGCTTGCGCTTGGCCTCGGCCGGCGCGGCGGCCAGCACCGGTATCTTCTGGGCCTCGGCGTCCAGGGTGTTGGCGTAGACGTCCTCGACCAGCGTCTCGACCGCCGGCTCCGGGCTCTTCCAGGCGTGCTCCACGGCCGCGTCGATCTTGGCCTCCACCTTCCTGTGTAGCGCGTCGATCTCCGCCTGGGTCATGGCCCCGGAGCGCAGCACCTGCGCCTCGTAGCTGGCGATGGCGTCGCGGGCCATCCACTCCTTCTCCTCCTCCTCGGTGCGGTAGGAGCGGCAGTCGTCGGACAGCGAGTGGCCCTTGTACCGGATGGTCTTGAAGACGTAGAGCAGCGGGCCGCCGCCGTCGCGCAGGATCTTGGCCGCGCGGCGGTAGGCCTCCAGGCAGGCGATGACGTCCATGCCGTCGACCACCTCGCCGGGGATGCCGTAGGCCCAGGCCCGCCGGACCAGCTCGTCGACGTTGGTGACCTCGTCGAGCCGGCCGGTCATGCCCGCGCCGTTGTCCTCGATGGCGAAGAGGCACGGGACCCGGAGCTGGCTGGCCATGTTGAGGGCCTCGTGGAAGCTGCCGGTGTTGGTGGCGCCGTCGCCGGCGAAGCAGAAGACGATCCGTCCGGTCCCGGCGAGCTTGGCCCCCAGCGCCGCGCCGCCGGCGATGGGGAAGCCGCCGCCGACCACGCCGTTGGCGCCGAGGTGGCACTTCTCGAACTCGGCGATGTGCATCGAGCCGCCCTTGCCCTTGCACGCCCCGCAGGCCCGGCCGAACATCTCGGCCATCATGCAGTTGACGTCCGTGCCCTTGGCGATGGAGTGCCCGTGGCCGCGGTGGTTGGAGGCGATGAAGTCCTGGTCCGTGAGCACCAGGGCGATGGGCGCCTCGCAGGCCTCCTGGCCCAGGCACAGGTGGCTGGCGCCGCGGTACTTGACCTCCGGGTTCCTGTACTTGCCGTCCTTGAGCTCGACGATGACCGACTCGAAGCGCCGGATGGTGAGCATGACCTCCAGCAGCCGGATGGCGTCGGCCCGGGTGATCGCCCCGGTGTCGAGCATGCCCACCAGCGCGCCCTTGAAGACGTGCTTGGGGATGGGCGGGGCGGTGACCTGGCCGCGGGTGATGTCGAACTTGCGGAACGAAGGCTTGCGGGTCATGGCTTCTCCTCGGTGTCAGGCCGGCTCGGCCGGCACGGTGATGACCTGGACGGAGGCGGCCCGGGCCGCCTCCAGCACCTCGGCGGGCATGCCCGCGTCGGTGATCAGGTAGTCGAAGTCCTCGAAGCGCGCGTAGCGGATGAAGGAGTCGCTCTGGGCCTTGGACGAATCGACCAGCAGCGCCGCCTTGGCCGCGCAGCCGATGATCAGCCCGGTGGAGCGGGCCGTGCGCGGGTCGGACGCGGTGATGCCCCCGGCCACCGAGATGCCGTCGCAGCCCACGAAGGCCCAGTCGGTGTGGATGCGGGAGAGGTTGTCCTCCAGGATCGGGCCGAAGAGGTCCGGGGCGGTCTCGCGCACCGTTCCGCCGAGCAGGATGCACTCCACGCCGGGCGCGGACAGCAGGACCGAGACCACCGCGAGCGACGGCGTGACCACGGCGATGCCCTGTCGGGCGCGCAGCTCGCGGGCCAGGGCCAGGGTGGTGGTGCCGATGTCCAGGATCAGCTTCTGCCCCGGCCCGACCAGCTCCACCGCGGCGCGGGCGATGGCCGCCTTCACGGCGGAACGCCGGCCGGCCTTCTCGGCGACCGAGAACTCCAGCCGCATCATCCGGGTGGCCGAGGCGCCGCCGTGGCTGCGCTCCAGCAGCCCGAGCGACTCCAGCTTGGAGAGATCCCTGCGGATGGTCATCTGCGAGCAGTCGAGCTTCCTGGCCAGGTCGGCCACGGAAGCATAGGAGCTCTCTCCGATGTGTTTGAGGATCTTCTCCTTGCGGTAAGCCCAGTGGCGCATGCTGCGAACCCTCCTTCTGTGCGTATCTGTGCTATTTACACGAAAACGTCCAGCAAATCAAACCATTTATTGTTAATATTGACTATCGATACGCATCACTTAGTAAATTGGTGTTTTGCATATACAAGAATCGGCTCCAGACAAATGAAACGGGCATCCTTGCGGATGCCCGTCTCGATTGTTCCTCAGTCGCAGGCTACTTGGCGGCGGGCTCGGCCTTGAACTCCTTGAGGTTGAGGCCCTTGCCGCTGAAGATGACCTGGGCGCCCTTCTTGCCCATCTGCTCGCTCTTCTCGAAGAACTTGTCGTCGCTGATGTCCAGCACCAGAGAGGCGGAGCGGCCGGACTTCTCGAGCGAGGTGGTCTCGAGCACGTCGCCGGGCAGGTTGAACTTCATGGCGACCCGCATGCCGGCCATCATGGCCTTGGCCATCTGCTGCTGCTGGGCCTTCTGCTCGGGGGTGAGCTTGTCGTTGTCCCCGCCGAGCTCCTTGGCGCCGCCCAGGTCCAGGACGTAGTTGCCGTCGGCGTTCTTGGTGAGCGAGAAGCCGCCCTTGTTGCCCGTGGCCCGGCCGGCCTTGGAGGCCGCGCCCAGGTCCTTGCAGGCGATCTCGATGGTGGCGAACTTCCAGCCGTCCTTGGTCTCGACCTTGCAGCTCTTGAGCTCCACGCCCTCGGCGGCCTGCTTCTGGAACTCCTCGCGGATCTTGGCCTCGTCGAAGCTCAGCTCCGGGCCGGTCGACTGCATCTTCATGTTGGGGTTCTTCTTGGCCATCTCCTTCATGGCTTCGAGCTGGGCGATGGCCTGCTCGGACATGCCGTAGACGGTCTTGACGTCGGCCGAGCCGTCGGCCTTGAGGGTCACTTCCTGGTCGAGCTTGATGCACCCGCCGGTGGCGAGCAGCGCGGCGCCTGCCAGCGCCAACATCCACTTGGACATCGCAGACTTCCTCCAACGTTTCCCGGGCCGTCGACGGGACGGCGCCGGGGGGAGAGTGTAGCCGGCGGCCATGGGATGGCCAATGCAAAAACGCCCCCGCGCCCGGCGCACGGGCCTTTCCGCCAAGCGACCTTGACGATGCCGGCCCGATGCATAGAATCAACCGCCGGCCGGGGCGTAGCTCAGCTTGGATTAGAGCGCCAGACTGGGGGTCTGGAGGTCGCTGGTTCAAGTCCAGTCGCCCCGACCAAACTGGCCGAGCCTGAATCAGGCTCGGCCAGTTTGGTAGAGCAGGTGAGCAATTGATGAACAGGTGAGCAGTAGAGGCACCAACAGAGCCGGTAGGACTGGGACTATGGCTGGCCGGAAAGACCGCTCACCTGCGGTCACCTGTTCACCTGATCACCTGCTCAAAGCCTGTTTGAGGAGGATGTCGTATGTCCTTCATGTTCGAGAGCTTGGACGTATACCAGAAGGCCGTGGACTTCGTCGAGCAGATCACCATTTTGACCGAGACTTTCCCGCGCGGCTACGGCTTTCTGGCCGACCACCTCAACCGCGCCTCGCTCTCCATCGCCACCAACCTCGCCGAGGGCAACGGCCGCTTCACCAAGGCCGACCGCCGGAACTTCTTCACCATCGCCCGAGGCTCGGCGCACGAGTGCGTGCCGCTCCTGGAGGTGGCCCGGCGCCGCAGTCTGGTGGACGAGGCGCAACATCGTGCCCTGCGGGCTGAACTCGAAGTCATGGCCAAGATGATCAGCGGCCTGATCAATGGGATCGAAAAGCGTCGAACGTAGCCGACGTCTCTGGTAGCCGTCCCGAGCCGCGCCTTCGCCCGTCACAATCCCCGGCCGCGGGCGGCCTTGAACGCCCCGGCGCGGCGGGCTATAGTCTCCTGAGGACGGAGCCCCTGACATCAGGCTGGATCATGGAGGAAGTGGGCTTGACTATTCGCCATTCGCGACCTGACCCCGGCCGCGCTCCTGGGACACCGGAGCGCGAGCGCGGTGACGGCGGCGTGCCGGCGAGCGCGGGCTGCGGCGCGTTCGTCCGGAGCGCGGCGGGAGCTGGAGGAGCTGATTGCCTATGCCCGATCAACGCAAGAGCGCTAGGCGCAATTCAAGATCTGACCCCGATGCCTCTCCGCCTGAGGGGCGACGAACACCGTCCGGCGTGGTGTTCGGCTCTCATTTAGATTCTTTACCATCGATCAGAGTAGCCTTGGCTTCGGACGTATCTATGGCGTTCTCATCTAACTCCTGGCCGACCAAGGGAACAAACTCCTTGTCAACAAGTTGGTAGCCTGTCCGTTGGATGTGGCCCCTTTCGGTCACAAGGTATATCCACCCAAGCTTCTCCTTGCCCGACCAGACCTCGACGAAATCTTCATTCTCTCGGAGCTCCTTTCCGCAAGATGCGGGGAGAAGGATCTCCTTGCGATATGTCAGAGGGCTACCCTTCGGTGAAAACACCGTCTGGAGTTGTGTGTCCGCCGCCGCTGCGGCAGACAGTTGACGGCCATGTGCACATCCGGGGACAGCCAATAGACAGCACCCGACAAGGATCAGTGCAACTGCGCCGCCGATGACAATCCTTCTTGATCGCTTGGTCATTCTTTCATCCCTGCTGAACAATGATTGGGACAAGCCCACCTTTTCACGGACCCACCGGAGGCTAGAGGACACCCGGTTGGGCGGATGCTGATTATTGGTGGAGGTGTGGCCCTGTCAAGTCATCGCAACTGCCGCACGCATGGCTCAGCGAGACGGATGGTTGCGCGCCATAAAGGCTCTCGTTGGGGCATGTTCGCCTCGCACACGCCAGCCTCTCCACGAGCGGCCGCCTCGTGTTTGCGTGACCCAGTTGCGGAGATAGATCGCTTTCCCCACCGAATCTACGGGATCATGAGCCCGGATGAGCCCGGGCTCATCTTCGTGAGCCCCGTGAGCCCGCTGATGAGCCCGGTGAGCCCGAGGTAAGCCCATGAGCCCGGCGACGGCCTCTGGGCAGCCCGGGCTATGCGCTCCGGGCCAGAATCCGCAGCGCTATGGTATGAGATGGCACTGGCGGACCGGCCACGCAGGCGATATAGTCAGCTATGGTACCGCGGGCAGGTTCGGACGGGCGCCAGTCGGCCCGACCATCCTGCAGACGAAGAGGGCCGCCGGATATCCGGCGGCCCTCATTCTTTCAGGCGTCGATCCCAGGCTACGGCCTCCAGAGATACAGCGGACGGGCGTCCAGGGCCAGCTTGAGCAGGGTGCGGGCCTCGTCAGGCACCGGGCCGGAGCCGGCCCGAACCTGGCCGTCGATCAGCCGCTCGAGCAGGCCGGGCTCGCGCCGGTAGAAGAACACCGGGCAGTCTGCGCCGGCCAGCTTCCGGGCCTCGGCGATGGCCTCCTCGCGCTGGCCGATGGCGTCGATCAGCCCGGCCGCCAGGGCCTGCTCGGCGGTGAAGACCCGGCCGTCGGCCACCTTGCGGACGTCCGCCTCCTTCATCCGCCGGCCGTCGACCACCGTCTTGACGAACCGGGCGTGGAGCGAGTCGACGATGTTCTGGAGGTAGGCGCGCTCCTCCGGGGTCATCGGCCGGAAGACGGTGGGGGCGCCCTTGAACGGGCCGCTGACCACGCTCTCGTCGCGGACGCCGAGCCTCTCGGTGAGCAGCTTCTGGGCGTCGAAGTGCATCATGATCACGCCGATGGACCCGACGATGCCGGTTGGCCGGGCCACGATGCGGTCGGCCCCGGCCGAGGCGTAGTAGGCGCCCGAGGCGGCGGTGTCGCTGAAGAAGGCCACCACCTTGTAGCCCTTGTCGCGGCAGAGCCGGACCTCGTTGGCCAGCGTGTCCGAGGCGGTCACGCCGCCGCCCGGCGAGTCCACGTGCAGGATGATGGCCTTGATGCCGGACGGCTCCCCGCGGGTGCGCAGCTGCCGGAGCATGGCGATGGCCGCCGGGGCGCCCCCGTCGTCGGAGGAGATCACGCCGTGGATGGGGATCATTAGGATGGCCCCGCGGCCGCGGCCCTCCTCGACCCGGTCCAGGCGGTAGTTGACCAGGCGGGTTTCCTCGGTGGCGTAGTCCGGCCCGCAGCCGGAGAGCCCCAGCAGCAACGCGGCGGCGGCCGCGGCGGCGGCGAAGTGCTTGCGGATGGCGGTCATCATGGCGTATTCCATTCCTCTCGCTGGCCGGTCCATTCCCGGGCCGGAGGTCACTCGAAGGCCGCGGCCGCGTCCGGCCGGGCCAGTTCCACGGTTGGCGCGACCGGCCTGCCGGCCCGGCGGCCCCAGCAGTAGTAGCCCTTGGCCACGTGCGGTCCGCGGTCGCGGCGCAGCCCCTCGTCGTCGGCGTCGCCGAACGCGGCCTGCCAGCGGCGCATCTGCCGGCCGAGCTCGCCGCGGAGCTTCTCGTCATAGGGGTCGTCGCGCCGGTCGACGGGAGTCTCCGGGCTCCAGGCGTAGTCGGCTCCGGCGTAGAGCCCGATCATCCGCTCGGGGAGGTCGTTGTCCTCCCAGTGGCAGACGGTCACGCCCCGGACGTTGGGCTTCCCCGCGCCCAGCCGGCACCAGAGGCGGGTGGCCGCGAAGCTGCCGCCGTAGGCCAGCGAGCTCATGCCCCCGCCCATCATCATGGGGGTCCGGCCGCGCCCGGCCAGGCGGCGCATCTTCTCGCGGATGGTCGGCTCCTGCCGCCGGTCGTAGTTCCAGGGCTGGATGACCACCCGGTCCTCCAGTCCCGCCGGCAGCGGCCGGCCGCCGTGGTCGGCCCACAGGTGCATGGTGGCCCGCCGGCCGTGGCGCCGGGCCGCGGCCTGCAGTTCCTCGTGGATCCGCGCGACCAGGGTGGTCGGCGTGTACCTGCCGCGCTCGGCCTCCGGGACCGAGGGCAGCAGGTGCCACTCGGCCTCGTCCAGGCCCACGTGCACCGCGCACTCGGTCTCCAGCGCCGGCAGGAGCTCGTCGAAGACCCTGGCGAAGAGCGCGAAGAGCGGCTCGCCGATGCCGAAGCTCATCCCGCCCCACATGCCCGGCCCGCCGTAGAGCTCCGGGAAGTGGTAGATGGTCGACTGGGCGTGGCCCCAGCACTCGAACTCGGGGAGGATGGTGACGTGGTGGCGCCGGGCGTAGCGCACCAGGGCGGCCAACTCGTCCAGGGTGATGGCCGCCGGGTTCTCGCGGCCCAGCGGCAGCTTGCGGAAGCGCAGCCCGCAGAGCTGGTCGTCGTTGAGGTGCAGGTGCAGGGTGTTCATCTTCAGGCGCGAGAGGACCCGCACTATGCGCTCGAGGAAGGGCACCGGGAAGGTCGAGCGGCCCAGGTCGACCATGAAGCTGCGGGTCGCGAACTCCGGCCAGTCCTCGATGCGCACCGGGCGGAGCTCCGGGCCGCCCAGCACCAGCAGCTGGAGCAGGGTCTGGGCGCCGTAGAACAGCCCGGGGCGGTCGGAGGCGGTCACCGTCGCGCCGCGCGCGTCGAGCTCCAGGCGGTAGCCCTCGGGCCGCGCCGCGCGCGGGGCCAGGCGCAGCTCGACCGCGAACGGCGCGCGCGGGGAGCGCCGGATCCCGGCCAGGCCGGCCAGGTCGCGCTCCAGCGACTCCAGGGTCGCCGCCGCCGCGGTCGGCCCGGACAGCCGGACCGCATCGGGACGGGGGAAGGCCGCGCCGCCGAGCCGCAGACGTTGCGGATAGGGTACGAGGTACTCGCAGTCCATGCTCGTGGGTCTCCCGGGGCGCCGGTCAGTGCGCCACGAAGCTGCCGCCGATCTGCTCGAACTGCGGCAGGTACCTGTCGAACTCCCCGGGCTCGGCGCCGCAGCAGACCACGAAGCCGCGGCTTCCCTTCACGGCCAGCCAGGTGACCAGCTTGAGCGGCTGGCCGTTGCGCCGGTGCGAATAGACCAGCCGGAAGCCGTCGGCCGGGCCCACCCGGACCCGCGCGAACTCGTGCTCCTCGTAGTTGTCGTCCCGGAAGAAGGCCTGGATCCTCGCGCGCGAGGCCCGGGCGTAGTCCTCCAGGCCGGTGCCGGCCGGCAGGTCCTCGGCCACCACCGCGGCGTTCTCGCGGAAGCGGTCCGACGGGCCCTCGGCCGGGCTGATCGCCGCGACGGTGGCGCCCTTGAGCCCGTCGCGCCGCTCCCAGCCTGCCGGGAAGGTCACGGAGAAGCCCTTCTCGGCGTTGTGATAGGTGGTGAAGCCCCCCGGGCGCGCCGGGGCGGCGGTCGTGGCGGGGGCCGGGGCGGCCCCCCGCGAGGCGCAGCCCGAAGCGGCGGCGACCAGGGCCACGGAGAGGAGGGTCTCTGACAGGCGGTGAGCGGTCATGATCGGTATCTCCAACGGGCTGCCCGGTCGATGCTCGAAGCGGCCATAGCCTAATCGCGCCGCGCCGGGGATTCAAGCGCCGCGTGCATTGAATCATCCGCCGTTTCCTGAGGGTCTTGGTCCGCGTCGGCCCGTCGCGGGGGCGGCGCTGGAAACCGCCGCAGGCCCGGATGGCCGAGGGCGGTCTCCCACGCAGAGAGCGGGCAGGGACGCCCGCGAACGGCAGCCCCGGGCTGCCCCGCACTCCGGACCGGCCGAACGATAACGGCACAGAAACTGAGGATGATTCAGCCTGCGCACCGGCGCCGCGGTTCGGCATTGGAACTTGCCCCCCTCCGGCGTAGAATCGCCGGGGCCGCGGAGGACCTCCGGCACAACCGCCTTGCTCAAGGAGAACCGTCTTGTCAGCGCCGAAGCCAGTCGTTCCCGAAACCTTTCAGGACCTGATCCTGCGCCTGGAGTCCTTCTGGGCGGCGCGGGGCTGCCTGATCGTCCAGCCCCACGACGTGGAGAAGGGCGCCGGGACCTTCAACCCGGCCACCTTCCTGCGCGCGCTCGGCCCCGAGCCCTGGTGCGCGGCCTACGTGGAACCCTCCCGCCGGCCGACCGACGGCCGCTACGGCGAGAACCCCAACCGCCTGGGGCGCTACTACCAGTACCAGGTGATGCTCAAGCCCTCGCCGGCCGACGCCCAGGAGCTGTACCTCGAGAGCATCCGGAGCCTGGGCCTCAACCTCGTCGAGCACGACGTGCGCTTCGTGGAGGACGACTGGGAGAGCCCGACGCTGGGCGCCAGCGGCCTCGGCTGGGAGGTCTGGCTCGACGGCATGGAGATCACCCAGTTCACCTACTTCCAGCAGGTCGGCTCCCAGGAGCTCGACCCCATCACCTGCGAGCTGACCTACGGCCTGGAGCGCATCGCCATGTACCTCCAGGGCAAGGAGAACGTCTTCGACATCGTCTGGGCGGTGCTGCCCTCCGGCCAGAAGGTGACCTACGGCGACGTCCACCACCGCGACGAGGTGGAGCTGTCCACCTACAGCTTCGAGGTCGCCGACACGGCCATGCTCTTCGAGCTCTTCGCCAAGTACGAGGCCGAGTTCGACCGGGCCATCGCCTTCAGCAAGGAGAAGCCCCTGGTGCTGCCCGCCTACGACTACGTGATGAAGGCCTCCCACGCCTTCAACCTGCTCGACGCCCGCGGGGCCATCTCGGTCTCCCAGCGCGCCGGCTACATCGCCAAGGTCCGGGGCATGGCCCGGAAGACCGCCGCGGCCTACCTGGCGCTGCGCAAGGCGCTGGGCTACCCGCTGCTCAAGGGCCCCGCGCGCGAGGCCCTGGTCGCCGGCGGGGACCAGGCCCGGAAGGAGGCGGCCCGTGCCTGAGCTGCTGCTGGAGATCGCCGCCGAGGAGATCCCGGCCGGCTACATCGAGCCGGCGCTGGAGGCCCTCAGGGCCGGCTTCGTCAAGGGCCTGGCCGAGCGCGGCTTCGAGCTGCCCGCCGAGGCGGTCACCGTCACCGGCACGCCGCGGCGGCTGGTGCTCTCCGCGCGGGACCTGCCCGCGGCCAGCCAGGCGCGGTCCGAGCGGCTGCAGGGCCCCCCGGCCGACCGGGCCTTCGGGCCGGACGGCAAGCCCACCAAGGCCGCCGAGGGCTTCGCCAAGAAGTGCGGCGTGCCCCTCGATGCCCTCCGGGTCGAGGGCAAGTACGTGGTCGCCGAGGTCCGCCACGCCGGCGGCTCCGCCGAGGAGGCGCTGATGAGCCTCCTGCCGGGGCTGGTCGCGGCGCTGCCCTTCCCCAAGTCGATGCGCTGGATCGCCGGCGCGCGGACGTCCTTCGCCCGGCCGGTGCGCAGCATGCTGTGCCTGCTGGACGGCTCGCCCGTGCCCTTCAGCTTCGCCGGGGTCGCCGCCGGCCGCGAGTCGCACGGCCACCCCTTCCACGCGCCGGAGGCCTTCGCGCTGCGCACCGCGCGGTACTTCGAGTACGCTGAGGTGCTCCGCGGCCGCAAGGTCATCGTCGACGTCCAGGAGCGCCGGGAGCGCGTCCGGGCCTGCGCCGAGAAGGCCGCCGAGAAGTCCGGCGGGCGGCTCTACAACCGGAACGGGATCTCCGACGCGCTGGTCCGCGAGGTGGCCAACCTGGTGGAGTGGCCCGGCGCGGTGATCGGCAGCTTCGACGAGGCCGTGTGCCGCGAGCTCCCCCCCGAGATAACCGTGGCGGCCATGACCGGCCACCAGCGCTACTTCCCCATCGAGGACTCCGAGGGCCGGCTGCTGCCGGTCTTCTGCTCCATCGCCAACCGCGACCCCAAGGGCGGCGGCGGGGCGGCGGTGATCCGCGCCGGCAACGAGCGCGTGCTCCGCGCGCGGCTGGCCGACGCGCTCTTCTTCTGGCGCGAGGACAAGAAGCAGCGCCTGGATGCGCGGCTCGGCGCCCTGGAGGGCGTGGTCTTCCACGAGAAGCTCGGGAGCATGCGCCAGAAGGTCGAACGCACCGGCTCGCTCTCCCGCTGGCTGGCCATCGAGAGCGGCCAGGAGGACGGCGTGGCCGACGCCGCCGCCCGCGCGGCGCTGCTCTCCAAGTGCGACCTGGTCACCAAGGCGGTCTTCGAGTTCCCCGAGCTCCAGGGCACCATGGGCCGCTACTACGCCAAGGAGGACGGGGAGCCGTCCTCCGTCCGCCAGGCCATCGAGGAGCACTACCTCCCGCGCACCGCGGCCATGGAGCTGCCCCGCAGCCAGGTCGGCCGGATCGTGGCCCTGGCCGACAAGTTCGACAGCATCGTCGGCGGCTTCGCGGCGGGGCTGGCGCCCACCGGCAGCAAGGACCCCTACGCGCTGCGCCGCGCGGCGCTGGGGGCCATCGCCATCATCCGCGCCGCCAAGCTCTTCCGGAACGGCCCGGGGCTGCGCAAGATCCTGGAGCGCGCCCGCGACCTCTACCGCCAGCAGGGCATGCTCGGGGGCGCCGGCGACGAACTGCTGGCCAGGATCGCCGACTTCCTCCGCGACCGGCTGGAGGTGGCGCTCCTCGAGGACGCCGGCGGCCGGGTGGAGGTGCTCCGCGCGGTGCTGGGCGCGGGCTTCGACAACCTCACCGAGCTCGACGCCCGGCTCGGGGCGGTGGCCGAGATGGCCCGCCGCCAGGGCTTCGCCGAGCTCTGCACGGTGATCGAGCGCGCCCGGAACATCTACCGCAAGGCCCCGGAGGCCGCCGGCGCCGGCGCCGAGCCGCGGGGCGCGCTGCTCCAGGCCCCCGAGGAGCGCGAGCTCTTCCGGGCCTACGGCGCGGTCGCGCCGCAGTTCCGCGCCAAGTGGGCCATGGGCGACTACCTGGAGGCCAGCGAGCTCTACGTCAAGGGCTTCGCCGGGCCGCTGCACGCCTTCTTCGAGAAGGTCTTCGTCAACGTCGACGACCAGGCCGTCCGGGCCAACCGCCTGGCGCTGGTGGGGGCCATCTACCGGCTCTACGCCGAGGCCATCGCCGACCTGGCGGAGTGCGCGGGGCAGGCCAAGGCCTGAGCGAGGCGGACGGAGCGGGCGCCAGCAGGAAGAGGCGGCTTCGGCCCGAGCTCCGGGGCAGCGCATGACCGGGGTGATTGGGCTATTGCCTTGCCAGGCGACTTGGGCTATACTTTATTTAAGGCATGCTCCGTTGCCGGCGGAGCAGTTGCGGTGAAATTCTGGCCCGAGTACCGTCCGGTGGAGATGTGACGATGCCTATGCCAAATAACCCTCTCGTTTGGCCGGGTGCCCTATGAAGAGCGCAGCAGCCATCATCCTGGCCCTCTCGGCGGCAGCCGCGGCCGCGACGGCCGCGTACCAGATTGCCGGTGAGGGCGCGCCGACTTCCGGCAACCTCGGCACCTACAACAACTTCGACGAGCCTGGAACACCCTATACGCTCACGAAGCATCTAAGCACCCCAGGACCGGCCATTGTCAGTGGGACGGTGCGCCTCACGCAAGCGGGGTCCTGGGATCAGATCAACAGCATTGCCTTCGACCGTGCTGATGAGGGGCCGTTCCCATCGGTGAAAGCGCGGTTCGACTTCAGGTTCACCGCAGGGGATGCCGACGGGATAGGCTTCCTGCTGCTGCCCACGGCCACCTACGGGACAACCGGCGCGGGTCCGTACCTGGCAACCTGCGAGGACCCCAACCTGGCCGGAGCCTTTGGAGTGGGATTTGACATCTGGAGGAACCCTGAATACGACGGTAACAGCAACCACGTGTCTATCCACTGGAATGGGGCCAAGCTGACTGAGATAGACGTGAGCCCGTTGGGCATAACGCTCAAGAGCGGCGGATGGATATCAGCGGATGTCCGGCTCCAAGCTGTGACCGGTGGCTCCAGCGTGAACGTGACGCTCCAGTCTGGCGCAACGACAGCCGTCGTGTGCACAAACTACTTCGTGGCCGGGCTTGACCCGTATGAGTACCGCGTGGCCTTCTATGGCAGAGTGGGAATGGTCACTTGCACCACGCAACTCGACAACGTCAGTGTGGCGGCGTGGGAGCCAGGCGCAGACCCCGAGACCTATCAGGTCCTCCGCGGCAACGTGCTTACGGTGGCTGCTCCCGGGGTACTGGCCAACGACTACGGCGGCGGCGCGCCGATGACCGCAGTCTTGGTCAACGATGTGGCTCACGGATCTTTGTCGCTGCAGGGCGATGGGGCTTTCACCTACACGCCGGCTGTGGGTTTCATAGGCGTGGACAGCTTCTCGTACAAGACCCAGTATGGCGCTCAAGAGACTAACACGGTGACGGTTACGCTGACGGTAACGGGGCCGACCATCACGCTCAGCACCGCGGCCATCAGTGCCACCTGCCTGCATGGGCAGGATGCCGCCGCCCAGAGCTTCACAGTGCGCAACTCTGGCGCAGTGACGCTGGAATACACGATCAGCGACGACGCCGCCTGGCTCTCATGCAGTCCGGCCTCGGGAAGCTCCACGGGGGAGTCTGACACCATCGCCGTCAGCTACGACACCGACGCCCTGCCCCCCGGCACCTACACCGCCACCATCACTGTGGCCTCGGCCGATGCCAGCAACAGTCCTCAGACGATTGCAGTCACGCTGACGGTGACCCCGCCGCACCTGGTGCGCAGCACTGCCACGCTGAGCCCGTCCTGTCTGAGGGGAGCCAACGCTTCCAGCCAGACCTTCACCGTGCGCAACTCCGTCGGCGGCACCATGACCTACACGATCAGCGACAACGTGGCCTGGCTGGGCTGCGATCCGGTTTCGGGAGACTCGACCGGCGACACCGACACCATCACCGTCAGCTACGACACCGCCGGCCTGGTGGCGGGCACCTACAGCGCCACCATCACCGTGACTTCGCCGGAGGCGGACAACAGCCCGCAGACCATCGCGGTGACGCTCACGGTGACCCCGCCGCACCTGGTGCTCAACAAGACCACGCTCAGCCCCTCGTGCCTGCAAGGCGTCAACGCCGCCAACCAAACGTTCACGGTACGCAACTCCACCGGCGGGGCCTTGACCTACACGATCAGCGACAACGTCGCCTGGCTGGGCTGCGATCCGGTTTCGGGAGACTCGACCGGCGAGACGGACACCATCACAGTCAGCTACGATACTGCCGGGATGGCCCCGGGCACGTATGACGCCACCATCACCGTGACCTCGCCGGAGGCGGACAACGGTCCGCTGACGATTGCCGTGACCCTCACCGTGGCCGGGCCGCATCTGATGCTCAGCACTGCCACGCTCAGCCCAACCTGCACCCAGGGGGCCAATGCCGCCGACCAGGCCTTCACGGTGCGGAACTCCGGAGGGGCCACGCTTAACTACACGATCAGCGACGACGTGGCCTGGCTGGCGTGCGATCCGATCTCCGGAGACTCGACCGGCGAGGTCGACAGCATAACTGTCCACTACGACGCGGGGGCCCTGGCCCCTGGCACCTACAACGCGGTCATAACCGTGACCTCCGCCGACGCCGACAATAGCCCCCGGACCATTGCCGTCACCCTGACCGTGACCACCCCGCACATGGTCCTCAACAAGACGACCCTGAGCCAGTCCTGCCTGCAGGGGGCCGATGCCACCGCGCAGACTTTCACTGTGCGCAACTCGAGCCCCGGCACCATGAACTACACGGTGAGCGACGATGCCGGCTGGCTGGCCTGCACTCCCGACTCCGGGGACTCCGCTGGCGAGGCCGACACGATCACCGTGAGCTACGACACCGATGCCCTGGCCCCCGGGACCTACAACGCCACGATCACCGTGGCCGCGGCCAGCGCCGACAACAGTCCTCAGACAATCGCTGTAACGCTCACGGTGGTCGGTCCGCATCTGGTGCTCAACAAGACCACGCTGGACCCCACCTGCCTGGTCGGCGCGAATCCCGCGGCCACAACCTTCACGGTCTGCAACTTCGGCGGCGGCACGATGGCCTATACGATCAGCGACGACGTGGCCTGGCTGGCCTGCGATCCGACCTCGGGCGACTCGGCCGGCGAGACCGATACCATCGCGGTCACGTACGACGCCTCGGCCCTGACCGCCGGCACCTACGAAGCAACCATCACCGTGACCGCGCCGGACGCCGACAACAGCCCGCGGCTGATCGCCGTGACCCTCACGGTGGCCCAGCCGCCGGCCATCGGCCTGGCACCGGCGGCGCTCTCCTACACGGCGACGGTGGGGCTGAACCCGGCGTCCCAGGCGGTATCGGTCACGAACAGCGGAGGCACCACCCTGGCCTGGACAGCCTCCGGGAACAAGCCCTGGCTGCAAGTCTCGCCGACGTGGGGCACGACCACCACGGAGACGGACACCCTGACCGTCTCGGCGGTGGTCAGCCAGGGTGAGGCGTGGACCACAGCGACGAGCACGGCGGGGGCGCCAGGGGCACGACGCAAATTCAGCGCGGTGTGGACCGGGAAAGAGGTCATTGTCTGGGGCGGACTGGACAGCGGCAACCACGTGACAGGGACGAGCGGCCGTTACGACCCGGCAACTGATGCCTGGTCGGGGTCCATCTCTACAACTGGTGCGCCTTCGGCAAGGAACATGCACAGCGCGGTCTGGACCGGCAGAGAGATGATTATCTGGGGCGGAGACACCGGTGGCCCCGGCAGTGAAACTGCAACCAACAGCGGGGCTCGCTATAACCCGGTAACGGACACCTGGAGTTCCATGTCCACGACCAACGCGCCTAGCGCCCGATGGGCCCACGGGGCAGTCTGGACCGGGACGGAGATGATAGTCTGGGGCGGTTGCCAAGGGACAGGCCCATGGACGTTCCTGAGCGACGGCGCGCGGTACGACCCCGCAACCGACACCTGGGCCCCGATGACCAATACTGGCGCTCCGAGTGCTCGCGAAGAGCACTCCGCCGTATGGACCGGATCGGAGATGATCATCTGGGGAGGCTGGCAGGGCAGTTCCGCTTATGGCACCGGCGCGCGGTACGACCCAGCCACCGACTCTTGGACAGGAACAGTCTCAACGACCAACGCGCCGTCAGGACGCAGCTCGCATGAGGCGGTGTGGACGGGCAGCGAGATGATCGTCTGGGGCGGTTGTCCGCAGAGCGGTTACACCGATACTGGCGCGCGCTACGACCCGGTCAGCAACTCTTGGTTGGGCGCCACGGCAGTGAACGGAGCATTGTCGGCACGGCGTGACCACCAGATGGTTTGGACCGGCAAAGAGCTTGTGGCCTGGGGTGGTTACGACGGCAGCGTGCTTGCTACAGGCAAGCGCTACCGACCGCCACTCAGTCTGGCCGTCGGCACCTACACCGGCACGGTTACGGTGACCGACCCGATCGCGACCAACAACCCCCAGGCGGTTACGGTGACTCTGGAGGTCGTCAAGCCGACCATCGGCCTGGCCCCGGCCACGATGGACTTCTCGACTACCAAGGGGACGAATCCAGCCGCCCAGTCTGCGTCGGTGACCAACCCGGGGGTCGGCACCCTGGCTTGGACAGCCTCCGGTAACAAGCCCTGGCTGCAGGTCTCGCCGACGTGGGGCACGACCACCACGGAGACGGACACCTTGACCGTCTCGGCGGTGGTCAGCCAGGCGGAGGCCTGGACGGGGACGACCACTACCACTGGCGCCCCCGTTGGCAGAGAGGACCAGAGCGCAGTCTGGACCGGCAAGGAGATGATCGTCTGGGGCGGCCGCACCAGCATGGGCGGCGCCCCGGTCACGTCCGGCGGGCGTTACGACCCAGTCACGAACACATGGACCGGAGGCATTACGACGGTCGGCGGGCCGGAGGGGCGCAGGTGCCACAGCGCCGTCTGGACCGGGAAGGAGATGATCATCTGGGGCGGGTACGTCGCCGGGGACGCCATGGTCAACACGGGATACCGGTACGACCCGGCGCTGGATTCCTGGTCGAATGCCGTCTCGACGGTCAATGCGCCGGCCGCGCGACGGTTCCATGCGGCCGTGTGGACCGGCACCGAGATGATCCTGTGGAGCGGGCATGACGGCTCCGGCGTAGTGAACACCGGGGCACGCTACAACCCTGTCACAGACACCTGGACGGCCATGAGCACCACCAACGCTCCCTCGGCGCGGCTGCACTCCCGCGCGGTGTGGACCGGGACGGAGATGATCGTCTGGGGCGGGCACAACGGTACGAACCCGGTGAACACCGGTGGGCGCTACAACCCGGCGACCGACACCTGGACCGGGACTGTCTCCACGACGGGCGCGCCGGACGCGCGCCTCGCCCATAGCGCCGCTTGGGCTGGCTCCGAGATGATCGTGTGGGGCGGCTCCAATGCCGCCAACACCGGCAACGTCGTTACTGGAGGGCGCTACAACCCGACCACCGACTCCTGGTCCGCGGCCACCTCTACAACCGGGACTCCGACAGGCCGCCGAAGTCACACGGCGGTATGGACTGGCACGGAGATGATCGTCTGGGGCGGCGGCGATGGCGGCTACCTGAACACCGGCGCCCGCTACCGGCCTCCGATCAGCCTGTCGCCAGGCACCTACACCGGCACGGTGACCGTGGCCGATCCGAACGCGAGCAACAGCCCGCAGACTGTGGCGGTGACCCTCACAGTTTCCAACCAGGTGCCCGAGATCTCCTCGTTCAGCCCGGATGATCCGGCCACGGTGGCGGTGGGCGCCACCCAGGCCTTCGCTGTCGACGTCTGGGATCCCGACGACGACACGCTCAGCTACGCGTGGAAGATCGACGGCGACAATGTGCCCGTGGCGGTCAACACCATGAACTACAGTCCCCTGAGGGCCGACATTGGCGACCACACGATCACCGTCACTGTCTCCGACGGGCGCGGCGGGACGGTCACTCAGACTTGGACCGTCCATGTACCCAACGCCGTCCCCGTTGCCAACGACCAGTCGGTCACCACGGCCGAGGACACGCCGAAGGCCATAACCCTGACAGCCTCTGACGCGGACGACGATCCACTTACCTACACGGTGGTGGCCGGGCCGGCGCACGGGGCACTGACTGGGACGGCTCCAGCCCTGACCTACACCCCGACGGCGAACTGGAACGGCTCGGACAGCTTCACCTTCAAGGTCAACGACGGTCGTGCAGACTCTGCCGAGGCCACGGTGTCCATCACCGTGACCGCGGTCAACGATGCCCCGGTGGCGGATGCCCAGGCCGTGACCACCGCGGAAGACACGCCGAAGGACATCACCCTGACCGGTTCGGACGTCGAGGGAAGCGATCTGACCTTCACGGTGGTCACTGCTCCGGCGCATGGGACGTTGACTGGCACAGCTCCGGCCCTGACCTACACTCCTGAGGCGAACTGGAACGGTTCGGACTCCTTCACCTTCAAGGTCAACGACGGGACCGCCGACTCGACGCCGGCCACCGTGCCGGTTACCGTCACCGCGGCCAACGATACCCCGGTGGCTAACGCCCAGGCCGTGACCACCGCCGAGGACACACCTAAGGCCATCACCTTGACCGGTTCGGACGTCGAGGGAAGCGCGCTGACCTTCACGGTGGTCTCTGCTCCGGCACACGGCACACTGTCTGGCTCCGGCGCCAGCCGCACCTACACTCCCGCGGCGAACTGGAACGGTTCGGACTCCTTCACCTTCAAGGTGAACGATGGCACCGTCGACTCGACGGAGGCCACGGTGTCGATCACCGTCACCGCAGTCAATGATGTCCCGGTGGCCGATGCCCAGGCGGTTACGACGGATGAAGACACGCCTGGGGACGTCACCCTGACTGGTTCGGACGTCGAGGGAAGCGATCTGACCTTCACGGTGGTCGCTGCTCCGGCGCACGGGACGTTAACCGGCACAGCTCCGGCCCTGACCTACACTCCAGCGGCGAACTGGAACGGTTCGGACTCCTTCACCTTCAAGGTCAACGACGGGACCGCCGACTCGACGCCGGCCACCGTGTCGGTTACCGTCACCGCGGTCAACGATACCCCGGTGGCTAACGCCCAGGCCGTGACCACCGCCGAGGACACACCGAAGGCCATCACTCTGACCGCCTCGGATGTGGACGGCGACCAGCTCGCCTACACGGTGACAGCCGGTCCGAGCCACGGCACGCTCTCCGGCACAGGCGCCAGCCGCACCTACACTCCAGCGGCCAACTGGAGCGGCTCGGACTCCTTTACCTTCAAAGTGAACGATGGACACGCGGACTCGGATGAGGCGACGGTGTCCATCACTGTCACCGCAGTCAACGATGCCCCGGTGGCCGATGCCCAGGCGGTTACGACGGATGAAGACACGCCTGGGGACGTCACCCTGACTGGTTCGGACGTCGAGGGAAGCGATCTGACCTTCACAGTGGTGGCCGGCCC